>CAIYPA010000200.1 GCA_903927965.1 uncultured Bacteroidia bacterium | reverse complement strand
GCAGGGGTTTGCGTACTGGGTGGGTTTTTTCCTTTACGGGGACACGGATTGTCTTGTATTGCACTATCTCCTCTTTGGCACTGGTGGCAAGTTCTTTTTCTTCAGGGAGAAGGTCAAGCCCTTCAAAATCGATGCGCCTTTGCTGCGGGTCTTCATTGATGTGCCCTTCACTGGATTTGCCCCAGATCTTCCGCTGGAGCATCTCGACCTGCTGTTTCAGCCTCGCGATGGTCACGTCTTTTTGGTCGATCTGTTGCTTGTAGGAGACCCTTTCCGACTCGAAGTTTTCATAGTTGGCAAGCTGGCTTTTCAGCTTGGATGTTTCCCTGAAAAGCCCGTCCCGATCCTGTAAAATTTGTTGCAAAAAAGCCTCTTCCGCAGCTGTCATTTCCCCTTGTTTTTAATGGCTTAAAGATAGTAAATATCAATTAATCAGCCAAATAAAAACAGGTTATTTCCAATTATTTTTAAGTTTTTTTCTTCTTTTTTTGTCCACTTTATCATCTTTTGAAACACCTTGCACCATCATCATCAGATCCTGCCAACTGGACCGGAAGGTCTTGGTGGCAGGGTCAAAAACAGGCAGTTTGAAACAGCCAGACTCCAGCTTCATGTGGTAGATCACAAGGCCGCCGCATTCCATGTGAAGGATTTTCATACTGGTACAAGGTCGGTTGACAAATATGTACACGTCCCCATCCTGGATGTTGCCGCCCATCAGGTCGGTTACCATTCCGCTGAGGGTATAAAAACTACGGCGCATGTCCGTAGGATAAGAATACAGATAATACTGCATCGACGATGTGAGGCTGAACATACTACTGGTGCGCCAGGGTCAATAGTGGCCGCAACATCTCCGGGTCGGTCAAACCATCCAGTTTTAAACAGACACCGTTGGGGTAGGTAATCTCACAGGAAATCGCGTTGTTTGCTGTTGCCGCAGAATGGGACTTCGTCCTGTTCTGCACAGTTGCTGGGATCCGTGATGACTGGCCTTTTTGTCCATTGTCAAAAATCAACGGTACAAATCCCCTTTTGGGTGGCAATTGCCCTTTCAGCTTGTTCTGCCAATAGTAGAACATGGACTCTTTCAATTGCTGGTTGGCACAATAATCACGTATGCTTAAGCCGGATTCCAGAAAACCGTCATAGATGGATCGAAATTGTTGAACATTTAACATCGTTTGGTGCATTTTTTAAAGTGAAGGCCAAACTTAAAACCAAAAAACTCAATCTAAAATACGGGGTTTACCGAATGCTTACATTATATGGACATTTCGAGGTTGGACTTTTCTTCTACTTTTAAGTGCTCATCGGAAGGATTCCTACTCAAAAAATAGAGGATTACCATACATGCGTAATAAAAAGTAAGAACATGGCCTGAAAGTGACATTCCACTAATAAACAGTGGGATAGTAAGATATAAACTCTTTCTGTTTGAGCCTTTTATGAACATTAGGTTAGTTATTAGGAAGAGTACAAAGCCAACTATTCCCGATTCAATCAAATAGGTAAGAAAAATATTATGGGCAGCGATACCAAGGTAATGAACTGTGTTTCCAAAACCGATTCCGTTCATCAAATCTATAAAAGAAAGGTGGTTCAGATGATTAAAGGATAGCGTAACAATCCTGATTTTGCTCATAAAACTTTCGTCATTTGCAACACCATGAAATATAAAAACAGTACCGATAAGAAGAAGAAACAAAAAAAGCGTCATATAGATAATGGAGCTGTTTTTCTTAGTCAATGCAATTAAAAGGTATGTTAATGGAATTGTTAAAATGGCACTCCGTGATAAGGTCAAAATAATTAGGAAACCTAATATGTAAAGTGGAATTGGAGTTTTTACAAATCGTTCCCTTAATAAAAAGAGGTAGAAAAAAAATGTTGTTAAACCATAAGTTCCTACAAAATTTGAATCTTGAAACATTATGCTTGAGATCTTGAATGTGTAAAACAAATTTTTTTCTATTTCGTTATTGCCGTTAAGGATTAGGCCATTTGATCCAGTGTCAGATGGAAGGAAAAGTTTTTCTGTATCCTTAATACTTCCAGTATTGTGTATTATTTTGGCCAAATCGACTGGGTGGCTCAATCTCCACGATGCTTCAATGGTTAGAAGTAGAATTGTAAAGACTATGAAAATCTTTGAATAGTGGATCAATTCTGCTTTAGAAAGGTAAGGTGCACTATTTAGAATTGCAATCAGATAGGCTAACGAGAAAAGTACATTAAGTAGAGTAAGTAATTCCGGATGGTTAAATGGTTGAGTAACTATTAGATAGATGAAATTGACCACTACTGGTATAGAAAGTAAATTAAACTTACGTTTACCACTGTACAGATATCCAACTAAGAATATTATAAGGGACAAGACAAAGGAGAAATAGATTGGGCTGATTGGAACAAGACGAGTCAAATAGAATCCGGAGAAGACTACCAATAAAAATGTGGGTAGTTTTACATAGTTTAAAGTTAAAGGATTTATTCTTCCATTCATTTGCTATGGTTTGTATTGGAACTTCAAATAAATAAAATGGAAATTTATTTCAAATAAGGATAAAGGAAATTTAAAACCTTATAAATTGCACGTAATATCCAATATCTGCATGTCGAGATTAGCCCATGTTTTTTTTGAATCGAGATAACATCAAGCGATAATGGGCGACTAGATGAAACACCATGAAGGCTGAAATTGGCAAGGACTTTTTCTATTAAAAAGAATTTTACACCCATTTTTTTTATCCTAAGCAACATATCATAATCAGAGGCAATTGGATATTTTAAATCGTAAAGACCAATCATATCATAAACGGACTTCTTAATAAAACAGGTTAAATGGGGTGGGAAGCTACCGCTTTCGATAAAATTCTCTGATGCTCCATGTAATGTATGGATAATATTATTCTTCCAAAATTTAACAATTCCATGAAAAACACCTATATCAGAATGTTTCTGATAAGCACCAATGATATTTTCAATGGTATCAGGATTGTACCAATCATCGCTATTTAACAAAGCGATCAAGGTGCCACATGAAAGGCTTATGCCCTTGTTCATCGCTTCATAAATGCCTTCATCCTTTTCGCTTTTCCAAATGAAAGGAATAGCGTTATTTAAAAAGAGGATTTCATATGATCTGATCAATTCTATTGTTCCATCCGTGGATCCACCATCTATAATTATATATTCGAAATTGTGAGAGGTTTGACTTATTAACGAATCTAATGTTTTCGATATTGTATCCCTGCTATTATAGCATACAGTAATGATGCTAACTATGGGTTTCTCGATACATTTGTTTACTATATTTATATCCAATTTATTGTTGTTTATAAAACTAATTGTTCAATTTGTAGGCAAGGAGGGGGCATTTAGCATTGACTGTTTTTTGATATTTGCCAAATACACTTTCCAGAAAATTAAAGTTGTACCAGTAATTAGTCCCAATAAGAGCGAGACCATCAGGAATAACATGGTTCTTGGTTGCGATTTCTCAGAAGGAACTTTTATTGGTTTTATTATTGTAAAAACTGGGGTTTCTTCTTTGAGTTGAATTCTTGACTGTTCGAGTTGTTTTGATAATTCTGAGAATATGTTCATTGAAAGTGTTGACTCGGCGTTTAGCCACTCTTCTTCCATTTTTGCCTTAGCGGATGATATATTTTGGTTTTGATCCTGAAAATCAGCTCGTCTTTTTTGTGTTTTCTGTAAATTGATTTTAGCCTCATCCCAACGTAGCTGAATAAAGTCTAAAGTGGCTTTTGTTTTCTCAATCTTGAATTGAATGATCTGACGCTGTAAGAGGTTCTGTGCAGCTTTTACGAGATGCGCAGCTGCGAGAGGTTCCGGCATATTCCCAGAAATAGTGATTGAGCCATCATCATCATTGAGTGTGATGGATACCTTCTTGGATAAAATATTTTCAACCATGACCTGGTCATCAGTCATTTCAATGATTTCTTTGTCGGAATTGATCTTTTCTAATGGGTTTTTTCGAAATGCTTTTAGTATTTTCCAAGGTAACCCTATTGTATAATTAATAATAGGATTTGGCTTCCTAATTTTTACGTAATAGTCATAAAATGTTATAGGTTGCTCTATATCATTGAACTTAAGTGGCGAATTCATCAACTCCAAAATGAAGGCTGGACTTGATAGTATTTGAGGAAATAATTTTGGATTTATGTCTGAATTGGTGAATGTGTTAAGATTAATCCCAGCCAATCCAATCAAACTGGAGAAATTCCCGAGTTTTGATTGTTGGTTTGACGTTTGGGGTACCATTACCACCGTAGCCTTGTACTCAATAGGGCTAATAATCGCGAGAAAGATACCAAATAGTCCGCAAATCGCAGTAGTAATAAGTATTTTTCTCCTGTTGCTCCAAATTATTTTAAAAAAATCGATCAGATCAATTTCATCACTTATGAGGATTTTGGGGAGATACAATCGGTTGCTGGAATCCATTATTGAAATTACGAAAATGGTTTATTTAAAATCTATATGTCATTGAGATCTGAGCCTGAAAATTAAAAGTATTGGTCCCAGGAGCCCAGTAATCAGGTTTGTTATTTTTAATAGTAGGCTGATAATAATATTGATAGTTATATGCGTTCTGAAAGGTGAATTTTGAGGAGATAAGTATGTTTCTCCAATTAAATTGGCCAATTGCAGAAATGTTTAGATCTACCCAGTTGGCTCTTGGATCTTGAATAATTTTATTGAAAAAATCAGCGTTATGAACGAACCGCTCAAACTCTAATCCGATTTTTTTTAAACCTTTAAGTAAGCTGACTTCGACTGACAGTAAATCACTACCTGGGCCGATGCCGGGACCAAGTAATTGTCCTTGATTGGTATAGCCAAGAAGTTGTTGAGAATAATGGACATAATTGTATGAATATCCACCGGTTCGCCATTCATTGTCTGAATTATCTTCAATTTTTGTATATTCAAGTTGAAATTTAATATATTGACCAGGATGATGAATTCTTGGTTGCAACTTTGTTAGTCCAAAAAGATAGGCATGTGCATATTCCAACTGTAAAAATAAATCGCGAAAATTGTAAGCATGGTCTTCCTTGTAAAACTCTGCATAAATTTCGGCATTTGCAATAGGTAAAAGCCAACGAGCAAATATGGAGGTGCGTTGATCATTAACAGTTTTGCTTTCACCATTGCCGTAAATATTTTTTTTAAAAAAAGGTGAAATAACTGGCATGTAATCGGTAAATTTATTAAGGTCTTTATATAGGACCATTTCGCTTCTTGTTAAACCTAAGAATAAGCCAGATATCCATAGGGGATTATATGTTAGCACCATTCCATTAAGGTATTGAGATTGACTTTGCATTACAGTTTCATAGGAGGAAGCTTCTAAAAGTCCGCCTATAATTTGTCCTTCAAACGAGCCAATCAAAGTATGGATCGGTTTAACTGAATTCAAGGTTAAATGCATAAAGCCAGGTGCGGTATTGCTCATCAATAAAGAGTTTTTAATGCCTGGACCCCACCAAAGATTCTCATTTGAAAGGCCAAATGAAATTGGACCTGCCGTTATTCTTATACTACTTTGACCCCAAAATAGTTTCTTATAAGGTTTATCTCCAAATTTATCTGGAAAGTCAATAAGTGAATGAAAGGTATTATATTCTTGCCATATTATTGGAGATAACTGTTTGTAAAGTCCTTGAAAATCCCTGTTTTCGGCGAATACATATTCAGGATATAACTGAATACTTAATATTCCGAGTTTAGCATAAAATCCTAAACTGATCATGGTTTGGTATCCTCTGGCGGGAATCATAGCCCCATCGTTCAGGCTATAAGGGTGATGTGTATTGAATTGTTGATTCCATTTGAATGGTAGTAACTGCAAATTTCCTAATTTGTTTAGAAAATGGAATGTGGGATTATCATTATTCCACTTTCCCTTGCCGAGGGTTTTATAAAAATCGTTTTGATCGCCAGATTTAAATGCTTTTACTGGAAAGATGGGCATTACAGAAAATGAGATTGACGAATCGACTTGCCCTAATAGCTGGGCATTTCGCATTGCCTCACTCAATATCGGTGTACCAACTGGTATTGTTTGTCCTTTACTATTAAAGGTGATTAATCCAATAAGAAGAACTATGCTTAGAAGTTTTAACTGCACTTTAAATGAATTTAATGTAAAATTCAGAACCTGTAACTCAACGAAACATTACCATGGAAATTGTACACGTTTTTTCCTTTGGCCCACCAGCTAGTATCCGTAGGGTCAACAGGTGTAAAATAATGCTGATAGTTGTAGGTATCGACCCAGGTTAACTCTGAGGAAAACATTAAATTTCTCCATGACCAATGTAGCATGCCAGAAATTGTAAGATCAACCCAATTGTGACGGTAATCTTTGATCACAAAGTTATGAAAATCGTTGTCATGAACGTACCGTTCAAATTGTAAACCGATAAGATTCAACCCTTTTACCCAGCTGACAGATAAAGATTGAAGGTTACTTCCAATGCCTATACCAGGGCCCAGAAGCTGTCCGTTATTTGTATAGCCTTGGGTTGTTTCGCGACTGATATACAAATATCGATAGGGTATTGTTGGGTCATTATTCGTTTGTTGCAGTTGGGTAAGTTCAAGATTGACCTGAATGCTTTGCCCTTTGGTTTTATTAAGTGGAATCAATTTTCTGAAGCCAAAAATATAAGCCCTGCTATAATCCATTTGAAGAAAAAAATCACGCCAATTTTGTGGATGGTCTTCTCTCATAAATTCAAAATAGACTTCTGCATGAGCAGGTGTCCAGAGCCACCGTGCAAAAGCCGAAACACGTTGGTCTGAATAGTCAGGGACAAGATTTCCACTGGTTAGATCGAATTTCCGATCCATAGAGTAGAAAATTGGAGTCAGGCTTTGGTATGAGCTATCTTTCTTACTATGGTATTTGGTAAAGCTTCTTATTAGGCCAAAAAACAGTCCCGGCACCCATTTTGGCTGATAAGTGACGACCATTGCGTTTATATATCGATCCTCATTCCTCTTAGGAATATAAAGCAGATTGTTAGAAAATCTACGAAGGGGGTCGAAGGGGATGAATCCCGAGTTGACAAGAGTTCCCATTATTATTTGTCCTTCAAATGAACCTATTGAAGTTCTAACTGGCTTCAATGTATTTAGGGTAAAATGTTTAAATCCATCTGCATTGTTGGACATCGTCAATGAATTTCTCATTCCCGGACCCCACCATAGATTCTCATTCGATAACCCTATAGATGCCGGTCCTAAGTTAAGTCGGATACTGCTTTGTCCCCAGGATAATTTTTCATATTTTCCATTGCCAAATTTCTCTGGCAAATCGATAAAATTATAAATTTCAGAATATTCGTACCAGATCTGATCCCTAAATTCCTTCGGAAACCCGTTGAAATCCTTGTTTTCTGCGCTTACATATTCGGGACGGAGCTGAATATTGAACCATCCGTATTTTGCAAAAAAACCTCCGCTTAACATGGTTTGAAAACCTTTGGCTGGAATCATTAAACCATCGTTCCATCCATATGGGTAATTTGAGTTGTACTGATTGGTCCAAGTAAAAGGCAATAGCTCGATATGGCCTTTATTATGATCAAAATCTAAAGAGACATCTTTTCTTTTAGTCCAACTTTTTATTGACAAATCGCTTTCAGGATCGAAAACATTCTTAACATTAAATGCTTCAGTAGGGAAAATAGGTCGTGAACAAAAAGATACAGAAGAGTCGATCTTACCAAGCAATTGGTCTCGACGGTAAGCATCTTCGAGCATCGGAGTTCCAACAGGTATAGATTGTGCCTTTAAGAATGTTGGGCAAATCAGCGAGAGTAAAATATATAAATAGAATAATTTAATCCTCATAATGTTCATGTGACTGGATTTAATCCTAATTGAAGGGAACGCTAAATAGTTTTTGTTATTCATATTTTTAACGTTTTATGCAAAATTGGTATTATTTAAAGGTAAAAAAATATCTCTTATTCGCTCTCCCTATTAAAATGTTCGGGGAATTCGTTTTTCAAAGTCAAGTGTAATCCTTCGGCTAATGTAAAGGGGGCAACGAAACCGATCGAATGCGCTTTTACTGCGTTAAACTGTGTAGTTGCGCAGAATTTTTTTATTCTAATCATTTTAATTGGATAACTCTTTCCTGTCAAGAATGAAAGGAGGTCAAACACGAGGCCACCCATGAGTCCTATCCAATAAGGGAGGCGTATCGGCAACAAATTTTTTTCTATACTTTTTTCAACCTCCCAGACCAATTCTCTCATGTTCAGATCAGGATTGTCAACATAGTTAAAAATCCGTTCTCCTATTGTATTTGTATTAATACAAAATTGTATAAATGCTGAGGCATTTCCAACATAGGCCATGGATTTTTTATTCATGCCATTTCCAATCATAATAAATTTCCCTGATGAAATTTGCCTTAAAAGATTATGGACATTCCCTTTATTATCTTCACCAAATATTACGGCTGGTCTAACAATTGTCAAACATCTATTTTGGGGTGACTTTTCCCTCCAATCTTTAAGAAGTTTTTCAGCGATGGCTTTGCTTTTACCGTAATGGCTTGATGGTTGAAGCGGGTAATTTTCATCGGGTTTAGGTTTTCCTAGACCGTAAACAGCAGCAGAACTAATAAATACCACTTTGTTGATCCCTTTTCTCTCGAACGCATCCAGCACGTTTTTGGTTCCTTCGACATTGACATCATAATACAACGATATAGGCATTACATCATCACGATGCTCTGCTGCTAATAGTATGACTGAGTCAATATTGTCTGGAAGGGCTGTTTCAAGGTTTTTATTACGAATATCAAAAATCCTTGTGATCTCGTTGTGTTTTAAACTGAATGTTTTGTCGATATTAATGCAGTTCTCTTTTCCCAGTAAATCAATTAGCCGGGTACCGACAAAACCAGAGCCGCCTATGATTACTGTTTTTTTTATTAAAGACATAGTCAAAATATCTTTTAAATAATTATTGTGTGATATGTAAAATCAACTTTTCCTTTCAGTTCCGAAGGAATTTATAGACTATTTTCAATCCTTCGATGGGGAGTAATCTTGGAAAAGCTCGGAATATAATATTATGGACAAAATTAAACTTGTTTGTAAATCCCAGACGGAGAAACTCTTCCTGCAATTTGAATTCAATCATAAAAAGCTTAATCCCTCGTCTTTTACTGTAAATATTATTTATCCTTGCATATACCAAGGCCTCGGGTAAGTTCACAATCGTTACGTTTTGTAATAATAATCTGACCCACAAATAGTAATCTTCATATCCATAAAAAGTGACATAATTTCCATACTTTAGAACTGTTTCCTTTCTGAACATTACAGTCATATGGTTCAGCGGATTTCTTTTTTTTGCAAAATGCTTAATATCCGAAAACTCAATTGGCAAATTTCGATACGAAACGATTTTATTTATTGTTGTTACAAATTCAGCAATATTGGTTCCCAATACATCAATTCCCGGATGCATAACCATATACTTAATCTGTTTTTCGAATCGATCTGGCATTGAAATGTCATCACTGTCCATCCGGGCCACAAGATTGCATGAGCAAAGTTCTAGCCCTTTTGCCAATGAAATACCTAAACCAGAATTGGTTTCCAATTCAAGGATTTTCAAAGGAGCATTTTGGCTGAAATCGAAAATTACTTTTTCAAGATCTTCTGTTAACGGCCCATCTTTGACCAATACAACTTCCATCGGCCTAAATGACTGTTCTTCCCAGATACTACTCAATGCTTCCCTTAAATAATCCGGGTTTTCTTTTGAGTAAACAGAAATTAATACAGAGAAGTCAGCATCCGTCATTTTCAACTTTAAATTTCCTTGTAATTGCGTGTAAATTAATTAAAAAAAATTAAAACAATCGTGAATTCATCGCGATTAATTGGTCATCTTTTTTTTTAATGAATTGACAGTTGTCCAATTGAATTGATATCGATAAACCATTTAATCAATGGAATCTGAATCCAAGTTTTCAATAATATTACATCAGTTATTGTATTCTTTAAAATGCACATTCAAGTTGAATAATACAATTCAGCCTTCGATATTTTTTCAAACGATGATTTTAAAATTCCTTATAAATGATTTAACCCTAAAATAAATTCTAATGAAATAAAAGGTCGTATAAAAGTAACATAAGATTTATATAAAATACAAATATTCCAAGTACTCTTATTAATTCTCTATTTCAAGGGATTGATCTTCTATCTGTTTTTTCCAGGAAGGTGGTAAATTTTTTTCGATTTCAATGTTTTCAAACACTGATGGCCGCATGGATCCCACACTTAATGCCCATTTTGCCATACGTGTTATTCCTACCTCGATTGGAATATTGTAAATGTACTTCTCAAAAATCTTTTTGGCTTTCGAATGGTCGGCAAAAGCATGTAAGACCTCATTTCTTGCTTCTAAATATTCGATTTCCACTGTAGAGCCGAGTTTTTCTTTGATTAGTTCAGCAAGAAATTTGATATTATAGGGTATATCACCACCTATATTAAAGATTTGATTGTATGCTTCTTTTATTTCAATAGACCTGGCAATGGGTACAGCAACATCTGCAATATATGAAAATGCCCTGGTCTGTTCTCCATCTCCAAAGATCGGTATAGATTGGTGGTTCATTATTCTATTCATGAATATACCTATGACATTTCTGTATTTGTCTCCAATATTTTGATTCTCACCATAAACATTGTGAGGTCTAAAAATAATATAATTCAAACCAAATATCCGATGAGCATTTGCCAGATCCATTTCTACAGCTATTTTAGCGATACCATATGGATCTTCTGGTTTAGGAATAGTATCTTCTTTAAAAGGAGCTTGTCCTTCCCCATAAACAGCGATTGAAGATGTAAATACAAAGCACTTAATATTGGCTTTTATGCTTTCATTAATTAAATTTATACTTCCAATCAAGTTGTTTTCATAGTTATATTTTCTTATAAAGTGGCTAAGTCCTTCTGCTGCATAAGCAGCTATATGAAATACATAATCAATATTGAATTTTTTAAATATATGTTTGACCAACTCTTCATTAAGTATGCTTCCGTTAATAAAAACTGCTTTATCTGGTAGGTTTGAGATAAAACCACCACTTAAATCGTCCAGAATAATTACGTTATAATTAAGGTTTATTAATTCCTTTGCAATATAAGATCCGATAAAACCTGCTCCACCCGTAACAAGAGCCGTTTTTGTATTGGTCACAAAATCCATTATTTATAAAAATTTGGGGTTTCCATCCCAGTATTTAGTTTTACATAGGGTATTTGCGGGAATCTCGTTCGCAGATACCCTTCTTCAAAGTCGTTCCTTATTGACCATTTCTTTTTAAAAAAATCCCAATTTGAACTACTGTATTTCAAGTTTATAATTTTTTCTGATGAAGAATAAGAAAAGTCCTTTGTTTTAACAACAAGATTTACTATCGACCTTGTTTTGACCATATCAATATTTGTTTTTGCAAGAATGGCACGAATTTCGTAATCCCAATCTTCATTTCCAACACCAGGAAACCTTTCATCGAACCATCCTACATTTGAGAATACCTCTTTTGAAATTAGAAAATGACTCCAACTTGAGTTCAAAATGTGTATCGTATTTTTTTTGAGTTCTATTTGGTCAATAGATTTTTTAAAGGATTTGGCTAGTAAAACATCATCATTGAGTATTATCATCCATTGGTTGGTAGACCTTTGCGAACATTGATTCCACATTTTACTGATTGATTGACCGGTGTCAAAGCTAAACCATATAATATTGTGGTAAAATCCAATAAACTCTTTAAATTTCTGTAGGTATTTTTTTTGAACTTCCTGATCATGAAAGCCATTAACACCGACAATGATTTCAGTATCATTGTAAAGGCTAGCAAGTTGCTTTATTAATGGTTTAAAATTTGCGTCAAATCTCTTACAATATGTAACAATACAAATAGAATAATTGCTCTTTCCTTTGTTCTTGTGTCGTGGTTCCCAAAACCATGAAAGTTTAACTAAAATTTCATGTAACTTGAACAGGAGTCTAGTCATTTTTTAATAGTCGAATCTTGTACCTTGGATGATAAATTATTAATTCGGGTTAATTAAAATTTTATTTTAATCTGATGTGTTTTAAATATTACCAGTAACATAATCGTTATCAATATTTCAGTCAATGTTGCTATGATTGCAACTCCCCTTGCTTGAAAAAAAAGTACTGTTGGGACAATAGTCAGCAAACTGAATAGCCCACCTATGGCGACAACAATGAAAAGATATTTTTTCAAACCAAAAGTTATTAAAAAATTGGTTGCCATTATTCCATTACAAGTAGCAAGACAGGGAATAAAACTACTGATTCGTAAGATGATGATGACTTCTGAAAATTGTGTAATGCCAAATAAAACCTTAACGATTAATGGTGCACCAATAAACAGAAAAATACCAATGCTAAATGTCGATATAAAAGTGTATTTTAGCACTTTATTTCCGAAATTTACAGCTTTTTCTACAGACTCCTGATAGTAGGTATTAATTCGGGGAAATGTAACTTGCGATACTGAAGAGAACAAAGAAATTAAAGAGCGAACAATCTTTTCAGATGCTGAAAAAATACCAACGGCTATATTACTTGATAGAAATCCGAGAACTACCGTATTTGTAGTGGTGTAAATATTTGTCGCAAGGCTTGAAGCAAATATATGCCAACCCTCTGTTATTGTTGATTTAATATTTGAAATGTTGGGATAATAAAGTTTTACAATTCTTTGATTAATTATTATAAATGCACAAGCAATGGCGGAAAGCAAAGTCCCTAATGATTGTATGCCTAATGCTAAAGTATAATCAGATTTCAATTTTACAAAAACAAAGGTGAAAATAAGTACCAGTATTTTTGGTATAACATTGAACAGTGTAATATAGGACATCTTTTCGAGGCCCTGAAATAACCAAACTGGGAATATTATTGTTGAGAGTATCCCAGAAGAAGCTATCAATAAAAGAACATACATCTGCTGTAATTTGGGAATAACGATAAGTAGGATTACTAATACAATTAAACTTGCAATCCCCAAAAGTGATTTTGTTACAGTTATGGACCAAAAAAATTTACTTAAAGCTGCCTTATCTGTTCTTGAACGGACAATGTCTTGAGTGGCAGAAGTATTAAATCCAAAATCAGTTATTAGTATAAAATATGTAATAAAAGCTTGAGCAAAAGCTATTTTCCCAAAATTTTCAGCTCCGAGTGTACGAGTAAGGTAGGGGAGTAAAAGAAGTGGTATTATGTAGTTAAAGTTCTGAAGTATAAATAAATAGGAGAGATTTTTTTTTAAAATAGTATCCATCGCTATTAATTTATGTCTTTAAAGGGGACATGTAAACTATTAACCGAAATTGAATTCATGCGAACTTAAAATCTTTATGTTAATTTTTTGGATTGTATGTCGATATTAATGGCAAACCGGTATAAGTATTTGCCTTACACCGGTTTGCCATTAAATCAATGATTTATTTTATTATATGTAAAAGTAATGTTCTTGATTCGTTATGACTACCAAATATTAAGTTTCTGAAGGAGCATCTGGATTTTTAAAATTTTTGAGGTGAATTTCTCCCGTTCAAAAATATTTTCCGAGTCGTTGTATTTCATTGTTTTTCTTTTTAGACTTATTGTAAGAAGCTGTTGATGTGGATCGTTATAAACGATCAGGTTCTTCTTTTTAATAAAGTATGCTGGAAGTGTGAATAAAATACCGCTTACTAGTATAATAAATGCCATTAACCAAATTATTCCAATGTCATGAAGCGCAAATACCGGAATAATGAATAACATATTTGTCAGAATTATTGTAAACGACGCTTTTCTGTGTGAAAAACCTAAAACAAGAAGTCTGTGATGTAAGTGATTTTTGTCAGGTGTAAACGGTGATTTTTTGTGTAGAACACGAATGATAAAAACTCTTAAAGTATCAATTAAAGGATAATTAAGAATCCCAAAGGCCACTGCAGGTGCAGATTTGACCGGGAAATGACTTATCGGGTTGATATTGAATTCATTGAATTGTATCACAATGACCGATAAAATTGTACCTAAAACTAATGATCCTGTATCCCCCATAAAAATTTTATTTTCCCCTCCAAAAACATTAAAGTAGAAGAAACCGGCAATAGAACCCACAAGCGTAAATGATAAAATAGCGTAATCTAAATGATCATTTACTAAAAACCAAAAACCGAATATGGAAGCATATAAAATACTTAATCCAGCAGCTAACCCATCTATGCCATCCATTAAATTGAAAGCATTAATGATAACAATAATAAAAAATGTTGTTATTATTATGCTTGGTAATAAACTAATTTCTTCAATTCCGAAAAAACCATGTAAACTTGTAAATCTTATTTTCGCAAATATTATTATACAGCCTGCTGCTATCATTTCTGCCACAAGTTTTTTCCATGGGGGCAAATCAACGATATCGTCTTTTAATCCGACTACGAACATTAGTAATAGTGCTGCGAATATGTAAATTAGACCAGGTAATTCATTCCCATACGTGCTAATTGTGACAGCAAAAACGAAACTCAGAAAAATAGCGATTCCACCTAAAGTTGGAATGGGTCTCAGTGCGGATGATCGTTCATTGGGATGGTCAAATAATCTTAATGCTTTTACTAATCGGATAACGACAGGAACTAAGTAGATTGAAATTCCAAGGGCCAAAAGGAGACCTAATGTAATGATTAAGCAATTTGTCATAGGTGTTTTATATTTAGGTAAATTCGTAAACTTTCAGACCAACAAGGTTATTGTATCATAAGACATTATGTGAGAATTTAATGTTGTTTTTATTGACATAATTGTTTTTAGATTATTACTGTTTTTTACAGCTTCGCCCTCTCAGTCACATAAAGTAACCTACGGAAATACTTTTATTAAATTTCCATTGAGCTAAACATATATGCTTTTATTAAAGCACTGAATGGCAAAATTACTTATTTTATCGAATTCGACAAATAAAATCCGAACAATCAATTATGCAGGTTTAACAATTTTCAGAGTTTATTTTATTTTTGACTGTCAAAAAATGAGAAAACTGCCTATACCTTTTGTGTTTCACAGGTGCATTTTTTAAGAAATTTTGACTCATTATTGTTCTTTCATTCTTACATTGTTAAGTAACTATTTGTTATTGGTTTTTTCAAATACTCAAAATTTACTATTTCTGTTTCTTCATTGGGGAAATATCTTAAAATATTGATTATATTGTTGATTAAATTATAAAGTTTTATGTGAATAGGGATTGAGGTAATTAAAAAGTCAACTTTAAAAATTAATGATTGTGGTATCAAAGTAGAAATATAAAACCTATAGTTTACTTGAATTTCAATTTTCGGCTAAATCCTTATTTCCCAAAGCAGACATAGAATTAAAAATAGATCTGATCGGAAAATTCTTAACAATCAGGAATTCGTGCTCAAGTGATAAGCTCCCCCCATCGCTTAACCACGAAGGAGGAGCTGAAAGTATTTCACTTAAAAGGGTTATTTAGCCCCCGCATATCCAGGATTCTGCGTGATAGAACCGTTGCTGTTATCTATTTCTGTTTGAAGAATAGGCATCAAACGATGGGTGGCTTGAACATAAGTACGTTTCGGCTTATAGCTTCCTTCTGCTGGAGCAGTGTTGTAAATTAATTCAGCCAAAGCCCAACGGACAAGATCCACGTGCCGGTCACCGCCTTCAAAGGCCAATTCCATCCGGCGTTCATACATCAGATCGTTAAAGGTGGGTGCTGCAATGGATGGTAATCCTGCACGGTTGCGAACCTTGTTGAAAGGTATAGATGCAGCTGAAATTGCAGTTGTCCGATTGGTTGGCCCACCGCCATTATACATCATAATAGCCTCAGTATCAATTAATAAGATATCTGCATATCTCAAAGCTGGAACATTCAATCCAGCGGCCCAACCCACATAAGAGTCTTTATAAGGGGAATTGTATTTGATACATACCACTGGGGACTGATTGTTTGGAGCTTGCAGAAAATCGGTAAAACCATTATAGGTGATCTTATCAACCCCTCGTTTTGCAACTGTTGCTGCTTTCCTGAGATCACCCACCTGATAGGCATCGTAAAAGCTTAATGTAGGGCTCACTAGCCTCCATCCTTCACCCATTGGTTCAGGGTGTAAACCATTCCATACGTTGTTTGGAAGCAAAAGGACAGGGGTTATGGGATATTCGCCTAAACGTGCCCCCAACCCAAAAAGGATCTCACTGTCATTTTCGTGAGCAATGGTAAATACGTCAGCATAATTTGCAATTAAACTATGTTTTCCTGAATTAATTACCGTTTCTGCGGCAGTTTTTGCTTCTGTCCATTTTGTTTCATGGGCATATACTTTTGCCAACATGCCCCAGGCTGCCCCAAGCCCTGGCCGACCACTTTCATGCTCCCATGCGAGTTGGGTCGTGGCAGATTTCAGGCTATTCTCGATTACTGCCCATGTTTCAGCTTCTGTTTTCCTGACAAGGGCTGCTGCAGGATCTTTGGAATCATAGATAGGAAGACCACCATAACGGATTGCAAGTTGATAGTATGCAAATGCCAGTAGAAAATTGGCTTCGCCTAGTATCCTGTTTTTCTGGGACGCATCCATCTGTATATTAGGTACATTTGTTAATACATCTGATGCCCTTTTAATGGTTTGAAAGTATTCAATATAGGCAAGACCACAGAGATCGCCTGTCATGTTATTTGATGTTGCCCTGAATTCTGTCATTGCGATATAATCACTGTAACCATTATCGTTCAAATAGGCATTGTCGCTGAAGCACTCAAAACCGCACCAATCTTCACCTCCAAGAGCTTCTTCACCCTGAAGTGGGGTATAGACACCGGCTAAAGCCGTTTCGGCCTGTGCTGCAGTTTGCCAGAAAACTGCATCTGTAAAGACATGCGGTTGCTTGTTCAAAAAATCCTTCCCACATGAGGCCATAAGCAATATCATTAATATCGGAAAATACTTTTTCATGGTATGCATATTTTAATCAGTTAAAAGTTAAAGTTAATGCCCAGTAAATAGGCTTTTGTTTGCGGATAGCTACCAGTGTCAACACCGAAGATATTATGGTTAAAATCGCCACTTGCACCAACCTCAGGATCAAAACCAGAGTATTTGGTTAGGGTAATCAAGTTCTGAAAGGTAAGATAAACACGAAGTTTCTGAATCTTCTCACCAATTAGCTTTTTATCAAAAGTATATCCGAATGTCAGGTATTTCATCCTGGCAAAACTTCCATCTTCAAGATAAAGGGTACTATAATTTTTGTTGCTGTTTAAGTCAAGAACAGTAACCCTTGGTACAGAGGTATTTGTATTTTGGGGAGTCCAACGGTCTAAAATTGTCGGACTGTTGTTGTAGCCGGTCCCCTGCATGAATTCGCCACCTAATTTTAGACCGTTAAAAATCTTGTTTCCCTGGCTCCCTATCCACATCATACTGATATCAAAGCCTTTATATTCGCCATTAAAAGACAGGGATCCAGTAAAGGCAGGAAAGCTGCTTCCTCCGTTAAATCTGTCGTTAGCACTGATAATTCCATCCCCATTCCGGTCCTCAAATTTTACATCTCCGGGAACAGCAAAGGGTTGAATTTTATTCCCTGATTTGTTTAGGTAACTGTTGATTTCATTTTGTGTTTGAAAGATTCCAAGGGCATTGAGGACATAGAAGTGACCAAGCGGTTCCCCTTCAGCAATCCTGCCAACGTTGACATTTTTGTAGTTGGCTGCAAAAATTTCCTTGTCGCCTGCAATACCAAATGAAACCAGTTTATTGGTCACATGTGCGATGTTTGCAGTCACAGAATATTTGAAAGCTTTATCATGGTTTCTGTAAGTAATCCCCATGTCAAAACCTTTGTTTGATACCTGACCCGCATTGCGATAAGGTGCATTGCCAACTCCAAGAGATGAAACAAGGGGCACCTGTACCAGAATATTGGTCGTTTCCTTGTCGTAGTAGTCAGCTGACAAAGATAGGCGATCATTGAGGAAACTTGCGTCAATACCAAAATCAGTTTGTGTCGTAACTTCCCATTGAATGTTCGGATTGGAATAACTATTCTGGGCTACTGCAGAAACTGCCTGCCCACCAAGGGTTGGGGAACCCGTAGTTCCAATCGTACTATAATATTGGTATCCTGGAATTTTATCATTCCCCAATTGCCCCCAACTGGCACGTAATTTCAGGTCAGAGACCTTATCTTTTAAACCACTAAAAAAATTCTCTTTTGAAATTCTCCAGCCACCTGATATAGAAGGAAATACGCCCCAACGTCTGCTTTCGGCAAATTTCGATGAACCATCTGCACGAATGTTGCCTGCCAACAGGTATTTTTCAGCGTATTCGTAACTGATCCGGCCAAAATAACTTTTTAATGCGTTGTCACCCGCACTTCCACCAACATGGTTGGGAAAACTGGTGGCATTGTCGAGGTAGCGTAAAGAGGAACTTTCATCACTAAAATCCTGAACAGTTCCTGAATTGATCCAATCGCTATGATCTGCCTCCATAGACATACCTGCCAGGGCTGCAACATGATGTTGATCGAAGCGTTGATCAAATGTCAGGGTATTGTTCCATTCCCATTGATAGAAGTTGCTATACCCTTCGTTCAGGCTATTGTGGTTCATCAATCCGCGACCACCGCCGATGGCAATTGACTGGTAATTTTTACTGTGTCCATAACCTGCAGTATATCCGATATCCGATTTCAAAGTTAAAACCTTAAATATTTTGTATTCCAAATAAGCATCCCCGCCAATTGTGGTTCCTTTGTTCCTGTTGTCTTTTACGTTGAGGGAAGCCACAGGATTGGGAAAATCTCCGGTCGGAGTGCCATAAATCTGATTGGCTTCATCTGCCCATACTGGGGTATTCCGCATACTGAATAGAGCAGAACTTAATACTCCGTCATAGCCGCCACGTGTATCCGCGCCTTTCTGATCGGTCATCACAACAGAGAAATTTTCACCGAATGTCAGATTCGTAATCAATTCGTGCTGACTGTTAAACCTTATGTTATACCTTTTGTAATTGGTTTTTAATACAATCCCATTGTTATCCATGTATCCCAGACTTAAAAGATAGTTTGATTTCTCACCCCCACCCTGAATGCTAAAATCCTGATTTGAAATATAGGCAGGTTTTAATACTTCCTTAAACCAATCTGTTCTGGTAACTGCATTATTCGGATCATTGTAATAAGCCCATATTGACTCGGTTGCAGGAGTCCCATCGTTCGTAAGAGCCTCTTTATGAATCATATTTCTTTGTGTAGCATCCAGGGATGTTGGCATTTTCCAAACTTGCTGAACACCCTGGCTTGTATTGAAAGAAACAGATGTTTTTTGGTTCTTTTTCCCTTTTTTCGTAGTAACAATTACTACTCCATTTGCACCCCTGGATCCATAAATCGCAGCTGATGCGGCATCTTTCAGGACAGTCATGCTTTCAACATCAGAAGGGTTCAGATTACCGATCCCACCGACAATCCCGTCCACAACATACAACGGACTGTTGTCGTTGATTGAACCTGCACCCCTGATCCTGATTTCGACGCTACCTCCCGGTTCACCTGAATTCTGAATTACCGTCACACCGGCAGCCTGTCCCTGAAGGGTATGGCTTAAAGATTGATTGACTCCCTGAGTCAATTTTTCAGGTGCAACGCTGGCAACCGAACCGGTAAGGTCGGCTTTCTTTTGGGTACCATAGCCAATTACAACTACGTCATCGATCTTCTGTACATCCTCAGATAGAGCAACATTAATTACATTTTGAGATGCTGTCCGCTGGACAGTTGAGTATCCTACAAATGAGAAGATCAGAATAGCCTTGTTATCAGGCACATCTACTGAATACTTCCCGTCTGCACCAGTGATATTCCCCATTGAGGTCCCTTTAACAACTACCTGCACGCCAGGGATTCCTACACCACTTACATCGGTTACTTTCCCTGATATTTTAATCGGGTTATTGGCCATACCTTCAGATAAATTCAGGTAGAGAACTCCTTTTGCAAATACCCCAGGGGAAAAGATAACAGCCCCAATGATGAGCAAAAGGGCCAATTGTTTTTTAAAAATTGATTTCCATTTCATAATAAATAAAATTGTGATTAAAAATTGATTAAGGATAAATTGTTTGATAAAAAGATCGTTGGTAAAAGTCAATAAACGTTAACAAATGCTATTTTGTTTAAATTTTACTTTAATACAATGAAAAAAATGGTCATAGTCCATTCAATTTGAGGACTATTACCATTTTTATATCAGAATACTATTAATAACCTGGATTCTGGACCAGATTTGTATTCAATTTAATCTGATCGGCAGGTATCGGAAACAGTTCCCGGGTTTTTGCACTTACTGCATCCTTGAACAACCATAGGGCACTGTATTTCCCAAAACGGATCAAGTCATTTCTATGCCATGCTTCCCATGCAAATTCACGTGAACGTTCATCCAACATTTCGTCAAGTGTAATACTGGCCACAGTAGGAGCTTTAGCACGACTACGTATCTGATTAACCAACGAAACAGGAGTGTCGCCATTTGTGGCAGATGCCCCGCACAGGATCGCTTCAGCTTTCATCATCAGGATATCACCATAACGGTAAACGGGAAAGTCGTTGTTATCGCTACGGGTATTCGGATCCCAGTTTGGATCGGGATAGAACTTGATTGAACGGGAACCCATGTATTGTGATAAAAAGTCATTACCGGTATCCATCTTGGTTGGATCGCCTCTAAGCCAGACCTCTTTTGTAAGTTCTAACTGCCAGATTGTATCACGAGTGGAATAGTTGCCTACATAGGTTTCATTCAATCCTTTATAGGTTGTTTTAACAGTAATGGGCGTACCATTGGTGTTAAATTGTTTGCCAATCAACCATGTTGTATTACGAACATCCCCGGTAAGGTTGAATTTGTCGTAAAATTCAGGGAGAGTTTTCATGCAATTACTTGGTGATTTTGTCCCCAAACCATATTTGTCCCTCAACTCGGGAGTAAGGTCATAACGTGTAAAAGAGTTGCCTGTAATTTTAAACGCATCATAAACCACTGCGAAAATAAACTCTTTAACAGCGGGACCATTGGTAGGCAGGAACATGCTTTTGTAATCGGTATCAAGTGCAAACAAGCCCGATTTGATAACAGAGTCGCATTGTGTGACGCACTAAGCATTGTCTTGCCAGCATAGACCTGAGCGTTCAGGTACATTTTAGCAAGCAGCGCGTGAGCCATCCACGCAGTGGGACGACCATAAGTGGTTGTGCTCTTGTCACGTGGAAGATACGGAGCGATTTCTTTAACTTCGCTTTCGATAAACGCAAAAACATCGGCACGTGAAGATGTTGGGGTATCGTCCCCAAATTTTTTCAGGATCGGCACGTTCCCATAATTGTCGAGCAGAATGAATTAGAAGAAAGCCCTCATCATCCTGATTTCGGCAAATTGTTTCTTTTTGAGATCATCTTCCGGAACAGCATCGAACATTGCCAGGACCCGGTTGCATGCAATGACGCCGCTAAAAGCGTACGACCAAACTGTTTTTACAATGGCATTGTCGGGTGTCCAGGTGTGTTTGTGCAGTTCACGGTACTGCCCTCCATCATCCCAGTTACCTGCCCTTGCAGGAATCAGGGCTTCATCCGTAGATAGGGATTCCAAGCGCCAGTAATCGATGGCATAATTTGCAGGTAAAATGGTGTAGATAATCCCTTTCGCGGCCTCAAAATGTTCCGGTTTGGTAGGGAAGTTGTCGGGTGTCAATTCCGATTCAGCTTTAATATCGAGCTTTGTACAACCCGTAAACAGCAAAACTGAAGTTATCACTGCACAAGCCGTTTTTTTTATGATAGAAATATTTGTTATCATTTTGATAATTTTATTTGAAATATAACGATTAGACCTTATCAATAATTACAAATTAATATTTACGCCTACCATAAACGAACGTGTTTTTGGATAGAAATTGTTATTGTCGATACCAGGTTCAATTCCGCCAAGATTTATCTCAGGATCAATCCCCTTGTATTTTGTAATTACAAACAAATTGTTCGTCGTAATATAAAGCCTTGCGCTTTTAATCTTTGCATTTTCAATCTTTAGGGTATAACCAAGGGTTGCATTGTCGAGACGGATATACGAAACACTTTCAAGGTACCTTGTTGAATAGTAGAAAGAGTTGACATCGGTAGCAGGTTCCCCAAGCGAGAATTTTGGGATGTTGTTGTTGGATGCATTGTTCACATCATTCAAACTTGCCAATGTTCCATTGAGGATTTTATTACCACTCACGCCCCGCATGAAGAAACTGAAATCGAACTTCTTGTATGTGAATGTGTTGTTCCATCCGAACATCAATTTTGGCTGTGCACTACCGCTTTCTTTAAAATCTGCAACAGTGGCTACTTTTGAGGTATCCCCATTTGCTTTGTAAAACATAGTGACTCCGTTAGCATTTCGGCCGGCATACTGGCGGACAAAAAATGTACCGATCGGAAGCCCTTCCTTAATGACCTGGGTAGGGTTGCCCGATTGTCCTTTACCACCAATTCCTGCAGTTTCTATACGGGTGAAAGTTGGAAACTGGTCATTTGATAATGAGACAACCTTGTTTACATTCTTAGAGACGTTGAAAGAGGTCGTCTATTGGAAATTATTGGTTCTCACTGGAGTCACATTGATTTGAAATTCAACACATTTGTTGCTGACTTTACCAACATTGGCCCAAAGATTTGGATAAAGATATTTTGTTGTAGAGACCGGATAATACCAAATCAGGTCGCTGGTTTGTTTGTTGTAAACCTCTATTGTACCAGTAATCCGATCTTTCAGTAATCCAAAGTCAAGGCCAATATTTGACATCGCTGTCGATTCCCATTTCAGGTCAGGATTTTCATTTTGGTTCACCCCGATCGCCTGAAGCTGGACACCGTTGATATAGGTAACACCTGTTATTCCATATTTCAATTTAGAAATCATTGGATCAAAACCAAGTGAGTTACCACTTATGCCATAACCAAGACGAAGTTTCAGGTCACTGACTACTTTCAGATTGGCCATAAAAGGTTCGTTGATAATTTTCCAACCGATTGAAGCCGATGGGAAAGTACCCCACTGGTGATTTGTTCCGAATGCAGATGAACCATCGCGGCGTACAGTTGCCTGCAGCAAGTATTTATTGTCGAACTGATAATTCAATCGGCTATAGAAGGAGATGATCCTCAATGTCTGGATCGTGGCAGTCCCAAAACGGTCGGCGTTGGTCACTTTTTCGGGTGCACTTCCAAGCGAAAGGTTATTGTACAAAAGGTCATCGGTTACAAAGTTGCTATTTGCAGCCTGGAAACCATCGTTCAATTTGTCTTCCTGCCATGAATAACCCACAAGTACTTTAAGATTATGCTTGTTGATCACTTTTTCAAAGGTAAAGTAATTCTCAGCAAGGGTCGTTTTGTTTGTGTATTCAGAACGGATGGCATATCCGTTTGCACCGAGGTGCATGGTAGAAGCTTGTTTAGAATACTGATTATCCTGTATTTCAGATGTTTGCAGCGATACGTTGGCATTATAGGTCAAGGTTGGAAGTATGTTGACCTTCAACGTAAGGTTTGCCAATTGGGTGATGATTTTTCGATCGTACAAGTCATTGTTCAACAAGCCTACGGGATTGTAATAATTGCTGTTCTGCGTATTTTCGAAGTAAGTCCCATCCGGTTTTAAGATACTCACGGTTGGCAAATATTTCAGCATGTTGGCGAAAACTTCAGGGCGGACAATGTGCTTATTGGTTGTTGAATTTGTTAGGTTCAATCCGACAGTCACTTTATCATTGAAAGCCTTTTGCTCCACATTCATACGTGCTGTCCACCTATCAAGTGAACTGGTTTTGATAATACCCTGATCATCAAGGTAATTGATGCTGACCCCATAGGTTGTTTTGTCGGAACCCCCACCAAACGACAGGTTGTGGTTTTGTGAAATACCTGTTCTGGTAACTTCGTTTTGCCATTTGGTATCCCCACCATTGTCGTCAAAGGGGACTTTGTTTACAGCTTTCAGGTAAGCTCTTAATTCTGTGGCTGATAACATATCGATACTGTTCGATATTTTTTCAACAGCCACATAACTGCTGTAATTGACATAGGATTGGCCTGTTTTTGCGCGGCGTGTCGTGATCATAATGACACCATTGGCAGCACGGGATCCATAAATGGCTGTAGAGGAAGCGTCCCGCAGAACATCCATGTTAACGATGTTGTCGGGAGCAACTGCATCGATTGAGGCTCCTGGAACACCATCGATGACATAGAACGGTTCCATTGCGGCTCCGGTGCAGAGTGTTGAAGGTCCCCTTAAATTTGATCGAAGGGCTGGCTGTAGGGTCACCGCTTCTGGTAATGTTCAAACCAGGGACTTTGCCTTGCAACATCTGGGCAGGAGAGGAATAAACGCCTTTGTTCATCTCACTTGCTGTAATTGATGAAACTGCACCGGTAATGTCTTTTTTGTTGATCTTACCATAACCGACCACGACCACCTGCTCAATGTTCACAACATTTTCCAAAAGCTTTACATTGATCGTTGTCTGAGTACTGACCACGATTTCCTGTGCCACGTAACCCATAAATGAGAATACAAGTGAATTTTTTGAATCTGTAACGGTTAATGTATAATTGCCTTCAAAATCGGTAAGTATCCCGGTAGTAGTTCCTTTAACAACCACCGATACGCCAGGCATGGGAGCACCCTTTTCGTCTGTGACTTTTCCAGAAATTTTAACAGGGCTTGAACTCCCTAAACCATTGGTCAAAGGTGAGGCAATTGTAGAACCTATTGTGGAAAAGAGCCCAGCCATAAGAATAAGCAGAAATGTCAACTACTTGTTAATTAATGATTTCCATTTCATAGTTAAAATGAGTTTGTTGACTTAATAATAAAATTGAAGTTTGGTGATATATAATAACCTTGTAAGTAGCCTTCAAAAGAGAAATCCAATAACCGGGAAAATTGCATAGCAATCCATACAAAATCAGAAAATAGTCAAAAAATATCCTGATGTTGCAATTTTTTCGGCTGTCCCCTTGATAGTGCTTTTTACAAAATCTCGGATAGTTTTACCGGACGGTGTTCCAGGACAGACTTCTTGGCAGCCAATGCTATGGCTACAGACTTTAATCCATCATCGCCTGAAACAGGAAGCGGAAGGTCATTGACAACTGCATTACAGAAAATCTTCATTTCGTTGGCATAAGCATCCAGATATCTCTCCATAAAGAAATTGAGCGGCAATGAGCCATGTACGCCATCCGCAGCAAAATAGCGGTGGTTCTCAGGGAAATTGTTATCAGCACAAGCCATCCCTTTTGATCCGAAAATTTCAACCCGCTGGTCATAACCATAAACGGCTTTACGGCTATTGTCGATCACACCCATGGCGCCGTTTGCAAACGAGAGGTTAATGATTGCAGTATCCACATCCCCTGCTTCACCGATTGCCGGATCAACAAGACATGAGGCATTCACATAGACTTCAGTAACCTCGCTGCCAACCATATACCTGGCTATGTCGAAGTCGTGTATCGTCATATCCATGAACATCCCGCCTGAAACTGCGCTGTATTCAGCAGGTGGGGGTGCCGGGTCGCGGGAGGTAATTTTAAGGATATGCGGATCGCCAATCTTCCCTTCAACTACCAGTTGTTTGAGTTTAAAGAAATTGGGATCGAAACGGCGATTGAAGCCTACCATCAGTTTTACGCCGGCTTTGTTTACAGCATCCAATGCCCCCTGGATCACTTCGAGCGATAAATCAACAGGTTTTTCGCAGAAAATATGTTTCCCAGCCTGGGCAGCTTCAATAATGTATTGGGCATGTGTATCGGTCGGTGAACAAATTACAACTGCCTCAACTTCAGGATGATTGATTACATCTTTGTAATTACTGTAAACAGTTGTGATCCCAAATCCGGAGGCTACTTCAGTGGCTCCTGCAACATTCAGATCAGCCACAGCAACAACAATAGCCTGCGGTACATTTTGAACAAGTGTGGCAATGTGGACTTTGCCGATCCGACCTGTTCCGATAACTCCTAATTTTAGTTTTTCCATTTTGAATTAATTAATTGGTGATAATCATTTAAATAAGCGATTGGCGGCTGGCAACTGGCGGCTTGGAACTGGCGGCTGGCTGCTTGTGACTGGCAACTGGTGGCTGGCAACTGGCAATTGGCAAGAGGTTACAGAACTTGAATCTAATTCCAAAAGTGATTTCCGTTTTCCTGTTTCCGGTCTCCATTCTCCCTATATCCCAAGCTCCAAGCTATTTACGCCCTGCCCCACGCCCCCTGCCTTTACAGTCCCAAAGATTTGATATATTCCCTATTCCTTTGTGCACAAACTTTGGGATTGCCCATGCCTGGTAGGACATCCTGTTCCACGGTGATCCATCCTTCGTAGTTTTGGTTGTGAAGTTCCTTGACGATGGCAGGAAAATCGACAGCGCCTTTCCCCAGTTCGCAGAAAACACCGTTGCCAACCGACTTGAAGTAGTCCCAACCTTCAGTACGGGAATTAGCGGCAATTCCGGGATGACAATCCTTAAAGTGGATATGCCAGATCCGCGCTTGGTGCTTGACCAATGCCAATAACGGATCACCTCCGCCAAACTGATAATGGCCCATATCGAGCACGAGGCCAACAAGAGTAGGGTCAGTCAGAGCCATTAACTGATCGATTTCAGAAGGTGTTTCAACGTAACCAGCACAATGATGATGAAATACGGTGCGCAATCCGGTTTTTGCTTTTACTTCACCCGCTACAAAATTCGCACCCTCGGCAAAGATTTGCCACTCTTCAGGTGTAAGCCCCATTTCAGAAGTAACCCTGCCTGCATTCAAAGTTCTTTCCGGAATGCTTCCGTTGTCGTCGGCCAGTACAATAAAAGCATCCGTATAACCAGCATCGGCCATCAGTTTTGCAGTTTTCACGGCAACTTCGGCGCCGGCTGTATGTTTGGTCCGGTCTTTCAGAAATACGGGTACAAAAGCACCCACCATCGCAAGGTTACGCTTGTCAAGCTCTGCCTTTAATCCGTCAGGAACAGAGGGCATAAATCCCCAGTCGCCCAATTCGCTGCCCTCATAACCTGTTTCACTGATTTCGTCAAGGACCTGCTCGAAACCCGCAGCTTTACCATCAAGGTCAAATTCAAGGACTCCCCAAGAACAGGGAGCATTCGCAATTTTTATCATGTTTAATCGAATTAATAGATTAGAAATATAATATTACATAATAACTTGTAAATCAAATTAATACTTATCAGAATTTGCGCGACCATTCATCGTTCCAACGTTCGATCACGACTTTGGTTTGTGTGTAGAACTCAACAGCATGTGACGACTGGCCATGCAGATCGCCAAAGAAACTCTCTTTCCAGCCACTGAATGGGAAGAATGCCATTGGAGCCGCAACCCCGATGTTTACCCCGATATTTCCGGCAAGAGTGTCGTGTCTGAATTTCCGCGCTGCTGCACCGCTCCGGGTAAAAATGCAGGCTGAATTTCCGTAATGGTTTTTGTTGATCAAACCAATCGCTTCTTCTAATGTACCGACATTGATAATACAGAGGACGGGGCCAAAAATCTCCGTCTTGTAAACCTGGCTCTCAGGACTTATATTTCCCAGGATGGTTGGACCGACAAAATACCCTCCATCAAATCCGGCGACTTTTACATTCCTACCATCCAACAAGAGTTCTGCCCCTTCATCAATACCGGTCTGGACCAGGCTTTCGATCCGTTCCTTGCTCTCTTTTGTGATCACCGGCCCCATGTCAATAGCAGGATCCATGCCGTTTCCGGTCTTTTTGGATTTGGCCAGGGTGACCAGTTTTTCGGTGAAGTTTATGGCGGTATCGCCAACTGTAATGACCAGTGAGGCAGCAAGGCATCTTTGGCCAGCACAGCCAAAAGCACTGTCGGTGATGATCTTTACAGTTGTATCCTCGTCGGAATCTGGCATGACCACAACTGCATTTTTTGCACCACCCTGTGCCTGAACCCGTTTGCCATTTAAGGTGCCGGTTCGATACACATGTTTGGCGACAATCGTTGAACCAACGAAACTAATTGCAGGGATAAACGGGTGGGCCAGAATGGCATCGACAGTTTCACGTCCACCATGGACCATGTTCAAAACCCCTTTGGGCAAATTGATCGCTTCCAGCAATTCGAAAATCAGGGTCATCGTCATGGGAACCTTTTCCGATGGCTTAATGATGTAGGTATTTCCACAAGCAATCGCGTAGGGCATAAACCAGAACGGGATCATAATCGGGAAGTTGAACGGGGAGATACAGGCTCCAACACCAAGTGGCTGACGAATTACAAACTCGTCAACGCCAGTGGCAATGTCCTCTGAGAATACACTTTGCATCAAAGTTGGAATCCCACATGCGACTTCAATGTTCTCGACAGCCCTGATCATTTCAGCTTTTGATTCGGCGAAAGTTTTCCCACATTCTTTTGTGCAGACTTTTGCAATGATATCTGTATTGGATTCCATAACCTGTTTCATTTTGAACAGATATTGGACACGTTGGGTTGCAGGGGTGTTTCTCCAGTTGAGCCATGCCTCGGATGCTGCTGCAGTAGCATCCACAATATCTTCGGCACAACCTGCAGGAACCTGCGAAATGGCCAATCCTGTAGCTGGGTCGATCACGTCCAATAAAGCATTCCCTTTGCTTTCAACCCATTGTCCATTGATGTAATTTCTTAAAGCTGTTGACATTTTTTTACTAATTTATTTTTCCATTCTATTGAGATCTGCAACTGGCAATTGGCAGCTGGCAGGGATCGCAAAATGAATTTCAATTGCAGTTCAATTTTATTTCTATCTATTTCAATTGCATTTCAACTATTTCCATTAGAGATAGTAACGTTGTTTCTTTTTGTGCTCAACATATTCAGAATAGGCTTTCTGGACCGTATCAATTTCAGAAACCTCGGCAATCGCAACTTCCCACCAGGCATATCCGGGGACACCCTTGGTCAGGTTGGTCTCAATTGTGATTACGGTCGTCTCAGTACGGGTTTTTGCCTCTGCAAGGGAGGACTTAAACGATTCCATATCATGGGACTCAATAACATAGGCTCCCAGGCTGCGTGCATTCTGGGCAAAATCGACAGGAAGAATATCGCCGGTCAGCAAACCTGTCTCTTCGTCACGGTAACGGTATTTAGTTCCAAATCGTTGTGATCCAATTGATTGTGACAATCCACCAATACTGGCAAACCCATTGTTGTTCAACAGGATGATCGTACACTTGATCCCCTCCTGGATTGCAGTGACGATTTCGTTGTTCATCATCAGATAATTGCCGTCACCCACCATCACATAGATTTCACGATCGGGACACGCCAATTTTGCGCCAATGCCTGCCGCAATTTCGTAACCCATTGTCGAATAGCCATATTCGAGGTGAAAACCTTTTGGATCCCTGGTTCTCCATAGTTTGTGAAGGTCGCCGGGCAAACTGCCTGCTGCACAAAGGACTACATCGTGTGGACCAGAAAAATCGTTGACTGCGCCAACTACCTCGGCTTGTTCAACCGGAGTATTCCCAACAACTTTATAAAACTCACTGACTTGTTTGTCCCATGTTGCGCTAAATGTCGCTACCCTTTTAATATAGTCATCAGCCACTTTGAAATCGCCCAATTCGTCCAATAATTCTTCAAGTGCAACTTTGGCATCCCCGGTAACAGGCAATGCACAATGTTTATAGGAATCGAATTCCGCAATGTTGATATTGATAAACTTAACTTCAGGGTTCTGAAATGCTGTTTTTGAGGCAGTTGTGAAATCACTGTATCGGGTTCCAATTCCGATGATCAGATCGGCTTCACCCGAAATTTCATTGGCACCCGGCGTTCCTGTTGCCCCGGCAGCGCCCAGATTTGACGGGTGATTGTAGGGAAGTGCCCCTTTGCCGGCAAAGGTTTCTGCAACAGGGATACCTGTCTTTTCGACCAGTTTCTGCAATATTGCGGTTGCTTCACTGTAAATGACTCCGCCACCTGAAATGATTAGAGGCATTTTGGATGCCATTATCCATTTGGCAGCTTCTTTTATGCTTGAAACATCAGGACGCGGCCTTGCGATTTTCCATACCCTTTTTCTGAACAACTCTTCAGGGAAATCATAAGCCTCTGCCTGGACATCCTGTGGAAGGGACAATGTAACTGCGCCAGTATCGGTAGGAGAGGTGAGGACACGCATCACTTCAGGTAAGGAAGTGATCAATTGCTCCGGCCTGTTGATCCGGTCCCAATATCTGGAAACAGGTTTAAAACAGTCGTTCACAGAGATGTCTTGTGATCCGGGAGATTCAAGTTGCTGCAATACAGGGGCTACATTTCGTCTGGCAAAGATATCTCCCGGAATAATCAGTACCGGTATGCGGTTGATGGTTGCACATGCGGCACCTGTGATCATATTGGTAGCACCAGGACCGATTGAGGAAATGCAGGCAAACGTCCCCATGCGGTTTTTCATTTTCGCATAAGCCGTTGCGATATGGACTGAAGATTGCTCATTGCGCGTCATATAATAGCGGAAGTCGGGATTCTGCGTCAATCCCTGACCTACACCGGCAATGATCCCATGTCCGAAAATTCCCAGACAACCAGCAAAGAATGGGTTTTCGATCCCATCGCGCTCAACATACTGGTTCTTCAAAAATTTTACAACAGCTTGTCCTACTGTTAGTTGAATTGTTTTCATTGAAAATATGGATTGTTTCATAAATTGGATTGTAAAAATAAATTTGAATGAACTCCCTAAGGAAATGCGGCTGGCAACTGGCTGCTCGCGGCTAGCTGCAAGTCGCCAGTAGCTTCTCTCAGAATCCTCCTTTTTCTTCGATGAATGTCATCACCTCGTCGTAGGTTGGATTGAAGTTGGAGCAGCCCGGTTTTGTGACCAGGATTGCGCCACAGGCATTGCCCATCCTGCAACATTTGGTCCAGTCCCAACCGTTCAGATAACCATAGATGAAGCCACTTGCAAAAGCATCACCTGCTCCAAGCACATTCATCACTTCGACGGGGAAGCCCGGTACATCGATAAATGCACCACCTTTAAGAAATACAGTTGATCCTTTTTCTCCACGTTTGACAATCAATGCTTCAAGTCCAAGGGCCATAATCTGCTGTATTGCAGCATCCACGTTCCCACGGATTTCGGGTGCTGAAATTTGCTGGTTCGTAATTTTTATCTGGTTGGGGTCGCTCAGCATGGTAGCGAGAATCTCTTCTTCTGTTCCCAGGGCAATCGTGCAACTTCTCAGGTAAGCCCTTGTTGTTACACCAAACGAGCGGGGATCGTGCCACTGATCGGCACGGAAATCAAGGTCGATCAGAATGGGCACCTTATTTTTGACAGCCTCTTCAGCGGCAAAGAACGCAGCCGAACGTGAAGGTTCAACATTCAACGCAGTGGCGGAAATCTCAAACAAACGACAGGCTCCGATATTGGCAAAAAGAACGTCGTCAATCGTAACCTTCGAGTCGGCACAATTTTCGCGATAATAAACCAACGGAAAATTATCGGGTGGCTGAATCCCCAGAATAACAGCACTTGTCCTGAAACCTGGTTTGCGAGGGATAAACTTTGTTTCAACCCCTTCCTTGTTCAAAAAATTGAGCAGGAAATCCCCAATCTGATCCTGTCCAATTCCAGTCAGCAAGGCCGATTTTAATCCCAGCCGTTTGGATCCTACCGCAATATTTAATGGTGAACCGCCAACATAAGCATTAAATGCCTGTATGTCAACAAAATCAGCTCCTATATTTGCTGAGTACAAGTCAATTGACGAACGGCCATAAGTAATAACATCGTAGGTCTTCTCTATCGGAGACTGGAGACCGGAGACCGGAGACTGTGAACCTGAGTCGGAGTCATACAAATTCTTATTTTCATTCATTTTGATTCGGTTTTGTGTTTTATATTTTGAACTTAAGTTGTTTAATTATCATTGATCGAACTCGTTATAATGTTAGCTTTTTAAATCCCTAGTTTCCCTTCTCCGTTTTTTCGTTCTTCCTTCTCCATTTTCATCCATTCATCTCCCTTGTCACCATTGGAATCCTTGGATCCAATCCTTTCCATGTCCCATAGATCCATTTGTGGTCGGGGTCATCATAACTGGCAAGGCTCTGGTCGCTTCCCGCAAGGAAATTAAGGTAATAACAGTTGTAACCATGTCCTGCAATTACCGGATGATAACCTTCAGGGATCAGGACAACATCATTGTGATGGGCTTCTGCAATTTCATTGAGGCTACGGTCGTCAGTGTAAACCTTCTGAATGGCAAAACCTTGCGGCTTGTCGATCTTGTAGAAATAGATTTCTTCGAGGTCCGCCTCCAGAATTTTTCCAGTTTCGGCATCGACTTTGCGCGTATCGTGCTTGTGGGCAGGGAAGGAGCTCCAGTTTCCTGATGGAGTGTAAACCTCAACACAAACCAATCGTTGACAGGCAGAACCAGGTGGAAGGATCCTATTGATCTGACGGCTTGCATTGTCGCCACCCCTGAATTCGATTTCCATTTTTACAACATCATCGGGAGTTACAAATTTTGGTGGAAAGAATTGATCAGCGGCACACCAGCTACAGGCGATGTCCAACAATTCGCTTTCAGCTGTCAATGTGAAGGAGGTATTTGGCGGAAGGTACAATCCATGGGGCAAGCCGCTGAAAACATCCTTGCGGCCATTAACGGTTTCCCAACGGTTTGTTCCTGAAATGACTGAAAAATTTCCACCCATTAAAACAATCAGAAGCTCATGATCGGTTGTATCAAACGACCATTTCTCGCAACGCTTCATTGTACGCGCTTCAAAATTCAGGTATTCCCATCCTGCCTCCTGACTCGTAAAGCTTTGATAGATTGACTCATTGTTGTTTGCCCTAGCGATCAGGGGGCATTTTTTATCTTTTATCATGATTGCTTCTGATTTTTGGATTTAAGAAAATTGCATTTTTCAGCCACGAACAATTCAAGGGCGTCCATATATTCCCTCCCGGGAACCACCATGTCGAAAAGCTCTGGTGTATTTTGGAAAAATTCACGGTGAATGCGGGTCCAGATCAACCTCATATCCGTGGCAATGTTGACTTTGCACACCCCAAGTCCGATCGCTGCAAGTAACTCAATGTCATTGGCACCTTTGGCATCCTCCCTGATTTTTCCACCAGCAGCGTTGATTCTCAGTACCTCTTCAATCGGAACAGCTGAAGCACCATGCAAAACCAAAGGAAATCCGGGTATCCTTCTTTGAATTTCAGCCAGAATGTCGAGTTGCAGCCCTTGTCCACCTGAAAATTTATAGGCACCATGACTTGTCCCAACTGCAACTGCAAGACTATCGCAACCTGTGCGCAACACAAACTCCTCAGCTTGTCGTGGATCGGTATAAAAGGCGTGTTTTTCGTCAATGGAGAGATGGTCTTCCACACCGCTCAAAACACCAAGTTCGGCTTCCACTGCAATTCTATTGGCATGGGCCCTTTCAACAATCTGACTGGTAATCAGAATATTTTTTTCAAATGACTCATGCGAGGCATCGATCATAATGGAATTATAATATCCTGATTCAATGGAATCTATGCAATGGTCATAATTGCCATGGTCAAGATGGACCGTAAAGGTGACCTCCGGGTAAATTTTTGCTGCAGCGGAAATGATCCCTTCCAGCATCTCCGGATGGATATAATTTCGGGCAACCGGTGTAAGTTGAATGATGACCGGGGCAGCAGCTTTTGAAGCACCACGAAAAACTCCATGAACCTGCTCGGCATTGAAAACATTAAATGCCCCTATGCCAAAATTCCCGTAAGCCTGTTGGTACATTTCCTTAATGGAAACTCTCATTGAATGACGATATTAGTCTTAATTTAATTTAGCAACTGGCAACTTGCAACTGGCAACTGGCAGCAAGGGTTTCATAACCTGACATCCTCCGTTTTCCGGTCTCCATTTTACTTTTTCCCACGCTCCTTGCCCCATGCTCCAATCTATTACCAGAACAGATAATACAACGTGGCAAGGATTCCACAAATCCCAACCGCTGCAATGTTGAACGGCATGGATGTCTTATAAAGATTGCTGTTTGTAATGATCCCTTTGGCATTCATTGTTTTACTTGAAACGTTGAAGACCATGATCATACCGACAAGCAGGAATCCTGCAACCAAAACGTAAACTGCCTCGGGGGCAAAAGTGTGGTAAGGGATGACAAAGAATGCTGCAATGATTCCAACGATTGCAGCAATTGTCATGATGGTCCAACCGGTTTTCAATGTTTTTTTCTTGGTGATCTCATCCGCTTCAACATTGTCAACCAGATTTGATTTGTCGATCAGGCTAAGCCCGACCATTACAATCGACAGAATCATAAATACATACCCAATCCTTAGGATGAAAGGCATTTCAGGACTGAAGATCTTAAACACGATCCCGGTAGGAATTGTTAAAATCACGGTCCAGAAGGCTGCGTTGGCTGATGCCTTTCGCCAGAACAGTCCGCAAAAGAACACAAGGAACGATCCGGGATAGATAAAACCTGTATATTCCTGGATGTATTGATAAGCCTGATCCAAGGTCCTCAATTGAGGAGCCACTGAGGTCGAAATGATCAATGCAACCAAAGCAACAATCCGGCCGACTTTCACCATTTGTTTATCGGTAGCTTGTTTATTCATGTAGCCCTTGTAAATGTCGATCGTGAAAATCGTTGAGACACTGTTGACGATCGAGCTGAGGGCAGAAACAGCTGCAGCGGCAATGGCGGAGAAAGAGAGCCCAGTCAATCCGATGGGGACGATATTGTTTAGCAACCATGGATAAGCTTCGTCTGAACGTCCCAATTTTGCACCCAAAGCAAAAGCTGCAATACCCGGGATGACCACTAGCAAAGGCATCAACAATTTCAGGTAGCCGGCAAATACCACCCCAAGTTGAGCCTCCTTCAATGTTTTTCCTGCAAGTCCACGTTGAATGATAAACTGGTTAAAACCCCAGAACCCTATGTTTGTAAGCCACATGGAACCCATAATTACGCCAAGGCCAGGCAAATCGAGAAATGCATCTTTCTTTCCTCCAGCTCCATCGGGAACGAACAATGTCCCTTTTTCGATGATCATATGGAATTTCTCAGGTACCTTATCGATCAGTTGCAACATCCCGGCAATGATCCCATGGCCGTCGCTAATGGCGTTCAACGATAGAAAAGTCGTCACCAATCCTCCAAAGATTAATATTGTTACTGTGATCACGTCTGTCCATGCCACAGCTTTCATTCCGCCCCAAATGGAATACAAGGCTGAGAAGGAGGCAAACCCGATAATCCCATAGATCAAGGGTACACCCAGGATACGTTCCATTGCCAATGCCCCGAGGTAGGAAACGGCAGTCATGTTTACAAATACATAAACGAGCAACCAGAAAACTGCCAGACTTGAACTTACCCTCTTGTCGTAGCGTTGGGTCAGGAACTGGGGCATTGTAAAAATCCCCTTTTCAATAAAAATGGGCAGAAAATATTTTGCCACAAGGATCAATACTACAGCGGCAATCCATTCGTAAGCAGCTATTGCTAAACCAATTGCATAACCTGACCCCGACATTGCAATAAAATGTTCAGCTGAAATATTGGAAGCAAGCAATGCAGCACCAATGGCCCACCAGGGCAAAGAGCGGCTTGCAAGAAAATAGTCGTTGGCAGTTTTTTGCTCGCCCCGTTTTGTCCTGGATACCCAAAGTCCGACCGACAGAATCAAAACCGCATACCCCACAAATACTATCCAGTCAATGATAGTGAATTCTTTCATGTAGTTAGTTTTTTACATATGTTGATAAAGCAAACATAGTAAGATTTTTTTCATCCTACTTTTGCTTTATTATCCACATATAATGCTATTTTAGCGTTTCATTTTTGGAAATAATGTTTTCTGCTAATACTCTAATATTATGAAGCCTTTCTTTCAGAAGCTTGCCTCATTGCCAACGCAATCTGTGATTGTTTATGACGAAGAGATCCCCCATTTTACGGTTCCCTGGCATTTTCACCCCGAAATTGAAATCCTTTATGTCGTGAAAAGTTCCGGGACCAGCTATGTCGGAGATGGGATACATCGTTTTATGGAAGGGGAAATCAGTATTATTGGCGAGAATGTACCCCACTGGTGGAAAAGCGATCAAAAGTATTCCGACGGCCAGGATACTACGGGTATTAAGGCACTGATCATCCAATTTAAAAAGGATATCTTTAATGATAATTTTATCAACCTTCCGGAAATGAGCATGATAAAGGACCTTCTTGATAAATCTCAAAGGGGTATTCAATATGTTGGTAAAAACCGGAAAAAACTTGGTGAGCAGATCGAAAAAATATTCAAAGTCACTGGAATTGTCCGTATTACTGAGTTGATCCTTTTGTTGGAGATGATGGCCAATACCAAGGAGTACAAGCACCACGCCAGTATCGGATATTCAAAAACGATCAATACTTATGATTTTTACAGGTTCAACAAAATTCACGAACACATCCTGTTGAATTTTACCAAACCCATCAAACTTGAAGATGTTGCCAACAAAGTAAATGTTTGTCCAACTGCTTTTTGCAGGTATTTTAAAAAGCATACTGGTAAAACGTTCCTCTCCTTCCTCAATGAAATCCGGATCGGAAATGCCTGTAAATTAATGGTTGAGGACCATATAACCATTTCGATGGCAAGTATGGCGAGTGGCTTCAACAATTTAAGCCATTTCAACGATCAGTTCAAACAGGTGATGAAATTGACGCCCACAGAATACCTTTCAGCCTATAAAAATGACAATAGAATTTTGATCAAGGAAACCTAAAAGTGTGAAAGATGCAATTTATTGACTAAATTATGTAATAAACAATCCATCAAATCGAATGACATTTATACTTTCATAAAAACAACACATGAAAGCACTAAAGAATGTTTCGAATCCTGAGATACAACGGTCTTGTATTGAAAAGATCAAGTATTTGCCCAATTATCCGCATTATCCCGAAAGCGATGATATTTACAATAATTCTGACAGGGAGGATGTTATCGACACGGATGGTATTGCTGAAAACCTTGACTTGAACCAAAATGATTTTGTAAAAGAAGAAATAGATCTGGACTTCGCACCAAACGATCTGGGGTTAGGCGATATTCCGGAGAATGAAGGAAGCGAAGACGAGGAAAACAATTATTATAGTCTGGGTGGCGATGACCACAATGATTTGGATGAGGATCGTGGTGATTAAACAATCGATCAATTTGGCATTGTTTACTGAATTTTTAGGGTAGTAACCTCCAAATACTGATAAAGGACAATTTTTCGAATGATGATTATATCCAAAAGATAAACTAATTTTGGGGATTGGTTCCCATGTAAATTAAAGTTAGTCGTAATCATTAAATTCTAATCCTATGTTTATCATTATTGTCGGTATTGTAGTAATTGTTTTAGCTTCTGCTATTTCAAAAGTCGAATCGCCATTTAGATCATACACTGGTACCGTCAGGGTTATTGGCGTTTTGATTATTGTTATTGGCCTCCTTTTTTCTTCTATTAAGCAAATTGAACCTGGCGATGTTGGGGTACAGAAGCTTTTTGGAAAAGTAAACGCGAATATCCTTGAAAGCGGGCTTAACCTGATCAATCCTCTGGTTGAGGTAGTTACATTTGACGTGCGTACCCAGAATTATACAATGTCGGCGGTACATGACGAAGGAGACAAGGTTGGGGACGATGCGATCCGTGTATTGTCGGCCGATGGACTTGAGGTCATTATTGACCTGACTGTCTTGTATAAAGTACTCCCAAAACAAGCCCCAAGGATTTTAAGTGAGATCGGGACTGACTACAGAAATACGATTGTCCGCCCGATTTGCAGGACCAAGATCAGGGACAATGCAGTCTATTATGATGCCGTTGCGCTTTATTCTTCAAAACGCGATGAATTCCAGGCAAGGATTTTTAAAACCATTGAGGGCGATTTTAATAGCAGGGGATTGCTTCTTGAACAACTATTGGTGCGTAACATTACTTTGCCAGCTTCTGTGAAAGCCTCGATCGAGTCGAAAATTAATGCTGAGCAGGACGCCCAGAAAATGACATTTGTTCTCCAGAAAGAGAAACAGGAAGCTGAACGCAAAAGGGTTGAAGCACAAGGAATTGCAGATTATCAGCAAATTCTTAGCACTGGACTGAGCGACAAGCAGTTGCAATATGAAATGATCAAGGCCATTGCTACATCTCCCAATGCCAAGCTGATTATATTGGATACAAAAAAAAGCCTGCCGATCATGGTGGACGGGAAATAATCCCAATTTTATAGCAGCTGTTTTACTTTAATGTTACCACCTTGATTTATTGTAAATTATGAATCAGGATTGGTGAATTTTTATTTTAGTATAATAGATAATCTATTGTTCTTAAGGAAAGGTTCCACTGTGAACCGATCTCAATGGACTGCCTTATTATAAACATACTAATACTCCTTTAGGAAGTTATCTACTTTTTATTACCCGACCGAAACCAATATCTATTTACTCTCGTTAAAAATAAAGAACAACTATTCGAACTTAATAGGTATTCACGCTGTTACTAAGATGAGAATATTGGAGTGATAACACCGTTTCCTTTTTGGATGATTATCGGTTTGTCAGAGTGTAAATAATAGATTATGAGAGATATAACCTCCAGGTCGGGTTCCCTTCGTATTGCGGTTGCAAATGCAAGTCTGAAGGTTTCACGGCTTGAAACCATTGAAGCAATAAAGGCAAGACAAGTACCAAAAGGGGATGTCTTCGAATTTTCGAGGGCTGCAGGATTGCTGGCGATCAAAAAAACCAGCGATGTCATACCCGATTGTCACCCACTCCTGATTGAAGCAGCAAGTATCACTCATACAATTGATGGCCTGACAATTGTTGTTGAGGTGGAGGTAAAGACTATTTACAAGTCGGGTGTCGAGATGGAAGCGATGCACGGGGCAGCCATCACAGTGCTGACCATGTACGACATGTTAAGACCACTTGATCCTTTGATGGAAATCACCACCATAAGGCTTGTCTCCAAAAAAGAGGGTAAATCCGATGTTCCTTTTAAGGAAGATTATTCACAGTTGAGCGCAGCAGTTCTGGTCTGTTCAGACTCCATTATTGCCGGTAAAGGGGAGGATACTACGGGTAAGTTACTGGTAAATAAACTAAAAGGTATTGGTGTACAAACAACTGTATATGAAGTAATCCCTGATGATCTGGAGTTAATCCGGCAAAAGGCACTTGAATTGTCAGCTGCGAACACCGATTTGTTGTTGTTTTGCGGGGGAACAGGCCTGTCACCGAGAGATCTAACCCCAGAGGCAATACGGCCACTGTTAACCCACGAAATTCCGGGAATCATGGAAGCTGCTAGGAGTTATGGTCAGCAACGGACCCCTTTGGCTATGTTTTCCCGTGGCGTAGCCGGGTTCATCAATGAAATGCTGGTACTCACATTTCCAGGATCATCGAAAGGAGCCTCGGAATCGTTTGATGCTGTTTTCCCCCATGTACTTCACCTGCATTTTGTAAAAAAGGGCTGGAAACACCATTAAACAGTGCGTTTAATGATTGTTTTTCCGAAAATTAAACAACTTGCTTTCAGATAAATATCACCATACAATTTAATAGATCCGATTATGGCAATTTATAATCTTAATATCAATGGAAAAAAACACCAGCTCAATGTCGATCCCGAAACCCCGATGCTGTGGGTCCTGCGCGATCACCTACACTTTCTGGGCACCAAATTCGGGTGTGGGATAGGTCAGTGCGGTGCCTGCACCATTCATCTGGAAGGGGAAGCAGTAAGATCTTGTGTCACAACAATATCTGAAGTAGGTACAAAAGCGGTAACCACAATTGAGGGACTTTCTGTGGACGGAACCCATCCGGTGCAAAAAGCATGGCTGGAACACGATGTCGCGCAGTGTGGGTACTGCCAACCAGGGCAAATCATGAATGCAACGGCTCTATTGAAGCGTAATCCTCACCCTACCGATCAGGAGATCGAAGAGGCAATGGCAGGCAATATCTGTCGCTGCGGAACCTATACCCGAATTAAAGCAGCCATAAAAACTGCTGCCAAAGTGTAAATATTATGAATAGATTAAACTTATCAATATGGCTGTGGAACAAATAAAATTCGGACGTAGATCATTCATTAAAAGTTCTGTTGCTGCAGGTGGTGGATTGTTGCTTGCTTTCAATTGGTTTGCTCCTGAAAGTGCGAAAGCCGCTGTCAGTGGAGCTGAATCTGCATGGTTCAAGATCAATGCTTATCTTAAAATTAGCAGCCAGGGGGGAATTACCATTATGTCTCCCAACCCGGAGGTAGGTCAAAATATTAAAACTTCGATGCCGATGATCCTGGCGGAAGAATTGGATGCCAACTGGAAATCGGTAGTCGTTGAACAGGCACCACTTGATACGAACCTATATACCAGGCAATTGGCCGGAGGGAGTGATTCAATCCGGCAAAGTTGGCCCGGACTGCGCAGGGCAGGCGCCACTGCGCGTTACATGCTTGTAGAAGCAGCAGCCCGTAAATGGAATGTGCCGTCAAAAGAGATTACCGTAGAATCGGGGGTGCTGCTCCATCAATTAAGTGGTAGAAAAGGCCATTTTGGGGAATTTGCCCTGGAAGCAGCAAAAATCCCTGTTCCCAGTGAAGTTCAGTTGAAGGATTTGACGAACTTCAGCATTGTAGGAAAATCACAAAAGAACGTAGATGGATTGGGAATCGTCACCGGGATGCCATTGTTTGGCCTCGATTACATTCAGCCCGGAACCCTGTATGCCACTATTGCACATCCGCCGGCATTTGGTTTGCGCCTTAAATCATTTAACGCCACCAAAGCCAAAGCGATGCCCGGTATAAAGGATATATTTTCGTTTAAGACCTTTAATGACGACTATAAACGTCAATGGACAGATACCAGCTCATTTACTGAATTGATTGCTGTAGTGGGCAATTCAACATGGGAAGTGATGAACGCAAGAGCTGAACTGGTTGTGGAATGGGAACAGACACCCGAATCCAGGATCATCATGGCAGGGTTCCGCAGCGACATGGAGGTTAATGTTCCGGCCGGACTCGAATCAACAGCCGATCATCACCGAAAAATGAAGGAGGCTGCCACGGGACCCGCAAAAACTGAGCGGAGGGATGGTAATCCGGAAGAGACCTTCCGAACTGCTGCAAAGGTGATTGAGCGGATCTATACTGCACCGTTTATTGCCCATAGTCCTCTAGAACCACTTAACTTCTTTGCTGATGTAACTTCTGAGAGGGCTTTGCTCGCCGGCTCTATTCAGTCGCCCGAGTATATGGAGAAGACCCTTTCGGCAAGGCTAGGACTGCCGCTTGAGAAAATTGAAATTCAAATGACCCGTATTGGCGGTGGTTTTGGCCGGAAATTGTATGGCCATTACCTTGTGGAAGCGGCTGTCATTTCACAAATGGTTAAAGCACCAATCAAACTGATTTATTCCCGTGAGGAAGATATGACATCAGGCGTGTATCGTCCGATGTATCACGCCACTTACAGGGCAGCACTGGACAGCTCCAATAACCTGATTGCCTTTCATGTAAAGATGGGCGGTATTCCTGAAAATGCATTGCATGCGAACCGTTTTCCAGCTGGGGCGGTGGACAATTATCTTGCTGAAAGTTGGTCTGTCCCTTCCAACATCAGCGTTGGCGCCATGAGAGCTCCCGGATCCAACTTCAATGCAGCCGCTGAACAGTCGTTCCTGGACGAGGTGGCGGAAGCGGCGGACAAAGATCCGATTCAGTTCCGGCTCGATTTGTTAAGAAGGGCAAAGGAAAATCCGGTTGGAAAGAACAATGACTATAACGCGTCCAGGTATGCTGTAGTACTGGAGCTTCTTCGTGAAAAGTCAGGCTGGGGTAAAGAGACATCTCCTAAAAACAGGGGAGTAGCTGCCTATTTCTGCCATAACAGCTATTCCGCCCAGGTGGTGGATGTTGTTGTCGAGAATGGCATTCCTCGTGTGGAGGCCGTGTGCTGTACCAATGACTGTGGTGTAGTGGTGAACCCTGATGCCGCTGCCAATATGGTGGAAGGAAGTATTGTGGATGGTATCGGCAATGCCATGTATGGTGAGCTTACCTTTACAAACGGGAAACCGGACAAGAGCAATTTCGACCGTTACCGGATTATAAGGCATAACGAGGCACCACGTAAAATTGATGTTCATTTTGTAGAGAATAATCTGCCACCTTCCGGACTTGGTGAGCCACCTTATCCACCGGTTTTTGCGGCTCTGGCGAATGCCCTTTATAAAGCAACCGGCAAACGGTATTACCATCAGCCATTTATTAAAAACCAGTTCTAGCAATTTTTGAAATAAATTGAAATTTATAGAAATGTGAGATAAGCTTATTCATCATCGTATTCTATACCAAATCATGACACACGAGCTAAAATACCTATTTGACACGCTCAAATTATGGCAGCAAACCGGCAGGAAAGCGGTTTTTGTAACAGTCGTAGCCCTTGATGGCTCCTCCTATCGTCGTCCGGGCGTTCAGATGGTGATCAGTGAAGAGGGTGAAATCGTCGGACTTGTCAGTGGCGGTTGTGTGGAAGGAGAAATTGTAAGGCAGTCCAAATCGGTCTTCCGGACAGGAAATCCCAAAATGATGACGTATGACGGAAGACTCCGGATCGGTTGTGAAGGGATACTTTACATCATGATAGAGCCGGTTTTCATTTCAAATGAACTTTTTCTCTCTTTTGAAAGGGCCCTAGCCAACCGTGACAAGATCAGGACGGAAGCCTTTTATTACAGGAAAGTTGACGAATACCTAAACATCGGAACTTTGATTACCCTCAACGGGAAAGCCTATCCTTTAAACCCGTCATTTCCCATGGGAATTATCGGCGACCAGCTCTGTTTCTCCCAAACTTTCGAGCCAATATTCCGTCTTTATATCATTGGAGCTGAGCATGATGCCGTGATGCTATGTCAGGCAGCCAAATTACTTGGATGGGAAGTGACCATTGTAGCCTCTACAGATGAGGAAAAATCGTGCGAATATTTTCCAGGCGCAAATGCCATGATCACCCCAATGTTTGAGCAGATCGACACCTCAGTTTTTGATCATCAGACAGCTGTAATGCTGATGACCCACAGCTATAACAAAGATGTTCAATATCTGATGGCTTTGAGAAACTGTAACCCGGCATACCTGGGACTTATCGGATCGATGAAAAGAAGGGAGCGTGTCATCGAAATGTTGATTGAATATTGTCCCGACACCCCTTTAGAATTTCTTGACCAGATTCATGGACCGGCAGGTCTCAATATTGGCGCTGAAAGTCCCTCCGAAATTGCGGTTTCCATCCTCGCTGAGATACTGAGTGTGATCAGGAATCAACAACCTGGCCCATTGCGTGATAAAAAAGGGTCAATCCATGGCTAAACTCCCCATATTGTTACTTGCCGCAGGGGAAGCTTTAAGAATGCGACAGCCCAAACAAATGCTTTTATGGGATGGTATGCCTCTGATTAACAGTAGAATAGAGACGATTCAGGCAACAGGTCAGCCCATTATTGTTGTCCTTGGTGCCAATGCCCCACTGATACTTCCTATTATTAACCAACTAAATGTAAAGGTTATCGTTAACAAACAATGGAATAACGGTATGAGTAGCTCCATTGAAGCAGGTACAAAATATATTCAGGATGAATTTCCGGATTCAGAAGGAATTATAATTGCACTGGTTGATCAGCCAATGATATCCACCAAACACTTTTGCAGGCTTATTGATCATTTCCAGTCCGGTGAAAAACAAATTATCCAATCTGTTTCAGCCAACGGATGGGAAGGGGTCCCAGTCATTTTTGACCGGTACTATTTTGATGATTTGCAACAACTCACATCAGGTGAAGGTGCCAAATCGGTCATCCGCCGATATCCCGACAAAGTCGTCAAAATAGTTGCAGAAGATTGCCTTGAAGATATCGATACCCCCGAACGGTACTTCGAATTAAAGAAATTATTTTGCAATGATTGAAGGTTTGGAATAATTGTATTTGAATTGGGTTCCGGATTTGGTCCTGATCCAGGTATCGAAACTGAACTGGCCTTCATGGAGTTCGATGATCCGTGAACCACGTTCCAGTTGTCCGTAACCATCAGCACCGGTCACCTCACCAAAAGCAAGGGCAATGTTGTGTTCGATTCCGATGAAGTTGTCGTTGTGGCTATGTCCGACAAAAACGCCCATAATGTCCATTTTTTCAACCATAGATGCAAACAATCCGGAATTTAAGTCGGAAGTTGAAACTGCTTCCTTGTTTTCGCCGACCAGGTTGCCTTTTGCAGCCATTTCCTTGTATTCGATCAATGGGATATGAAAGAAGGCAAGGGACGGAACCGGTAATCCATTGTTTGATGCCTTGAACTGGTCACTCGTATTCCGGTACCACGCCACCTGATCGAATCTGATCCAGTCGTAATTGCTTATCTTCCTATCTTTTGGGTAGTCGTTGGAATCGATACAATAGATTACCGAAGCGGTTGATTTACCCTCAGAAGCTTTTATTGGCAAGGCATAGTTTCCGCTACCTGATAGTTCAGGACCTTTACTTCCAACAAAATAAGGTAATGTAACAAGCAATTCGAAAACCTGGTCGCGTGTAATTCCGGGTTCGCCATCATGGTTTCCCAATGTAACTGCCCAAGGTGTTTTGGCATTTTCAAAAACATTTGCCAAAGCCAGCCAACCCTCTTTTGCCGGAGGTGCCGTGACGACATCACCGGTCAGGATTGCCAGGTCAGGTTTTTCGGTTTCCAATACATTTTTGATCGTTTCAATGGTCAAGGCAGATTTGACCGAACCGATATTGAAATGAAGATCAGTGAACTGGGCGATTTTAAAAGTTTTATCCTTTCGGAATTCCAGTTGAATTTTGGGTTGTGCCATTAAGGATTGAAAGGATCCGGAAAGAATGACAAGGATAAATGCAGCAGCGAGGATTTTACACATATTGAATTGTTTGTTCATATTGAGATTTTTTTGAAAATTTTAAAAGTGAATTGCATCAGAATAATTGTAAAAATAGGGATTATTGTTCATCCTGAACAAAATGTACCTGTAAAATTGCATGTTTAGATGATATGGCGGTACGCTGTACCTTTTCGTTTTCCAGGTTTAGTCTCTACTACAAATATTTCGGTACTCCGTACCTTTTCGTTTTCCGATTATATTTTTGCTGCAAATATTTATAGTACGCTGTACCTTTTCTTATTTCCGGTTATTTCATGTCACAAATATTTCAATAGTCAGTACTTTTTTATCGTCAATAATTGTCTTGGATGTAAGCTAAATGCTTAAATATCAAGTCTGAAGAGTTAAATGAGCCAGCAATTAGTATTTTAACCGTCCGATATTCACTCTTCATTGTTCATGATAGCTTCTATCTCATAGTAACAACAAAGCAAAATTTTAAGGTTTTAAAGGTACAGAGTACCGTGATATTTGTAGCAACATCAATTTTGTAAACGGGAAAGGTACAGCGTACCGAAAGATGCAACGATAAGAAGGTCTCAAATTTGAATCATTAAATGGGCAATATGCAGAAATACAATTATATATAACGTAATAATTTCAAGATGGGAAAATATTGATTCCTACATTTTTGTTCTTGCCTTATTTGTTGTATTTTTTTGTTTTTGAAATCCTTTTAACTAAGTTTACACTGGAAAATTCCTTTTTAGCAGATCAATTCATTTCAAAAGTTTAGTCAGTTTTCAATCGTTGGTTTGTAAATACTTTATCTTATGAAGAAATTTAACGTTGGGATCATTGGTTACAGTTGGGCCGCTGAAGCCCATATCACAGCAATAAACAACACTTCCTATGCGCAGGTCACAGCACTTTGTTCTTCCCGGAATCACAATTCATCAGAATTAAGCGCAAAACATGGCGGGACCATTTATTGTTACACCGATCTGGCTCAAATGCTGGCCGATCCTGAACTTCACGCCGTGTCCATTTGCAGCTATCCGGCAGAACATGCAGCCCAGGCGATTATGGCAGCGAAGGCGGGCAAACACCTGATCATCGAAAAGCCGATCGCTTTGTCGTGGGAAGAATGTCTTGCAGTTGAGGATGCCGTTCGGGAAGCAGGGGTAAAAGCTTGCGTCTGTTTCGAATGCCGGTTTTCAAGTCAATTGATGACGATCAAATCGGTGATTGATCAGGGACTGTTGGGCAAGATACACTATGCCGAAGTCGATTATTACCATGGCATAGGTCCCTGGTATGGACAGTTCCGCTGGAATACAAAAAAAGCATCAGCGGGAAGCAGCCTCCTTTCAGCGGGTTGTCATGCGATGGATGCCCTGCTGTTGTGCATGGACAGTGAATTCGAGTCGGTCACCAGTTATGCCGCTTATTCCCAAAACGAGGATTTTGCAAAATACGAATATCCAACAAGCTCGGTATCAATTATTAAATTTAAAAATGGATCGGTAGGTAAAGTCGCCTCGGTCATTGATTGTCTTCAACCCTATTATTTCCATTTTCACCTTGTCGGAAGCGAAGGGAGCCTTTTGGACAATAAGTATTATTCTTCAAAAGTGGAAGGACAGAACAAGAACAAATGGACTGAGCTTTCGATGAAGTTGCTCGATTCGGGCGATGTTTCCGATCACCCGTACCAGATCCAATTCGAAGCCTTCTTTAAGGCTCTTGACGAAGATAGGGAAATGCCTTTGACTAATCTGGCTGAGGCACTTAAGACCCATCAATTGATTTTTGCTGCCGATAAATCTGCTGAAGAAAATTAATATGAAAACAGTATTAGGAATTTTTGCACATCCCGATGATGCGGAATTGATGTGCGCGGGTACATTGTCTTTATTGAAAAAAACCGGATGGGCGGTCCACATTGCCACTTTTACCCCTGGCGACAAAGGTTCTGCCGAACTTACACGTGAAGAGATAAGCAGTATTCGGAAATCCGAAGCTGCAAATTCTGCGGAACTGCTCGATGGAACTTACCACTGTCTCGAATGTGACGACGTGTATATCCTGTATGAACGTGAAACGATTAACAAAGCTACGGCATTGATCCGGAAAATACGGCCCGATATCGTTTTCACTGCAAGTCCCAACGATTATATGGTTGACCATGAGATGAGCAGCAAAATTGTCCAGACTGCCTGTTTCGGTGCGGGAATAAAAAATATGGAGGTAGAGGAAGAATCTTATGAGGTTGTACCACATTTATACTATGTTGATGCGCTTGAAGGAAAAGATAAGTTTGGCAATCCGGTGCAGCCATCGATCTATGTGGATATTTCAACTGAGATTGGAATCAAGGAGGAGATGCTTGGATGTCATAAAAGCCAGCGCGAATGGTTAAGGAAGCACCACAAAATGGATGAATACATCCTTTCGATGAAGCGGTTTGCCGAATTGAGGGGCGATGAGATCAAAACCCAATATGCAGAAGGTTTCAGGCAGCATTTGGGACATGGCTATCCTCATTCCAATATCCTTAAGGAGCTGCTTGGCGAATTGGTTGTGCTGAAGTAAGTACTGAAAACAATTAAATATCCATTTGCTAAACCCCCGACCCCTAAAGGGGAGTATTGAATTTCAAGCAGATACAGAACCATATAACAGAATTTAGGGGTGTAAACACGACAATATCTAATTTTAATTATTTAAGAATTTCAAACAATATCAAAAATAAATTCCTATGCCACGAAAATTGAGTATGTTAGCTCCCGAATGGTGGGATTTTACCACACTGGAAGACGATTTATTGATGGATGCTGCAAGGCTTGCGCCAAATGATCTGCTCCAATTATCAAGGGAAGGATTCAAAGTTGTTTTCTACGACACCCTCGAAGATTTTTATCTTGCGGAAGCTTTGGAGTACATCACCTCCTGGAAACAGTCAACCGAAAGCAATCCGGTAGGTATTTGCGGACCGATTGGCCCCACGGAGCAGTTGCCGCTTGTAGCCCGGCTTGTTAATGAACTGAATATTAACCTTGCGAATTCCCATTTCTGGGGAATGGACGAATGGTATGTGAATGGGAAGGAATTGGCCGCCGATCATCCGATCTCATTTGAAAAAGCCGACAGGGACCTCTGTTTCAACCGGATTGATCCAAAACTCAGGATGCCGGACGCCAACCTCCATTTCCCGAAAGCCGAACTGGCGCCTTACATCAATAGTTGGGAAAGTGGTATTCGTTGTGCCGTAATGCAGGGCGGACAAGGTGACACGAAGCACTGGGCATTTAACGATCCATTCAAAAGAGAGGGCAAATACAAGGATGTGCCACCTACGCCAAAGGAATTCAGGGAGTTGACCACCCGCGTTGTCGATCTTCACCCGATCACCTGTATGCAGAATGCGCGTACCAGTGCAGGGGGAGTTGTTACGGGTATTCCCACGCAGGCATTGTCGGTTGGTCCCGTTCAGACATGGAAAGCTGAAAAGGTTTCGATCTGGCAGGCAGGGACGCACGACAATCCTTTTGGACAGCGGTTGACGGCTTTAATGATTGGGAAGAAAATAATGGACAGTGCCGTTCCGATGTCGTTATTGGCTGATCATCCAAATGTACAGTTCAACTATTTCAGGGGCGGATTGGGATTGTGTGAAACTGAGATGCATTAATAAGAAGTAGAAGGAGTTGTTTTAGTTTTCTTGAGGGGTTATGGGTGAAAAGAAAATCAGGATATTATTTCCTATTTAAATAATCTGCAAGTTCCTGGATATGATCTGTATTGATGTAATCGACCTTCAGTTTTTTAAATATGTCCCATGCACTTTCGGAATCAGGGGCATTCCAGAACCTTACTTTATTGTGGATCCCATGCACTGAATCAATAACTTGTATTAATCTGGCTTCATCTTTTTCTTTCATTGCCTCTTTGCCGTTCCATAATGTGAAGACTTTAAGGTTCTCGCTGTACATGGCCACCCTCTTCAATTGCTGTGCATCGTATTTCACATTGAAATAGCCGTCGAAAAAGATAAAGGTTGGATATTTGTCAAAATCTACTGGGACCGGGCGGTTGCCGGTGATCACCACATGAATGGCATTCTTATTGACAGCCGGATCGAAAACTGACGGGTATTTCTTTAGCTGTTCTACCAGGAGTGGGAGAGTGGGAATGACCTCCGTTTTCAGGTCAATCAACAACTGGAATGCCCCATTGAAATCGCCCCATGTTTTCCCATTATTTGCCTTAAAATATTTCACAATCGGCTGAATATAAAGCGAATCCAAAGTCCTTTCCGGAGTGATCGCTGTTCGGCTGTGCGACACAAACAATCCACCGTTGACTGCCCAGATATCCGCTTCAATCGAACCGAAATGTGCGTTATAAGCCAGGAAGAAAGGTGTTTTCTGTGAATAATCGTTATGTGAATGGGCATTCAAGGTTGTGTACTGGGCCTGGGCTGCAATACAAAATCCTATAATCAATAGTGTTGAAGTCAGTAGTTTTCTCATGGTTTGTTTCTATTTTATGCATTAAAATAATTCGGGATAATATCTGGCTATCAGATCCTTGTCCTCTTTTTTCAAGTCATTCAATGCAACCGGCTTGTCTTGCATACGTATCCCTTTCTGGTTCATGCGGTTCATCAGGCTCCAGTCTTTGTTCGGCTTTTCGGGACTCGGATCTGCAGGTTCCTTTGCAGGAAGGTCATACCGGGTGAAGTCATAGACAAGTTCGGGCGTTTTTTGCTGCCAGTTTTTCACCATCGCCAATCGGAAACTCTTGTTCATAAACCAGCGGATGTCCTCGTCTCCCCATGAATTGCCAATCCCAAGGCCACGCTCTTCAAATTTATAATTCCATTTTTCATTGTCGCTGTAATGGTTGCGCCAGATTTCGCCGAACTCCCCGAATGTGACAAATTTGACATCGGGCCATTTCTCCTTTGTCTCACCTATCCATTTGACCATAGCCGACAGGCAAAAGGTTTCTCCCCAATCTTTTCTTTCGGGTTTCTTCACAAGTGTCGCCTCCCAAATGTTGGGGATCCAACCGAAGCCATTCAATGCAAATCCCTTGTCAAAATGGAGCGACTGCGTGTGCATCACACCCAACTGACCAATATCCAATCCCCATTCACAATAGGTCTCGATCGGCCCTACTCCACGACGGCTTGAGGCACCGTTAAATGGATTGGTGCCACGGATTCCACCGCTCACACGGGCACACGAAAAATCGACGCTCCAACCATCAAGGTTCACACAATCAATAAAATCGGTTTTTGATTGTGCCGGTTTGCAAAAATGTTCTTTGGAGGGATAATAAGGATAGGAAGGGGATCCATCGGCCCCGCCACCATCGACTGCATGTTGGCTCCAGATCACACCATGGGCAACATGGATGTTCTCTTTTTCGGAAAGATGCCGTAGGTTTTCGGCCGAAAGAAACCCACCCATGACCGATTTGGGCGGGTATCCGCCACCCACCAATGCCGAAATGATTTGGATAGCTTCGCTGATTTCGCGGTTTACCCTTTCCCTAGGGAGGTACAAGGCTGGAAAATAACCAGGGAAATAGGTGACTTCATCGCCATATTTCTGTTGACATTCAACGATATACTTCCGGATATCCACGTAATTGGGCCTTTTGTCTTCGAGTGCATTCAGAGTGAATCCCCAGGTTAAACGTCCATCAGGATTGTTTACTGCAAATGCTTCGCGAAGGTCGCGCACCACCTTTAAGGTATGAAATTTGGATTCGTCTTGTTTGATCAATTTAACATCCCGTGAAACTTCCCAGGGAGTAGTCCTGATCATGATGCACAGGGTCAGGAACCGGTTTCCTATCAATGGGGTTACCTTTTCATTGTTTGATGCTTGTGCTGAAAAAGGGGAAAATGAAGATGCTCCGACAAGTCCGGCACTTCCGATCGCTGTATTTCTGATAAAAGTTCGTCGTTCCATTTTGAGTTTTATAATGTGAATTATTTAAATTATCAACCGTCTTCATAATTAATTAGCAATAAGCGAATTGTGAATATTTCTGCGAAAATCAGCGTAATCTGCGGGAAATATTCTCTTTCTCTCCCGCAGATCCCGCAGATTCTCGCAGAGGATCTAAACTGAATGTTTTAATGCTCAATACATTGAAGGTCGAATCCTTCTATATATTTATTAAAAAGCTGTTTCCCAATCTTTTAAATAAGTTATTGTCACTTGGTTGTTCATATTGGGAAATTACAGACCCTAAACGTTTGTAAAAAGGAAAGGAGTCCGGATGGGTCGAATTCAGATAGATCTGTCGGAACCCTTTTCCCTCGTAATAAGGAAGGATGACAGATTTTAGCCAATAACTTCCCAATCCTTTTCCTTTATCGACAATGTGAAAATACTTTAGCAAAAGCGAATGTTCCTGATCCTCAACGCTGTATTTATTTTCCAGTTTTTTTATTTCTCCTCCTACGATCAGCAGAACGCCAGTTATGGCCTCATTTTTTAACAACAAATGCGTTTCCATCCAGATATTTTCCTGGGTTTTAAGCCGCTCAATCATTTTGGACGCTTGGTACAGTTCATTGTAATCATCCCATTTGTTGTTCTCCAATTTCCACTGAACATACTTTTGAACCGGTGACAGGTATTTGATGTCAAAATTTGTGTCCACAAGGAATCTAAGATCTTCTTTTTCAGCGAGTAAGAGCATGGTTTTCAAGTTCGTATATTTTGTACCAATAGTAAAAAGCTTCAGGATTGGATTTTTTTAATTTATTTAGTTTCGTATTTATGGGTTCACTGATAATCCAGTCTTTCATTTTTAATGGGTTGCCATATTTTTCAATTGTTTTGGCATTGTGTTTTATTAGTGTCGCAATATAAGCAGCTTTTGAAGCATGTGTAGTGGCTTTTTCAATATGATAACTTTCAGAAAAAATGAATCTGGAAACCTGCTGTATTCCTTGCTGCAATTGATTAAAATCGCCTTTTCCCATTGAACCTCTAGTCACTATACATAAAGACGTTTGATAAATATCGTTCAAAACGTCTTTTTCTGAAATCGTATTCATTTCCCTATATTCAAGTTCAGTCGTTACATATTTTCTAAATGTAGTTTTAATTGTTTCCAAATCAGTGACATAATCGATCAAATTGCCAATATCGTACAATTGTTTAATGATTTCCATACTCATACTATCCTTACCTTTATAATATGGAATTCCGGTTGTATTTGGTGCAAAAGCAGTTAGTTTATCGCCTGCCAAATCTTCTATTGATGCTGATATTACAGTTAAAGGAGTCTCATTGTCGGGTAAAAATGAAGACTTTATACTTAATTCAACTAAGTTCTTGTATTGTACTTCCTCAAAAAGGATGTCAAGCAACACATATTCCTCCTCTTTGCTTGTTTTATAGTAGGGATTATAGAAAAACTTGTAGTGTGCTTTTTCAATTTTCGAATTTGCATTACGCAGTTGTGATTCTTTTCTTACGAAACCTTGTTGGGAAGAAACATTACCAAGTAGCTCATCCAGATTTTCAGGGATTTCAGATATAATAATATCAATATCAATTGATAACCTTTTAGATGAATTGAAATGGAGCATTAATGCTGTACCACCTTTAAAAACGAAAGGTATTTTTTGCTTCACTAACCCTTCCAACAATAGCAGAGCATGAATAACCTTTTCTACCAATATTTTATCGGCATTTCGGTTTTCTTTCGAAATCTTGGTTATCCAGTCTAAAGTAAACTTACCTCTATCTATCATATTCCATAAATTGGCAGTAAATTAATTTTGCTGCCGATAATTTGATAGTGAACTTAAATACACACGAAAATCATCTTTCTTCCTTCTTCTATTGGCATAACGTAACATACGGTCTTTATTTACTGCATATTTGTTCATTGCTTCCTCAAAAATGGTTCTCATTTCAGAACCTTGCTGCGCGGCAAATATCACATCATCACAATAAATATCGACCAACATTTTTTCAATTGTGGCTGAATTGATACCATTCAAATCTTGCATGGGAGCTTCTGAAACCAGTGACTTTACGATTATAGTTTCTTGCTCAAAAGAAATATATTTATCGATAATATCCTTTGTCGGGTCAATAAATACCGGGAACTTATTTTCTTTTAAATAATAGAAAACAGATTGCATTGCTTCCTTTTCCACCTCGATCAATATATAAAACCGACCTGGTTGGTGGATCATAAATTCGTTAAGGAAAGAGGTATTCCAAATGCATATTCTCAAATATGGAAATTCTTTTTTTAGCTTAATGGAAATTGATTTTATTTTAACGGAAATTTCAGGTAGGCATTTTCTTTTGCTGCCAGCTCTGAATTTACCTCTTCCTATCCGATTAAGCACACCTGTTTGAACTAAATTGTAAATTCTCCAGTTTAAGGTTGCTGTTTTAACCTCCGGTTCCTTATCCGAATAAAAACCCCTGATATCTGATGTTTCAAAGATTTCTTTGTCTTTGAAATAATCCTTCAGTTGGTCTACATGCAATTTCTTTGTACCGATCATTGTAAGTTAAAATACAAATATAACAAAAAACTATAAATTGGCAACATAAGAATATTTGCTGCCGAAATATAGGCTTTATATGAATTTTAAATTAAAACTTCATTAATTAAAGATCTGATCAAGAAAGCGGACTCGTTCATCATGGTTAATCCTAATTCCGTATCTTCATTTTTTTATTTTGTAATTTACACAAATTCCCGAACATTAGAGACTTAATCGAAAATGATTATTGGGACTAGTCCTCTTTAAGGTTTTTTCCTGGTTTCTACCCGCCCAACGTATTTGCCAACAAAATAAGCTGCCAATGCGACAATGACCGAAAATTGACCAAGAAGTTTTGTATAATCATAATAAGTTATCAAAGAGAAGATTATGCAGTAAATTAGGATAAACAGAATGTCAAAGAATCGGGAATTTTTCATAATTTAGTTATTCAGTTTCTTTATTTCAATTTACCGGGAAGATATTGATATTTCTCCCCCCAGATCAACTGTACCCATGGGAAAGTTTTTCCATCGCCAAGCCGGACAGGATTGAGCCAGTACGGTTCACGATGGTCGATCGTATGCCCCATCTCATTTTCATGGCCAGGTATGATCAGTTTGGGGCGGAATCCACGATACAGCCTCATGTCGGGATAAACGGCCCAGCTGTTGGCCATTACCACATCCACCTTGAAAGTATCCCCAACCTTGTCGATCCATTCAAAGTCTTTTTCGTTCGACTGGTCACCCGTTTGGACAAAGGTCAGCCCTTCGGGAGTTGTGATCAGGTAAACGTTGTTCAGGATGGTTTCCTCCTGATGGCCGGGATTAACGACAACATCAAGCTTAATTCCCTTGACGGGAAGGTTGATCTTTTGAACTTCGGTTGCTTTCCTTTCGGGATGGAGGATCTTTCCATAAAACGGTTTGTCCGCCCATAGATCGGGTGGCGAAACAACCGGTTTGTTCTGTGCAAGGAAAGTTTCTGCGACCCATTCATCGGTATGGTCACCATGGTAATGCGATATGAAAAGAACATCTATCTGATCAATCACCTGTTGCATCAATTCTTTATCAAGTACCTGACCTTCTGATGTCCTGAAACCCCGTTGAATATCAAAACCAAACGTAAATGATTTTGTTTTAACGACATACGAATGGTTGTATAGCTTCCAGATAACAGCCCCTTGGGTAACATTTGTGGTTCTGATCCCCTCAATGGCACTCTTGATCCGGTTCTCAAGAAATTCCTGAACTGCAGGGCGTGTTGAGGCTTTCTCTTCATGCAAGACATTGTCAATCATCAATAATGCCATTCTTCTTGTCAGTCCCATCTCTAAGGAAGGAGGGTTGTCCTTTATGGCTTCCTCTACAAGGTTCAGCGTTTCCTTATCCTGCCGATTGATATATCCATCGACGTCTCCCCAATAATCTGTTTTAACTTCAGGTACTGGTTTGACCTGATCCTGGCCAAAGAGTCCGATATGCAATAACATAAAGATCAGAAACGAATAAATTTTTCTCATAATCAAAGCACTTTGGACAGCAATATTACAATATTTTAGATCTATGACCCCAAACAATATTTCAATTTTTATTCACACTTTTAAAAAACGTATCTTTGCGCAAAATTTTAAGTGAACCATACAATGAATTTTGTCGAAGAATTGACATGGAGGGGCATGATCCATGACATGATGCCCGGGCTCCAAGAGCAGTTGAAAAAAGAGGTAACCGCTGCCTATGTTGGGATCGACCCAACAGCCGACTCATTGCATATCGGACATCTTGTGGGTGTGATGATGTTGAAGCATTTTCAACTTTGCGGACACAAGCCTATCGTTTTGGTGGGTGGGGCTACAGGTATGATCGGTGACCCATCGGGAAAATCACAGGAGCGTAACCTTTTGGATGAACCAACTTTACGCCACAACCAGGAATGTCTGAAAGTTCAGTTGGCCAAATTTCTTGATTTCGATTCAGAAGGTGAAACCTCCGCGGAGATGGTCAATAATTACGACTGGATGAAAGAATTCAGTTTCCTGGGTTTTATTCGCGACATTGGGAAGCACATCACGGTCAATTACATGATGGCCAAAGATTCAGTCAAAAAGAGGCTCGATCCTGAAAGTGGTATGGCTGGCATGTCATTTACTGAGTTCACTTATCAGCTGGTACAGGGAACTGACTTCCTCCACTTGTACGAAACGAAAAACTGCAAATTGCAGATGGGAGGTTCCGACCAGTGGGGAAATATCACAACCGGAACTGAACTGATCCGGAGGAAAGCAGGTGGTGAGGCTTTTGCGCTCACTTGTCCGTTGATAAAAAAGGCAGATGGTACAAAATTCGGGAAAACAGAATCAGGAAACGTGTGGCTCGATCCTGTCAGGACCTCGCCCTATCAGTTTTATCAGTTCTGGTTGAACACATCAGATGTTGATGCAGAGAAATACATTAAGATATTTACGGTCCTGGCAAAAGAAACGATTGATCAATTGATTGAAGAACATCATGTTGCGCCGCATCTTCGTCAACTCCAGAAAGTACTGGCCAAAGAGGTAACCTGCATGGTCCATTCCGAAGCCGATTACAACCTTGCTGTTGAAGCTTCGGAGATCCTTTTTGGAAAAGGGACAGAGGAGACCTTGCGAAAATTGGACGAAGCAACTTTTTTGTCTGTATTTGAAGGAGTCCCTCAGTTCAATGTGGCTAAGGCTGATTTGGAATCAGGAATCAACATCATTGAACTTTTGGCAGAGAAGACAACGGTGTTCCCATCAAAAGGAGAAGCCCGACGTACCATTGCTGGTGGCGGTGTTGCTGTGAACAAAGTGAAAGTTGAAGGACCTGACGAAATCGCAACCCCTGCCAAATTGATTGGGGACAAATATTTATTGGTACAGAAAGGGAAGAAGAACTATTTTTTGCTGGTGATTCAGTAAGTTTAATATTTCGTATAGTTATTAAAGTACTTTAGCATGGTGAATTTTTTATTCACCATGTTTTTTTTGCAATCTAATAACCATCAAATGAATCCGATATTAAAATATTTAAAAGCTGGGTTACTCTTATTGGCAGTGTTATTGTTGGGTTATCAATGTGTTAATGCACAAAAGTTTGGTATTCAGGGAGGATTGAACATTTCTAAAGCCACCAATTCGGATGGCGATTATGCAAGGCCATTATCAGCCCTCCATTTTGGTGTAGTTGCTGAATTCCCATTAGTCAGGAAATTATTCTTTACTACTGGGTTATCCTACTCTGTTAAGGGATATAAAGTCAATCCAGCGATTGCGGTTACTCCAGATTTGCCTGGTTATGGATCAAATTTTGGGTCGTTTACTGAGCCGGAATCAGTACGGCAAAGCACAGGTTATCTGGAGATTCCTGCAAACCTGGCATATAAATTAAGTTTATCCGACAAATTAAATTTGTGCTTTTATGCAGGGCCGACTTTTGGTTTGGGATTATACCGGAAATTAATCTGGTCAAAATCGACTTATAACAATTTCAAAACCTTTGATTTAAATCCAAAGGAACGATTTGATTTTGGAATAAATGTTGGGACAGCTATTGAGATTAATAATCTTGGCTTTGGGATCAATTACATTGAGGGATTAAAAGACATCAGCAATACGACCTACTATAAGATGAAGAATCATGTTCTTCAAATTTCTGCCACCTTTTTCTTAAGGAACAAAGATAAAGCACATCAGATGTTATAAAATACGCAAATACCTAAACTACAGATCCTAAATTAAATTTCTATTCCGACATCTGGTTCATCTTTTCAAGGTATCCGATCAAAGTTTTCCTTCCCTCCACAAATAAGGAATAATCCACCTCATAAGAGATAAAATCGCGGCTGATCTCCTTGATATTCTTGACATTGGCTGTGATGCCACTCACGATCCGGTTCATATTGCTTTCGGCTTCGAGGGCAATTGCTTTTTGTTTTTCAGATCCGTTTTTAAAGTCGGCAATCTTACGTTTCAGCATCATTAATAGGTGATAATCTTCAATCCCGTCACGGCTGGCCTCCCAACGTCGCGAGGGGATGATATTGATCCCGTCATTATAGACAGCATCGTAATCATCGGGAGCCGTAACCCGCCAGAGGTTATTGACATTGTTGGAGTTGTAGCACCAGAAGCCACAACCCGTCAGTCCATAATCGAATGACAACCAGGCTTGTGTGCGGTAATGTCCCAAAGGATGGAAAGTCCTTGCCGGACTTGGCGCCTCATACGACCAGAGACGCTTGTTCAGTTGATGGAAATAACTGAGCAATTTGCCATCCGGATCTTTTAACAAATCAATCTGGGGACTATAGATATCGATCAGTCCTTCAAATGGCTTCATAGTTTCGGGCCTTACCATCCCAGCCGGGTCGATGTAGAGTTCCACATCCGGTGAAGCAGCCCTGATCTCCATTGCAATTTTTACCGCGATCTCAATACTTGGATAACCAGTCAGGGCAGGTTCGTCCATCACATAAATGGCCCATTGCTTTTTCTCAATGCCACGGGCAGCCATCCCTTTCTGTGCCAATGTATAAGCATCTTTCAGATAGGAGGCGTACTCTTCCTTTGATAGCTGTCGGCCATTTGTTTCAACAGACAATGCACCCGTGACAAAACAGATGATCTTGTCCTTCAAAGGGGTGTAATATTTGTCCCAATGCGACCAATCTTCCATGAGTTTACCCTGATTGTCAAGATAAAAACGCGGGCCAGGCAACATCGAGAGGACACCTATTTTGTGATCAATCAGGTCTTTAATGACCTTTTCCCGCATGATTTCATCTGCAATCTCGATTGAACTCCATGTATTAAAGGCAAAATCATTTTTCTCAGGAACGCGGACAGTACTGACTTCCAGACTAATTTCCACCGTTTGGACAGATTCGACGGGGCTTACAGATTCAAATCCCAACCTGATTTCATATCTGCCTGGAGCCAGCGTTTTTGTGTTCAGATTTACCCACAGTTTACGGCTGTCGGTGCTACCAAGGTAAAGTGTGTTGCCCTCATTGAGTTTGGGAAGGACTTCATCGACCATAATCCCCTTGTTGGTGGGCGTGTTGACCGCTTCCCTCAATTCGACAATATCATGAAAAGGAATTGCCTTCCCTTGACTGTCAACAAGATTGTATGGATACACTTTAATGACTTGTGACGACTCAGCAAGATTGGTAATTTCAAAGGCAACAGCCTCTGTTTCATTGCCCATTGCGAGGACCGATACCTTGGATGTATCTGATAATTTGTTTGTTGGAAAAATATCTTCCGGCTTTGCCTCATCCCAGGGATTTGGGTTCTGCCAGACAAAAAAAGTACCGCGAATCCCATTCTGCCTGATCCTGTTCAAAAAACGTCCATATTTAAGACCAAAACCTATTTTCTCCCGGTTACTTTCTATATTTTTAACAGCCATCTCCAACTTCAAAGGATCTTTCATTGTAACGATCCTGGTTAATAATTCATCAGCCTGACTGATTGCAGTATTAAGACCGTTGGCAAGCGAAAAATCTGAAGCAGGAAGTTGCTTTGCCATTTCATCTATTTCGGTCCCGGAAGCCATCAAATATTCCTGATCCTTTAGATACCCTTTAGCACTCACTTTTACTGATTTATGGATAACAATCTCTTTGGAATTCCGGTCCCGCAGGATGTATTCGAGATTTTGATCTTCAGCGGAAGAAATCAGATAAGGAATTTCTATCCGATTGTTTTTGTTTTCAGACCAAAAAAAGTTGGAATTGATAATCTGGCCATCGGTAATCCGCGCTTCACAAACCAGTTCAGATCCTTTATAGGTAGAAGGCAAATTCACACTGATACTATTTTTTCCGATAAACGATGGAAGCTCTTCTGATTCAGCTAATTTATTTAACCGTTTAATATCCATTGGAAAATGCTTTCCTGATAAGGATCTGATAAAACCAGTGTTGGATGGAGAATTCTTCCAACAGGCCCATGGAATTTCACCACCCGCTTTTGAACCTTCAAGGGTAGAACAAACAATGTTTTTCTGAGCAGCATCGGTACTGTAAATCTCTGGAATTTTATCTCCATTCAAGTCAACAATCAATGGCGAGGTTTGCCTGTCGCCACCCTCTTTGAATTCTTGGAGGACCTTCCCTTTGCTGTCCAATAAAAACAGTGTCTGTCCTTCTGGCCCTGTTTGCCTGCAACCACAAAGCACTTCAAAATGCCCGTCATTGAAAAAATCGGCAACTCCAGAAGCATAAAACATTCCGTGGCCACTCAAGGTCGTGCACCATTTCAAACTTCCATTCCAATTGAACACATTGACTGCATTGCCTTTATCGACAACAATCACGTCCAGTTTTCCGTCACGGTCCAGATCGGCAACACTGGTCCCGCCATAATTTTGCATCACAGTATTCCCTTTCCAGAGCAATTTGCTGGAATGGGCATCCAGGACAACGATTGCAGGATAGGGCGTCGTATTGCTATGTGGCATGACCAATTCATACCGGCCATCCCCGTTCAGGTCGGCCAAAGTTGGGGATGAGCGTCCGTAAACCCCGTTCAAGATTTCGGTATGCCACAAATAGCGACCCTGATAGTCGAGACAAAAGATCTTGCTCAAATCAGTCCCATAAAAAATTTCAGCTTTGCCATCCCCGTCAATATCCCCAACTGCTGGATTGCACGCCCGTGGCTCCGCATTGACCTTCCATCTGAGGACCCCATCAGAATTTAGACAGTAAATGGTACCGGCTTTGGCATTGAAGAGCGATTCCAGCTTTCCATCCCCATCGATGTCGGTGACAACAGCACTGCCATAATCGTACAGATAGTCTTTCAGGTCGTATTCCCAAAGTTGTTTTCCATTTTCATCAATGCAATGGACCATCCCCGAATTCACGGGTATGACGATTTCAGACTTTCCGTCACAGTTAAGGTCACCGATTGCGGGAACCATCACATTCCCAGCAGCTTTAAAGTTAAAAATCTCCTTCCCGAAAGGATCCAATCGTACAACACCATAACCTACACCTACAACTAAACTGTTCGGGTGTTTTCCATCGGGAAAAGGCATTGGAATACCTGCACCGGATGATCGTCCTGAAGGCGCTGTAATATTATATTTCCAGTTCGTGATTAAATTCAAATTCTGCGACATCGCTACGGTAGTGAGGAGGGTAGCCATGATGACAGGAATTAGTTTCTTTAACTCAAGCTTCATTTGTTGGTATTTTTAAAGCTAAAATTATTGAAAATGTCCAATATTCCAACGACAAAAAAATGGTTTGACTGGGACAAAAAAAAAGGATGGAACTTGCGCTTCCATCCTTCTATTAAAACTTACTAACTAATCAAACCAAATCCAATTGTATGAAAAAAAACCTGTACAAAACTAACCTTAAATGACTTATCAGCCAACACATTGCAAGTTAAAGAATTATAAAATTGCTGAATGATTCACAAAATAAATTCTTACTTTCGTCATAAATTAATCTGGTATGTTAAAATATCCAAATAGCTATGAAAACTAAATCAATCAGGATACTGCTCCTTATCATTCTTTTTAAACTTCTATTTTTAAATCATTCGGGCATTGCTTTTGGCCAGGAACCGGTTGACTATGTCAATCCAAATATCGGATCCATTGGTCACCTGCTGACTGCCACGACTCCTGATGTACAGGTTCCAAGGGGCATGATCAGGTTGATACCCATGACAACTCCGGGGATCAGGGACAATTACCTTGCCGACAAAATCTATTCTTTTTCAACGATTTCATTGCCTAGTGATTTCTCCAGAGGGATAAGCGCATTCTCCATTATGGCTACCACAGGAAAATTAAAAGTTGATCCAAATGGGTACGCCTCCTGGTTTGACCACGATTCGGAAAAGGCAACGCCCTATTGCTACTCTGTTCTTTTGGAGGATTATGGCATAGAAGTGGAATGTTCCGCTACGCAACATTCTTCCGTTTACCGCTTTACTTTTCCTGAAGCGGCAAATTCAAATGTTTATTTGAAACTTCTCCAGAATGCAGAAATCAAACTATTGAATGACAATACGATAGAAGGGTCACAATCTTATCCAAAAGGAGATCCGAAACGAAGGATCTATTTCCATTCTGAATTCAGCAAACCGATCGGTCTGTGCGGGAGTTTGATTGGCGAGGAAATCAAGGCTGGAGAAAAGACCCAAACAGGGAACAACATTGGCATTTATGCAACCTGGTCAACAAAAAAAGGTGAACAAATCCAGATAAAAACAGGGTTTTCCTACATCAGCGTTCAACAGGCCAAAGAGAACCTTGAAAAAGAGATTGTAGGCTGGGACTTCGACAAAATGAAAAACAATGGGCGGAAAATCTGGAACGAGGCCTTAAACAAGGTACAAATCCAGGGAGGGACAGAAAGCCAGAAAACAACTTTTTTTACTGCACTTTACAGGGTTTATGGCAGGAAGACAACCAATATTTCCGAGTATGGGAAGTATTATAGTGGTTTCGATCATCAGGTCCATCCCACAGAGGGGCATGATTTTTACCAGTTGGGTGAAAGTTGGGGATCCTTCCGGTCACTTTTCCCACTTGGATTGATCCTGGAACCAGAGAGACAAAACGACTTTGTGAGGTCTTACATCCGTATGTATGAGCAAACCAATTGGCTGGGCGATGCTGCGCTCAATGAGCGGGTGATGACTGGATGGCATGAAACTGCTTCTATCACTGATGCTTACAGAAAGGGTTTCAGAGATTTTGATGTCGAGAAAGCCTACAATGGAATGAGGAAAAACCTGATGGAAGCCACAAAGATTCCATGGCGCAATGGTCTTGCAACTGAACTGGACACTGTTTACAATCAGAAAGGCTTTTTCCCTGCGTTGGCGCTTGGTCAAAAAGAGTGGGTCAAAAAGGTGGACAGTTTTGAGAAAAGGCAGTCTGTCGCGGTTACACTTGAAAGTTGCCTTGATGATTGGTGCCTGGCACAAATGGCCAAAGCCTTGAACAAAAAGGGGGATTATGACTATTTTATGAAACGGTCACAAAATTATCAAAACCTCTACGATGCTAGGATTGGTTTTATGGCACCCAAAACGGCTGACGGGAATTGGGTATTCAATGAGAAACAATTGGATCCGATCTGGAGCGGGGGTCAGGGTGGTCGGGATTACTATACCGAAACCAATGCCTGGACCTATACTTTCCAGGTTCAGCACAACGTTCCGGGTTTGATCAGCCTGATGGGGGGAAATGACAAGTTTGCTGACAAACTGGATGGACTTTTTCAGGAGCAATTCGGTGGCAAAGGGGCAAAGTTCGATTTTTTGAAGCAATTCCCCGATGGTACAGGCTTGATCGGACAATACAACCATGGCAACCAACCTGGTTTTCATATCGCTTACCTTTACAATTATGCAGGCAAGCCCTGGAAAACGCAGCGACGGGTCAGGGAGATCATGAAAATCTGGTACAACGATGGCCCGTTGGGAATTTGTGGCGATGAAGATGAAGGTGAGCTATCCTCATGGTATGTCTTTAGCGCAATGGGCTTTTATCCGGTCTGCCCGGGAAGCCCGGTTTATGATATTGGGAGTCCCTTGTTTGAGAAGGCTACTATTAATCTAGGCAACGGCAAAACCTTTGTGATCGAATCAAAAGATGTTTCGGCAAAAAACAAGTATATTCAGTCGGCATCGTTAAATGGAAAACCGCTGAACAGTCCGTGGTTCACCCATGCGGACCTGGCAAACGGAGGTCACCTTGTTTTTCAGATGGGGCCAAGGCCCAATGAACAATGGGGAAATCATCCGAAGGAGTTTCCTGTTCAATGAAAGCTAGCGAAGCAGAGCCATGTTTCTGGTATCGTGTTTCTTATTTTGAGATTGCTTTTCCGATGGATCCCCGAAAAACGGGGCAGGAAGGAACATGTTGTCGTGCAGATAATTATTTTTTAAATTTGGATTGTGCCGCACACCGCACAATGACAGGTCATGAGGGTAAAAGTGTTGTTTTGTTGGTATGATCATGCAACTTTTGAAACCTTGTGGCGCAAACCAAAATTTTGGAATATCTCCCTTTAGGAATTGTCATTGCGAATGAGCGTATTGATAATCAATGGTTCGCAGTATCGAAATGCGAGTGAAGCAATCCCATGTTTGAGGCACATTCCAGAATATTGTTTTTTTTGATGGTGCTTCTTTGTTTGGGATTGTTTTGTCGTGCATATGATTACGTTTCAAATTAAGATTTTGCCGCACTCCCCGCAATGACATGTCCTGATGGTGAGAGTGCTATTATGTTGTTTGGGATCTTCATGCAACATTTAAAACCTTGTGGACAATCCGAAATTTTGTTTGTTCCGGTCTCCGTTCTCACTTCTTCCTTTTCCGGTACGTCCAGTTCTTTGATCAGGGAGCGGCATCGGATTTTTTGCGCAGCAATCATTTGATCTTTTAGGCACTTTCTGATTGCACCGATGGCTAATTGATTAAACATCAGTTATTCAATATCTTAATACCTATGGTGTATTGTATCAACTAATATTTGGTGTATTGTAATTAAAAATCAATCAGTCGATCTATAAATTTATATCTTTATCCTCAGTAATCCAAAACAAAATCGACAGTAAAATTATGCAAGTAAAAAAAGCTCTGATTACTTTAGCAGGTGTTGATCACCGTAAACTTTCGGTGCAAACATTGGTCAACCGCGAAGGAAAACGCAATACAGTCCTCGAAATTCTGATCGGTGAAGCCCGGCAAGCAGGGATTGAAGAAATCGGTGTGGTCATACACCCCGGGGATTTACAGGCATATTCAGACATTGTACAGGCGGACCCACATATACATTTTATTCAGCAGGATAAACCACTTGGGTATGGATATGCCATTTTATGTGGTGCACCTTTTATCGGGAACGACTATTTTCTTCATCTTGTTGGCGACCATCTGTATGTGAACAAATCATCTGTTCCCTGTGCTAAACACCTGGTTGATATTGCAATGCAAAACAATTGCTCTGTCTCGGCTGTTACACCAACCCGCGAGAATTTGATCCCACATTATGGAACGATTGGCGGCAAGAGGATTGCCTCGACAAGTGATCTTTACCTGATCGACAAAGTAATCGAAAAACCTACCCCGACCCTAGCGGAACAAAAATTGATCGTTCCAGGATTGAGGGCCGGCAATTATTTATGTTTCTTTGGTTTGCATATACTTTCACCTGTTGTCCTGAAGATCCTTGCCCAAAATTTGAATAAAGCAAATGGTGGGAAAATAGGTTTAAGCGATGCCTTAAATGAACTTGCATCAAAAGAACAATACCTTGCGCTCGAAATAAACGACTGGCGTTTTGATACCGGCACACGTTACGGATTATTGAAAGCCCAACTTGCATTGGCTTTGAGCGGAGACGATCGCGATCAGGTGATGTCCGAATTGTTGGAGTTTTTTGTGATGAAGAATATGAATTCGATCGGAAAATAAAGTCAATGAGTCCATTAATCAATATAATCAGTACAAACATCCCCGAAATCAAGAATAAATCACTTGATGAGTATTGTAAAAATGCATCGCTTTCTGATTTGTTGTCGGAAGCAGAAAAATTAGAACAATACCGGAAAGAGGAACCAAACCTTTACAACAGGGTGCGTACCTTGTTTTTTTTGTACGCAATCCACCGTTTTTATATCCCTTTTCGGTTTAACATCGGCACCGAAGGAATTATCCCCTACGTAGCTTACGAGCATATGCTTAACCGTCGGTTCGAAGAGGCTATTGACCTGTTCCTAAAAATCCAGGAGAAAAAAGGTGCGAACGAAGGTATTTCAAGTGGACTGGCGGATGCCTACCACAAGCTTGCTTTTCAGACACTTGCCGATCAGGTAAAAATCAGCGTGCGTTCCACTGCCGGGAACAAATGGATGTTCAGGGTGGGCCATCCCTCCGATCAACCTCTAAAGGTACTTCCTGAATTGTTGAATAAAGATCCGGAAACTGGATTGTATCCACTTTTACATGAATCCACTCCCGTCAGGATGGACCTTAGCCATAGTGGATGGAGTGATATTTTCTTTTTGGGAATGGATTATCCTGAAGGAGCAAAAGTAATGAATATTTCCATTGATCTATGTATCAGAAATAAGGCTATTGAATCAATTCCAAAACCGCCCATCGAAACATGGTTCCGCATCATTGAGGAACCTGTACTTAAACTGACGAGCATCGATCTTGCGACAACAAACAGCATAAGCCACCTATCCGAAATATTTGATTTTGCAAAAGATTACCTTGGCCTTTTAAAAGCAGCAATTATTGCTTCCGGTATAGTCCCTCCCGGCATGGAAGGTGCGGGTTTGCCGTTGAGCCATCTGCTCGAAAATATGGTCGGAAAAGGCAAAGGAATTGAGATTGTGAGCAAGGTAAACAACATTCCAAAGGGATCAAGGCTTGCTGTATCAACCAATCTGTTGGCTTCATTGATCTCATTGTGCATGAGGGCAACCGGTCAGACTGAAAAGCTTACCGGTTCATTGAATGAGGAAGAAAGAAGGTTGGTCGCAGCAAAGGCGATCCTGGGCGAATGGTTAGGCGGATCAGGAGGTGGCTGGCAGGATTCAGGAGGGGTTTGGCCGGGAATAAAGCTGATCAAAGGGGTTGAAGCTTCGGCGGAAGATCCCGAATTTGGAATCAGTAAAGGCCGGTTGTTGCCAAACCACACAATTTTACGGAATGATTTGGTCAGCATCGAATCGAGGCAAAAACTACAGGACAGCCTTGTGATTGTCCATGGAGGTATGGCACAGGATGTTGGCCCTATCCTGGAGATGGTAACGGAAAAATACCTTCTCCGGTCCAAAAAGGAATGGGAGGCACGCCAAAATGCCATTGACTATTTCGATGAAGTTGTACACAAATTAAAGGATGGGGATATCAAAGGAATAGGTGCCTTTACAAATAAGAATTTTGATGGGCCGATACAGGAAATAATCCCATGGGCAACAAATTTATATACCGAAACCTTGATCAGCCTGATCAAGGAGGAATTTAAGGAGAATTTCTGGGGATTCTGGATGATGGGCGGAATGTCGGGTGGTGGAATGGGCTTTATATTTGATCCATCTGTCAAGTCAATTGCTCAGGATCGGTTACAGGTACTGATGTCGGAGACAAAAAGGAAATTTGAACATTCAATTCCCTTTGCCATGGAACCTGTAGTCTATGATTTCAGGATCAACGAAAACGGGACCTTTGCAAACCTGAATACGGGGAAATTGTCGTTGATGCCTGAATCGTATTATTCGCTGTTGTTGCCCGGTTTGTTGAAAAAGGATATTCAATTGTTGGGTGATTGTCAACGCAATGAATTGGGATTGATAGGGCAGACCTATAAATCGAACCAGCATTATACCCAATTTATCAGCAACCTCTTTGATCAGATGATCCCGATATCTGAAGAAGACAACAAACAACAGAAGCCGCTGAACAAATTGTTGTCGGAACTTGGGTTCAATTCTGAACAACATGAATCGATCAGGCGGGACCTGAAATCAGGAAGGATTGGATTGTCCAAAAACAGGTTGCCCATCAGCAGTTCGATTCAAGATGTATCCAAATCTGAAATTTCAGATGAGGCGGCCCTCAACGACCAAATCCTGACTGAAATTGGTTTGGAAGCACTTAAAAACAAAGAGTTGGCCATCGTTTCGCTGGCAGGTGGGACAGGTAGCCGTTGGACAAAAGGGGCTGGCATCGTCAAATCGCTCTATCCTTATGCAAAGATGGGTGGTAAACATCGCAACTTTATCGAAACGCATATTGCCAAGACAAAGAAGACCGATTCTGACTGTAAAACCGACCTTCAGCACATATTTACAACCAGTTACCTGACCCATCCGGCAATCGCTTCATTTCTGGGACCCAAAGGTTATGATGGGAAGGTCTATATTTCTCCCGGTAAGGTCATCGGACTACGTTTGATCCCAACAGAACGCGACCTCAGGTTCCTTTGGGAAGATATGCCTCAGCAGTTGCTAAACGAACAATCCCAGAAAGTCAAGGAAAGTCTCCACTCGGCATTGATCGGTTGGGCAAAAACGACTGGGGAAGGCGACAATTACACCGACAATCTCCCTTCACAATGTGTCCACCCAGTAGGTCATTGGTACGAAATTCCAAACCTGTTTTTAAATGGGACGCTTAAGAATTTGATCCATGACAATCCGAACCTGAAACATTTGCTTGTCCACAATATCGACACCCTTGGTGCGAATGCTGTACCTAAAATATTGGGATACCACATACAGCAGCAGAAAACCATGACGGTGGAAGTAATTACCCGCAAATTGGACGACCGGGGAGGCGGTTTGGCAAAAATCAATGGGCAGATACGATTGATCGAAGGCTTAGCCCTTCCGGACGAAAAGGTTGAATTCAACTTAAGTTACTACAATACAAACACTTTCTGGATAAATATAGACAAGTTGCTCTCAGTATTTGGCTTATCGCGGCAAGATTTGGACAATGAACAGAAGGTCATCTCATGTGTCTATAAAATGGCCTCTAGGATGCCAACCTATGTGATCATTAAGGATGTTAAAAAACGGTGGGGAAAGGGACAGGAGGATGTATTTCCGGTGACACAGTTCGAGAAACTTTGGGGTGATATGACGGCCATTCCAGAACTTTCATGTACCTACATCAATGTAAACCGCAGGAGAGGACAGCAGCTTAAAGAAGTTTCCCAATTGGATGGCTGGTCAAGGGATGGCTCAAAAGATTACATTGAGGATATTTGTTTGTGGGAATAATAGGATCTTAAAATAATTTTTAACTCGCTTCATAATATGAAAAACATTCCGGTTATCTCGATTACAAAAAAAACATTGGCTGAAGCCTATGAGGCTGCACTTGTGGCCGTTTACGAAAAAGGGACGAGGTTCAAAACGCAGTACGACAAGCCGGAAGATCCTGAAAGCATGGATTGTACGATCAACATCACGATCGAGGAACCCGAAACCGACCCGATGATCCACATGGCATTTCCGGGCGGAATAGAGGAGTTAAAGGAGTACGTCATGGAGTTGAAAGGGTACAAAGACCACTGGACCAAGAACATGAACGTTGAAAGCGATACGCGGTGGGAATATACCTACCACAGCAGGTTGCAGAAATATGGTGTCTGGAAAGCCCTGGTCGATGGGGAATCACAGGAGGTTGGCCCATTTAAAGTTGATCAGGTTCAGTCTGTGATCGACAAGCTATCGAAGCAGCCTTTTACGCGTCAGGCACAGATGATTACCTGGATGCCGAACATCGACAACGACTGTTACGACCCACCATGCCTGCAATCGTTATGGTACCGTATCCTGGAGGATGAGGAAGGTGTTTACTGGCTCAATTGCAACATCCGTTTCAGGAGCAACGATGCTTGGGGCGCCAACTTTATGAACATGTTCGGGTTTACCCAATTCAACAAAGAAGTGATTGCTGCCGGAGTTGCCTCACAAACGGGCAAAACTGTAAAATTGGGCCGGTTGAACTGGCAGGCCGATTCGTTCCACATTTACGGCAAGGATCTTCAGGTTGCCAAAGAGCGGCTTTTCGACCGGATTGAGGATATGAAATTCGAGGAACGCACCATGAGTTTCAACGATGAATTTATGCGCGAAATGTACGATCAGTCTGAAGAACAGATTCTTAAAAAAATCAAAAATTACGATGAGAGCCATTAAGTAATATGGCAATAATATTGACGATTCTCATTAATGGCTAATTTTTACATCGCCTCAAGGTGATTCGATAGATGCCAGCTGATGTTGCTTTTTGAAAACAATTGATTGCAATAAAGGCACCTGCCCTCGGAAATGATTGCTTCGTCCATATCCACAAATTGTCTATATACGTAACATCAACTATAACAATGATTTAACTACCCTATTGTGTTTGACCACCTTATAAATCTCGAACCAGACAATACTCGAAAATCCAGCTAAAATGCAAAAAAATGCTTCAGTCAGGCTGATTTTTTCAAACAGGAAGAGGTTGAGGAGGAAGGGGATGTTCAGAATTAAGATCAGGAAGAACGCGGCACCGCCTGCGACATATTTTACTGTGCTGTTTGCCGTAGCCAGTATCTGAAAAATATTCCTCGACCATGACCTGTTGGATAGGATTACTGCAATATTGGCCGCTATTAACGTCGTGAATGCCAATGCCCTCACTTCCTTCTCGGAATATCCTGTTTTAAAACAATACAGGTAAACAGCGAAAACGATGATCAGTATCCCGATTCCCTGGGTACAGCTCAACAGAATTTTCTTAATGCCAAAAAACGGTTCATCATATTTCTGCGGAGGACGGCTCATCACATTTGGTTCGGCCTTTTCGGCTTCAAAGACAATCGAACAGGCCGGATCGATAATCAATTCGAGAAAAACAATGTGAACTGGCCATAAAATCAAAGGAAGGTTCGCAAAGAAAACCGGGATCAGCGACAATCCTGCTATGGGAACATGGATTGCAAAGATATAACCCAAAGCCTTTTGCAGGTTATCAAATATACGGCGTCCCATCCTGATGGCACCGACAACGGATGCAAAATTATCATCCATAAGAACAAGGGAAGCGGCTTCACGTGCCACATCGGTCCCTTTTTCACCCATCGCAATCCCGATATTTGCAGCTTTAAGGGCAGGTGCATCGTTCACACCGTCACCAGTCATGGCTACAATCTCATTGTTGCGTTTAAGGGCATTCACAATTTTGAGTTTTTGTTCCGGAACGACCCTTGCAAAGATGTTCACTGTTTTGATCTTTTCGGCCAAATCCTCCTCAGAGATCTCTGCCAATTGTTGTCCGGTTATAACAGCCTTGTGATTTTTTAGCCCGATCTCTTTCCCAATGTTTATGGCCGTTGCCGGATAATCTCCGGTGATCATGATCACACGGATTCCCGCCTCATAACATTCGGTAACTGCCTGTGGGACATTTTCGCGTATCGGGTCGGAAAGTCCGATCAAACCCAAGAACTCAAAATCAAAATCATGCTGAATTTCTGGAAGTTCTGTAAGATCCTCAATATCCCTTGCAACACCCAGTACCCTTAAGCCCATTGATGCCAGTTCTTCGATCGCATTGGCCAATTCCAATTTCCGGTCCTCAGTAAGGTGGCAAAGATCAAAAATAGCCTCCGGGGCACCTTTGGCGGCAATTGTCCGCTGTTTGGTAGCCGTATTTGTAAACACCCTTGACATTGCCAGCAACTCCTTCGAAAGCGGATACTCCCTGATCATTTCCCAATCTTTGTGCAAATGCTCGGTATTTTCCAAAAACATATCACCAACAAGGGTTATCGCCTTCTCCATCGGATCGAAAGGATTTGTCTGGCTCGAAAGGATGCCAAATTCAATGATCTCATGAAACTCTTCGGGGAAAGTACTGTTTTCATCAACAGTCATAAAATCCTTGCCATTGAAAAGGCGGGTAACAGTCATCTTATTTTTGGTAAGGGTGCCCGTTTTATCGGTACACAATACAGTGGCAGAACCCAATGTTTCGACGGCAGCGGGTTTACGGGTCAGTACATTCTTTTTGGAAATGCGCCAGGCCCCAATTGCAAGAAAAACGGTCAGCACGACAGGGAACTCTTCGGGCAACATAGCCATTGCCAAAGTGATACCCGCCAGAAATCCTTTTAGCATATCGCCACGGGTCATTGTATAGACAACAATAACCATCAGGCATAGGAGGATTCCGATAATGGCCAGTTTTTTGACCAGCACACCCATTTCACGTTTGAGTTTGGTTGGTTCCTCTTTTACCTCGGTTAGCGCTTTCCCAATCTTCCCGATCTCAGTATTGAGTCCGGTGGCAACCACTCTTGCAATACCATTTCCCTGAACGATCATTGAACCCGAAAAAACATAGGGCAAATCGTCACCTCCCGGGTTGGACATCACAGTTCCTTCAACCCATTCAGATTTGCGTACCGGAATAGGCTCCCCGGTCAAAAGCGATTCATCTGCACTGAGATTGACGGAATAGAGGACTTTGGCATCAGCTGGCACCCTGTCCCCTTCCTGAAGGATCATGACATCATCGGTCACTACATCACGACCTGAGATACGGCTTTCAATCCCTTCCCTAATCACCAAGGCCCGGGGACTCGCAAGGTCTTTCAAGGCATCAAGGGCTTTTTCGGTTTTCTTTTCCTGATAAAATTCGATACCCATAATTACAAACACAAAGCCCATCAGCATCAACCCTTCCTGAATATCGCCAAGGAACAGGTACAACGACCCGCAGGCGACCAACAACAGGAACATCGGTTCCTGGATTACACCTATGGCGATACCAATTAAACTTTTCGGTTTTGAGGATGGCAATTCGTTGAACCCTTCCGCAACGAGCTTTTGCTTTACTTGCTCATGGGTCAATCCAACGATTTTTTCGGTCCTGAAGTTCTCTTTATTCATATAGTTGAATTTAAGTTAGATGCTTCTAATTATTAAGTTAGATTCAAACAAGGAGTTTCTCGAGCAAGTTGATTAAACTCGACATTTCATCCGGTGTAATCTTTTTTTGAATATCCTCGACCATCCTGCGATGAGCGTAACTGTGCATCTCATTGATCAGCTTACCCTTTTCGGAAAGGTGAAGGTGTGTGCTTCTCCGATCAGCGTCAGACTGTATCCTAAAAACAAACTCTTTTTCTATTAACTTATCTATCAATACCTTAACAGTTGGCTTTGTTAGATTCATCGAACCAGCCAGTTCTGTAAGATTTGGGTTTTTCAGCTCACTGATCGTCTCCAAATAATGCATCTGTGTAATCGTAAGATCCTTAAAATTATACTGTTCTTTGGCTTCTTCCTCCATTCTGCCAATATAGCCTGATAAACGGGCGATCATTTCTTCCAGCTTTTTCATGTGTTTATTAATAGAGATTGGCTTTTCATGGATCTGAAAAACAAAGTTCATTTAATTTGTAAATGTAGTTAGATTATTCTTACTAAAAAATAAACGAAAAAAAAACCTTGTTGAAAATCATCAAAAACTTTCAACAAGGTTTTATAATTATAACGAAAAACTATGATCTTAAGCCCAATTGCCGGAGGTTGTTCCTTAAGCGGCGGATACGTTGCAAGGCTGGGGAAAAGACCAAACGCCTGACTTTCGGGAATTCGATTTTATCAAACTCAAAACCTTCTGCTTTAAGTGCTTCAATCGCACGTGGCAACACCCATTTAAGGTGGCTTTCAGCCTTCAACGAGTCATGGAAGGTAATAATACTGCCTTCTCGTGCAAACTCAAGGACATTGTTCAAAACTTCTTCCTTTGTAATATTCTGGTTATAATCGCACGAGATCACATCCCACATAATGATCTTGTACTTGCCTGAAAGATACCGGTACTGTGCCCTTTTGAGCCAGCCATGCGGCGGACGGAAAAGGTTGGAACCAATCATCTTATTGGCATGAACTATGTCTTTGTAATAAGTCTTGTTGTCAGATTTTAGTCCTTGAAGATGGTGATAGGTATGATTTCCAACAGCATGGCCATCATCAATGATCTGTTCGAATATTTCAGGATACCTAAAAACATTTTCACCAACAGCAAAAAAAGTAGCCTTGATATTGTGTTCCATCAACAAATCCAAAACCCAAGGTGTCACTTCCGGTATTGGACCATCGTCAAATGTCAGATACACCGTTTTTTTTTCGATGGGCATCCGCCATATGGCCAATGGGAACCAATTGGTAATACAATGGGGCAGGTGAACCTGCGGTTTTAATCTCATGCTATGGTTTTCTGTCTGAAAATTTTAATAAAATTGGGACAAAAATAAATAAATCTATTTACAATTAACGGAATAATTATTTTTTCACTTCCGGTTCTGCCAATTCAGGTTGGTAAACCTTTACCAAATCGTTCAAACGCTTTGCAATATTCTCGCTTAAGGCCTTTTCGCCGTAGTGGCTAGTAATATTGCTCAATTCGCGCATAATATAAAACGACCTTTGTAAATCCTCTTGTATGGTTGCCCTGAATCTCGGCTCAAGCGAAAAGTAGTATTTAAGCTCTTCCTCACAATTGTTTGCCATGATGTTGACGACTTCATTCCCTTTCTTTACCGCAGCAGGGAAAATGTTCACTTCAACGGATGTACTGTCCAATCCCCTGTTCATCATATTGTTACGGGCAGCTTTATAATACGACTCGGCCATCAGTAAATTAAAATAGTTGTAAGTCACTTTTTCGTTGGGAACCAATTCGTTGCAACGATCAAGAACCGCAATGGCCGAATCACGCTTCCCTTCTGCAATGAGGCCATCAGCCAACCTTACAAAACTGTTCCTTACGTTCATCGACATACGGATGTTGTTTTCGTCAAGATAAACCCTTGGATCGTTCATATTGCCCCACCGGAATTTATTGATGATGTTATTGTACATCACGTCTGTACGCACACTTCCAACCTGTCCGCCTTCTGAAGGGGTTTTAATGGGGACCAGGCGATAAGCAAAACCTTCGGTCTGAAAATAATCCTGTAAATTCAGGTATTTGTCGCGCCCAACAGTAATCGCAAAATAGATTGGCCGCTTCCAGTTGTTGTTGGAGATGATATCAAGGATCATCAACTCATCTTTGGTGAGATAATTACCGGTCAGTTTGATCTCCATTTGGGAAACGATACTGTCGGCATTCTTCGGGTCGATGACTTTATTTGCCAGGACAGCTGCCTTATCGACTGGATAGATCAACATCCTTGTGGGAATAAACGAGGCATTCTCGGCTTGTTTCAATTTTGTCCCAGGGTCTTCGGAACGGACAAAATCCATGGCTTCCTTCAGGCTTGCAGGACGCTTGATCTGATCCATGACATAAACCACGTCGCGGGTACCCTGAACATATTGGTTGTGTTCAAAATTTATAGGCAAAGGATCTGATTCATAGGCTTTTCTCCTCATCTGATCTACATACCAGTCGGTCTGAAAGTAACTTAAATTACAAACCCGGACATCACGCCTTACCCCCTCAACCATTTGTGCATACCACAAAGGGAAGGTATCATTGTCGCCATTTGTGAAAATAATCGCATTCGGGGCGCACGACTCAAGGTAATCGCTCCCGAAATCGCGGCAGGTAAAGCGGTTTGAGCGGTCGTGATCATCCCAATTTTGGTTGGCCATTAAACAAGGGACAGCGATCAGGGACAATACTGTGGCTGCGATTGCACTGGTTTTTGCAGGTGTAAACCTTTTCAAAATATCATACAATCCAAGTACGCCCAACCCGATCCAAATGGCAAAAGCATAAAATGACCCTGCATAAGCGTAATCACGTTCGCGTGGCTGGAGTGGTTCCTGGTTCAGATAAACCAAAATAGCCAGGCCTGTCATAATAAATAGTGCCATGACAACCCAGAAATCCTTTTTACCTTTATCGCCTCCATTGTATTGGAAGAATAGTCCAAGAAGCCCTAAAATTAAGGGCAGCATATAATATTTGTTTTTGCCCCTGTTGTTTGCAAGTGCGGAAGGCAGATGGCTTTGATCGCCTAACCGAATAGCATCCAGTGCATTAAATCCAGTAATCCAGTTTCCGTTCAGGATATCTCCATTCCCTTGAATGTCATTCTGACGCCCAACAAAGTTCCACATAAAATAACGCCAGTACATCCAGTTGATCTGATAAGTGAAGAAGAATGTCAAATTCTCGGAAAAGGTGGGTTTAATCAATTTCTCAGGTTCCCCATCCCTGTTTGTAATCTGGATTGGGGTCCCTTTGATATTGGCCCAGCTTTGATATTCCTTAATGTGATCGGCACTTGGACTGAACATCCTTGGGAAAATTGTACAAAACCGGTCATCAAAATTCTGGGATTGTTTATAGTCGGCAATTTCATATTTGCCATTTCTTTCAATGTAATTCGCAGAACCTTTTGAATATGGGTTTTCTGCATCAAGTGGGGCATTGTAATATTGCCCATATATAAGAGGTTTGCTGCCATATTGTTCACGGTTGAGATATGACAACAAAGAGAATGCATTATCAGGGTTATTCTGATCCATAGGGGGATTGGCCGAGGAACGGATAACGATCATTGTATAAGATGAATAACCGATCACCAAAACAGTAAAACAAAGGATGATTGTGTTGGCCAAAACCTGATTTTTCCGGGCTGTATGCTTCAATCCAAAATAGATACCACCTATAAGGCATAAAATATAAATAAATGTACCTGTATTATAAGGTGCTCCCATACCGTTCACGAAAATAAGTTCAAACCATTGTGCAAGGATTACAATTCCCGGAATGAATACAAACATGATTATGGCAACCAAAACCATCGAAATCGTCAATGAGAAAATAACCCCTTTGGGTGTAGTCTGGTACTTCCTGAAATAATAGACCAGCACAATTGCGGGTATTGCCAATAGATTGAGCAGGTGGACGCCAATTGAGAGCCCGATCAGATAGCTGATCAAGATCAGCCAGCGATTGGCAAATTTGTTATCGGCCTCGTTCTCCCATTTCAGGATACACCAGAAAACCAATGCAGTAAACAAAGAAGAAGTCCCATAGACCTCACCCTCAACTGCCGAAAACCAGAAGGTATCGGAAAAAGTATAGGCCAAAGCACCAACTGCTCCAGCTCCCAGCACAGCAATCAATTGGGGCAAATCCAACTCAGTTTTGTCGGATGCCACTAACTTGCGCGCCATATGGGTAATGGACCAGAAAAGGAACAAGATCGTAAAGGCACTTGCAAGAGCCGACATGATGTTTACCATCACCGGAACTTGTCCGGTGTTTGTCGCAAACATGGTGAACAAACGGCCCATGATCATAAAGAGCGGCGCACCCGGGGGATGCCCTACCTGAAGGGTAAAAGCAGTAGTAATAAACTCACCGCAATCCCAAAAGCTTGCAGTGGGCTCGATTGTCATCAGGTAAACAGTCGCAGCGACAAGAAAAATAATCCATCCAACGACCTTATTGTAAAACTTATACCCTTTTGTTATCATGCCTTAAAATATATTTTTAAAATATTTCTGATTCAGTATCCCAAGCTCAAATCAGGGGACCAAAATTTTTGCGAAGATATTAATAATCTTAATGTCTGCACCCATAAATAGGAAAAACGGAAGGATAAAAACAATTTTTAACGGTTAAGTTCAAACATTTAAACAATTTTAGGCTGATTTGATTTCAATTTTAGTTTTTGGGCGCGAAAATCATCTTTCCACCCTTCAAAATATTTCTCTTCTTTCTGTATTTCTATATATTTCAATAGTTTACATCATAAATAGTAATTTCTGGTCATCAAAAAGCAAACAAAAAACCAGCTCATGGCTTTTTTTTAACCGTTTACAGTTTGCAGGGAAAAAAAACTTTGTACTTTTGCAGCCGTCTTAAATGATAAGACATGTAGATTGACCTGTGGTGTAATTGGCAACACGTCTGATTTTGGTTCAGAAGAGTTCAAGTTCGAGCCTTGACAGGTCAACCACTATTTTGTCCTGTGGTGTAATTGGCAACACGTCTGATTCTGGATCAGAAGAGTTCAGGTTCGAAACCTGACAGGACAACTGATAATTAAGGAGTTGCAATGTGAAAGTTTGTAACTCCTTTTTATTTGCATACAATTTGCATACAAAACCGATCAAAACAATAAACCGCTTCAAATTTCTTTGAAACGGCTTCTTTTTATTTTCGTTATTCGTTGGGTTTTATGCATTGGCTTTCTTCCAAACAGGAACACTTCAAAGCATTAACATTTTTTTAGCCTTTCAATTTACAGACCAGTTCAATCTACCTCTAAACCGATTGTACTCCTTATCTTCTCAAGGTATTTGTATTTCTGGTTTCTGGCACTGGCGGCATTTTTATATCCCAGTTCACTGGCAATTTCATCCCAACTCAAGTTCCTGTAATAATAACCTTCAAGAAGCTGCCTGCAAGGTTTGCCCAACTTTTCAATTTCGTTGTTTACCGCTTCATAAATATCTGGACTTTCAGTGTCATGAACTATTATGGTATGGTCTGATTCATAATAGCCATCAGAATCATCCAAGGAAATGCTTTTTTTGCGCTTCCTGAGCTGTTCCAACCAAAGTAATCTACAAATTGAGTAAAGGTAGGTTTCAACCGGACACGTCAAATCAAGCTCCCTTCTATTTACCTTCTCAATCAAAATGATCAGGCCATCTTGAAAAATATCTTTTGCAAGATCAACGCTCCCTGAATTTTTCGTAATCAATCTGACAACCTTTGGAAATTCGTTTTCATATAATTCATTGAAAACCATTTGACTACCAGAAAGAATACCATTGATGATTTTTTTATTCTTTTCTTTTGTCTGTCTTTCATAATAACCAGGTTCAGGTTCACGCAAACAGAACATTATAGTTGAATGTCCATATTTCGAAGAATGCTCTAATTCCTCCTCCTCTTTCTTTTTGAAATATTCAAAGGATTGTTGACAAATTGTTTCAAGCCGTTCCCGTTGTTTTTGCCTGAAAACAAAATATGCAGACTTTAAAATTCTGGCAATGCTTATTTTTTCGCTGTGGCCCTCTCCTTTCAACCAGAGGCTAAATTGTTCATCTGCAATGTTCCATTGATCAAATTCATTATCCATATTAGGCATATTTTTAGTGTAGTTCAAAAATACTTAAAAATAAATACAAAATCGAGGGTGACAAAACGAACTTTTCGACATTAAGGATTAAACACTAAAATCGTGTGAGATGAAAAACACTATTCATTACGTCTTGATCCTTGACCAGAGCGGTTCCATGGAGCAGTTGAAAAACGAGGTTATTTCAAGTTTTAACGAACAAGTTGAAATTATAGTAAAGCTTGAGACAAAAGAGCCGGACACAGACATTAAAATTACACTCTGTACTTTTAATGATACTGTTGAATTCAAATTTATTGCCCAGAAAACGGATCGGATCAAAAAATTAGCAGCCATTGACTACCATCCAAATTCAAATACTGCCTTGTATGATGCCATAGGGTCCTCAATTTTAAAAGTCGGGGAGTTGGTAGAACCAGATGATCAGGTGTTTTTTGCCATTTTTACCGATGGTCTTGAAAATGCCTCAAAGTATTCTACTGCCGAAGATATAAGCTTCAAGATCAAAACGGCTGAAAAAATCGGATGGGTGGTAAAATTCTTCTGCCGGTACGAAGAACGTTTATTCTATAAAACACAATTGGATATACCAGAAAAACACCTTTTTAGTATGACCCTTGATAAGGAAGGATTTGCCGCGATGGAAAATCAAGTAAGCTACAGCTTGTATCAAATGATCCATAAACAAAATATCCAATAGCCATGAGCGAAACACTTATCCAACCAACTACTGCATACATGATGGTATGCAAAACAAGTGAACTACTCGATGCCATGAAGTTTCTCAGCAGGGCAGTTCCCAAAAACAAAAAGGGCAGGCTTCACAATTGTGAGATTACGATCAAAACAAACGAAGTTAATTTTGTCGCCATAGGTGCAACAAGGGTGCTTTATTGCAGGTCAGCCGGGCCAGTGAGGATAAGCATCCCATTCTTATATTTTTTGGATATTGTCAAGAATATCAAAACATTCAATGCCGAAATATCAATTGTTGAAGGGAAAATGACAATTGGAAACCTTACGCTTATTGTAAGTACTTGCTTCTTTAAAGATGATACGATACTCCGTAGCATCAACCTCCCGATTAACTATTCGACAGCAGACATACTTCGGTTGAGGGACAAATATACAGCGGAAGAAATTGCCTTTAACAAACTTGACGGACTGATAAACAGTACCCTTGCAGAAATAAATAAAGATGTCAAGATAGCTGCCGGAACATTATTAAAATATGGTATCACCAAAGAGGAAATAACAAAAATGGTCACTGAAAAAATATTTAACAAATAACTTAATACCAATTAATTATGAGTAATGAGATTGATTTTGCCCAGCCTACCAATAAACTGGATGAGGTTTTGTTCGATGTCAAATTACGGAACATCTATTCTGATTTTCCATCAACGGAAAATTCAACATCTAAAAAGATTTTAGCACTAAATCACAAGGCTGTGGTAAACCAGTCAAACGGTGGGATTCTTTCAGTAGTGGGGAACAATTATAAACTGATTACCAACAGGGAGGCATTGGAAATGGGGAAGAGTTTGTTTGCACACTTGTACCCTGATGAGAACCCGCAGGAGTTTATTCCTTACAAGGTTGTTGCACCGATGTCAAAGGCTTCGGTTCATATTGATTTGATACATAAGGATGTCAATTTCGATGTTTGGGATCAGGAAACATGGTTGCCGTTTTTACGAACCACCAACAGTTACAACCGTACTTATGCTTTGAGTTTTGAGATCGGGTTTGTCCGTAAACTATGCTCGAATGGAGTATTGTTCAATAAAAAAACCATGAAATTGAAATATGTCCACGACCGTAAAAACAAATTCGAATGGATGAATGATTTAGCCATGATAAAATCAACTACTGAAATTTTCAAAGGTCAAAGCCAAAAGCTGCGGGATTTCAAAATAGAGAAAATATTGATGGTCCCCCTTGTGTTCCAAGTGCTGAATATCAATCTGGACTTACCAGAAAATAACTCCCTTACAAAAAAGCTGAACAATCTTGAAAATTTAATTCAAATGATTGGAAAGTTTACCGAAGGTTATTTTAATCTTACTGGAGCCAATGCCTATTCGGCATTAAATGTAATGACCGATCTGGTTTCCCATCAGAACGACTATAAAAACTTGATGGGCTATTATTTTAACGTCAGGTCATTTTATACCAAACCTTCCGACTGGATGCTGGATTTTTCACAGAAGATTGATCAAAAGCCTGTTAATATGGCTGAATATCTAAAAAATACAATTATCAAACTTGAAGATATTAAGGAGAAAACTGATTTGGACTGGATGCTGAATTGAGCCAACTTTTGTTCTATGCTTTACCATTCAATTCGCTTTCAACCTTAAAAATAAATGCTGATGGTGTGGTATTTAAGGCTTTGGCCAATTTAAAGATTGTTGTGATTGTTGGTTGCCTTAGTCCGCGTTCGAGAAGTGAGATATAAGTCCTGTCAAGGTCGCAGTACTCGGCAAGCTTCTCCTGAGAGATATGATTCTCATCCCTCAATTCACGTAAAACTTTGCCAAATATCTCAACAACCATAACTCAGACTTTAGTCAGAGCGAAATTGAAATATTTATTATGGCGATGCCACGGACTATAGTCTGAATTTATTATTTTTGAATGTTTATAAATATAACCACTTAAAAAAAAAGAACATGAAAAGTATTTTGGTATTTGCGTTTGCATTTTGCTTAACTATGGTTATTGCGAAAGACCAGGTAAAACCACACCACCCAACTAACTAAAAGTGTCGTAATCTGTACAGGTAAAAGCTCTGTCTCCTATCACTCAATAAAGAATTGTAAAGGGTTGACAAAGTGTTCAAGCGAGTTGAAAACTATATCGCTCGAACAGGCGGTTGATTTAAAAACAAGGCCGTGAAAATTATGCGTAAAATAAGACCATTGAAACTAAGTTAAGATGAAGCAAATATGTATCGCTCTATTTTTTATATTGGTGGGTTGCCAATATTCAAAAGATAAAACAAAAGAAAGTTTAGAGGATAAAGTGGAAAGAGAAAGACAGGAACTTATTGCATCCATTAAGCAAAAGTATAATGTCAAATACGATTGGGACGATTTTATTAAGACGATGGATAAGGTGGAATATAAGTATTCAATATCTTATAAACCGGTTTTGGAGACAAAGTGCCAAATATTTAGGTATTATGGTTTTGAGCTAAAGGATATTTATGAGAAAGAAGGAGTTGAGTACGCATCAATAACTGCCGGATTTTTTTACCACTTTAAATTCCCAATTACGCGCGAAATTAAGGACAAATTATTAATAGCTGACAAAAAATATATTGTCGTAGTGAGTATTGAGGATATTAAAAAGATCGACTTTGTTGTTTCCAGTAATTATGATGAATCGGTTGAATTAAAAACCGGAGGGTTTGAATTTGCAGGTAAAGGGAAAATAATTGAAATGATTGAATTACCATAAAATTAAAATAGCTTAATAAAGAATCGAAAGAGACCTGAAAAATCATGAAAAAAATTAGAACTCATTACGATAATTTGAAAGTGGCCCGTAATGCCCCTCCAGAAGTAATAAAAGCGGCATACAAGTCGTTGTCAAATATATACCATCCCGACAAGCATCCTGGCGATCCTAAATATGTCGGGATCATGCAAATAATAAACCATTCGTATGAAACCCTTTCAGATGTGAATAAGAGGAAAATACATGATGAATGGATAAAATCTCAAGAAGGAGAAGAAAAGGTTTATGAGCCTAAAATAATGAATACAAAACCCACAGATTATCCCAAGACCGAGCGTACAAAAGTTAGTTATGTCAGAGATAGAAAAAGAAATATAAAAGAATCAATTTTAAACGCAATAAAAAATATTGCATTCCCCCTCATAGCCTTTATTGGAGTGGTTGTTGTAATGGCAGTTTTGAGTTTCATAGTGGATTATTTTGACAGCAATTCAGACTATAACAACCAGAAAATTGTATATCAAAAGACTCCTCCAGTTCAATATGTTGCCCCAGTACCTGAATATTATAGACCTGCACTTGATCCAAATGGAAAATCTTGGCCTTCAAAATCAGGATATTTGATAGGAACCAAAAATGGCAACAATAATGGATTGTCAAAAGTAACAATTGATAATTCAGGTAACAATTCTGACGTACACTGCAAATTGGTTTATATTAATCAAAATACCGCTCACCCTGTACGTGAATTTTATATCCTCGCATATTCAAAATTCACTTTAAATAAAGTCACCAAAGGGAATTACGACATAAGGTATCGTGATTTAAGAACAGGATCAACATTTAGATCGGAAGCTTTTGAGCTTTTTGAAACACGTGAAAATGACGGAATTAAATATCATGATATTATTATGACTCTTTATATGGTTCAAAATGGGAACATGAAAACATATAATATTCCAGAATCTGAATTTTAACTAAAAATGTACTGTCAAATAAAAATTGAAAATATGAAAAAACCAACATCGACTTTTTGGGTCTGTCTGACAGCAATAATTTGTACCGCCATGATCTGCCTGACCGTGTTACAGGTAAACAGGTACTATGTAGGTTCGGCCCTCAACAACCTCATCATTGATAAATATAGTCAAACATCAACTTATCCCAAATAGCACATTCAACACAAAATGTAACCAGAAAATGGGGAAAATATAAGGTTCATAAATATTCTTAATAAATTAAAGTACAGTAGATTATGCTTAATCGTTAAAAATATTGATTCCTTAATGACCCTTAGCATTATTCAGTATTAGTTTATTGTTTAAGAATCAACTTTTTAGCGAATTTGATAATCTGTAAAAAGGTAAGGTATCCTTTTCGCTTTACTTATTATAATAAACAGATAAAATGCTGTTTATGTCTTTCCAATGCTCAATAATTCCATCACAAAGTGAATTTCAATGAATCTTGTGGCGATTTGTTATTTTTTCATCACAGTCCAATGGTTTACTCTATCGCATACAATCTTCTTACATTGTTAGATACCAATAAAGGAGTGTCGCTAATAACGACACCCCTTCATTTAAAGGTTTTGCCCTTCCTACTAAAACTCTGGCTCAGGTTCACCTAATAACCCTTTAAGTTCTGCTATCAGGCATAAGGTGATATTGATCTGATCGCAAAGCTCTTGGACCCTCGGGTAATTCATAACTAATATACCATTTTCCATTGGCCTATTGATAATGGTTTTGATCTCAACCTCCTTGTCCTCACATTCGTACTGTAAATCTGTAATTCTGTCAAGAATGCGGTCATACTCCAATGCTGGATTTTCCACTTTACCACTTTCCATTTTGTCATTTTTCATTTTGTTTGATATTAAATTGATAATTGCATTATTGCCGATGATTATTTTTTGTTGAGGTGAATAGACCTCCAGTTGATTTCTTCATTCAATCGCACTTTATCCCGGTGGGTGTTGCCGGTACGGGAAAACCTGATTTGTAAGAGTGATATTTTAAGATGATCCATTTTGAATAATTAAAAAAAATGAGTGATTTGGCAAACGTTGATTTTTGAAAAAAAATCGACAAACATATTTAGAGTATCTTTTTAAAAGTTCTTTTTAAAATATCTTTATATAGGTCGTGTACATTTTGACAAGAATATGAGAGTAAAAAAACAAAAGTTCAAAAAATAACCTTTCCCCTTATTATAGGTCGTGTTATGGTCGTGCTTTGGTCGTGTTATGGTTTAACCGTGTTCAATCCGTGTTCAACCATCTGTTTACCGTACCGACAGATACTCCCATCTGTTTGGCTATCTCTCTTTGTGTCAATCCGGCAGACCTTAGATTTAAAGCCTTTTCTTGTTTGGTTTGGGTGTTTGCACCTGCCTTTTTTGTCCAATATGCCTCGCGATATTGCTTCACCTTTTCAGGGTTTTTTTTCCGCCAATTATTAACATAGTCTCTTTGTGCCTGCATCGCTTCCTTGTTCATGGTATTGAGCGTTTTAACGTTATTTAATGTGATCCTGATCTGTATCTCTTATTATAGGTCGCTTTATGGTCGTGTTCGTTTTATGGTGGTTTCAGGCTCTCTTTAACCTGCCTCCGAACATCTTTGTCATGTTCTTTAAGTTGATTTACCTTGTTTGATTTACGATCCTTTTCAGCTATTTGCCCTAATTTGGTATCATTAAAATTTTCATCAAACGACACATAAAAACCTCTGGTATGAAAACTATAATGTTTAAGTCCCCAACCTAAGCGAAGTGTGTTTTTGATCTTTACGGTTTGATATTCATTTACATAATACAGGACTTCCGGCGGTAACTCTTTTTTATCTTCGATTGCTTTGCTTTTCCCTGCCATACGTGCCAACAAATACGAATTATCCATCTTACAATATGGCTTTTCACCAATAATAGATTTCATCGCTAAAAACGCACACAAACAAGCAATGTCGAAATCTGTTTTTTCGTTTTTGTAGTAATCCCAAAAAATAGAAATATTCAATCCAACTTTAACGCTCTTTTCCGGTATGCTGTCAAAAAGTTGTTTGCCTCTGGAAAACTTATCCCTATCTACTCCGGTCACATTGTACCATGACCATGATTTAACAAATTTGTTGTATGCTGAATTTTTGCCCTGATCTTCGGTTTCAAGTTTTAACGAATGAGAATACAAGGCATAATACAAGCCATCTGTTAAAGCTTTGATCTTATATTTAAAAATCCCATCAATTAGCTGAATAGGAAAATTAAAATATTTTGCTTCACTCATGGTTTATTGAATTGAAGGTTATACCATGAAAGAAACGAAGTAAAATCTTTAGCGATAACATATAGACCACCTGCCGAAATGATTGATTTTTGATACTCTATTTGCGCTTTGCTCTGGAAGTCCCGGCCTGTCTTAACTTCGATCTTCACGCTTTTCCCTGCTATGGTGGCCGAAATATCCGCACTTCCATTTGTGCCATTACCTTTTATCCATTCGATACGGCCAATGGTTCTTTGGTGGCCTAAAACGTCAATGAAGGTTTTTGTCCTATCAACTGGTCGCCCGGTGGTACTTATGCGTTCTGCTTGGTGAGATTTCAATCTAAGAAAGTCTATAATGCAGCGGGTCAAATTATTTGCACTATCGTCCCTATATTTAGGAACGGCCAAATAAAGAATTGGGATTGATGGGTATTTCTTTTTTTTCGCTTCCAGTGCCAACTCTTCCAAATACTTAACGGCTACTGGTTTCCGGTACGTTGGTTTTTTCTTATCTTTGACCTGGAATATACGGGTGGTGCTGAAGTGGTGCTGCCCTTCTTTTTTCATGCTTGCACCCTCCTTTTCTTTGGTGTCCGAAGATGGCTCTCCGGGTTTGCCTCACATTCGGCAATGGTCTTTTTCCGGCCAGACTTCACCCAGTCCAATAGTTCCGATTTCAGGAAGTAAAGCCTTTTACCCTTTTTGTTGTGTGGAATGATCCTTTTATGGATTAATCCGTAAATGGTGGGGGTTGTAAGATTTAGCAGCTCAGCAGCCTGTGTAATGGTTAATGGTGAATCACTTCCGGGGTTTATGGAGTCCCCTGTTTGGAATTTCATGTTAATAAGCAAAATTTCAATTCTGCTTAAACGTTCTTCAATAGTTTCAAATGGATTGTTCATTTCCTTTTTTTAAGCAAAAGAACTGCCTAAAAAAGGGTTACACTGGTGTAAAACGGTGTAACTTGGTGTAAACTTTAGTATTTGCTCATTATCAGGTCTGAAAGTTTATTGAGTTCTTGTTTTGCCTGTCCCGCTTCCAAGTTGTTTGCTTCAAGATAGGTAACGACTTTTTCTAAAAGATTTTTTTTGTGATTATCTGTTTTCTTGGAATCCGATAAATTGGTGCGGTTTACAGTTGATTGATATAAATTGTATTTTTCAATTAGTTTACGTACACTCTTTAGTTCTGGATTGTATCGTTGAAGTATTTGTTTTCCAGAAGTGTTATCAATGGCTTGACCTGTATAGCAGCAAATAAGGGCTATTACTGGCAATGAAAGATGAGGTCCTTCTGGTTTTAATTCTGATACATTTTCCAATGGTTGAGTGTGTAGGCTTTTCTTATATTTGAGCCAAGCTTGTATGATTGGCGGAATATCTTTTTGTGTTAAAGGAATTGCTTTGTCCCTTCTGATTTGCCTTAAAATCTCCTTATTTGTCATTGGAGAGGTAACACCATCAACACAAAGGGTTTCTTCCCCTGTAATCTCTTCATCAATTATATCATATCTGTATCTATCCGACTGGACTGCACTAGAGATTAATTCAAGTACTGGAGAGGTAAGTTTATTAATCATAGGATCAAGTGGCTTTTTTTTGATTGCATGATCATAGAACAAGGCCAAGCCACGTATGAAGTTGGTAATCATTAATTCTTGGTTTGTTCCCCTTTCATTTTCAACTACAATTTTTAGCATTTCAACAGTTCCGTTAACAGGCTTTCTGTTTAAGAAGTCTTTAAACCTAGGCCTACCTTTTGAATGATACTTGATCTGATTGTCAATTATTTCCGGTATGGTTATATTATTCATCTTTCAACAATTCTAAGTTTTATATAACTTTCTTTTATTAAAAGTTCATCAAATTGGCCGTTAATTCTCTCTTTGCATCGCTCTCAAACCCTGCAAAATATCCCTTGGTGGTAGCACTGTTTTTGTGGTTCAATGCCTCTGATACCTGCTCCAAACTTGCTCCTGAACGGATTGCATTGGTGGCGAAGGAGTGCCGGCTCCAATAGGTTGATATTTCACCAGGCAAACCGTTTTCATTTGCCAACTTTTTAACAGCCAAATTTATCACCCTTGTAAAGTTTTGGCTTTTACGGAATTGTTCCGCTTCACTCATTCCGATATGATAAATATCAAAGATGTAATTCTTTGCTGCTTTTTCAGGGTTGCCATACTTGGATATAAAATTTAACGAATAATCATTGAGATAAACAATAACAGGGGTCTGGTTCGTTTTAGTGGTCCTCTTGGTCTTTTCCCTGACATATACAATTCGATCACCCTGCAAATTTTCAAATTTGAGCCCTGCCAAATCTTTGATGTTCATTCCGGCAGTATTGAAAAGAAAGAAGAAAAAATCCTTTGCTTTGGCCTGTTCCGGTGTCCGTGGTTGAGTTTCAAACAACTGCTTTAGCTGGTTACGGTTTAAAGCCTTTTTTACTGCATTGGGCTGGGGAATCTCATACTTTCGTTTGCCGAATGGGTATTGGTTCATTTTAATAATTCCGGCTGCAATAGCCGTGTTAAAAATAGCCCTAAGTGTCCGCAGGTATATCCCGACTGTTGTTTGGGTTTTTCCTTTGCCGGTCATGTAGGTTTCAAACCTTTGTAACCATTGCGAGGTAATTTCCCTGAAGCGTAATATTTCCGGCTCTTTTCCGGTGGTATCAGTTAAGAAGTTCTTTATTGCTTTTTGGCTCAAATCGTAACTTGAGGCAGTCCCTATTTGGTTGTTGGCCTTGTATTGCTTGATAATTGCATCGTACTGATAAAATACGTTTTCCGGTTCGCCAGACTTCTGGAAAAGTAATCTTTCAAACTCTTCGAAGGTGAATGATTCAAGTCCCTTTGCCGTTTCTTCTGCTTTGTTAATCAGTGATTGAATTTCGGTACGTTTGTCTTTTACTTCATTACGTGGCTTCAAGGTTTCCCAAACACTTTTAAACTCAGATTCTGTAAACTCAAAATCAGTTTGATAGAGTTTTTGTGTCCGTGGATAGGGCGTAAAAACCCGCAATTTGACTGGGTATTTATGCGATTTTAGCTCCCTTCGGGTGTCCAGAAAAACAGAAATTGAATAGTCGCGTTCCATAATTTGGGGTAATTTAGAAATTTGCATACAGGGCAAAATATTGTATCTTTGAATCAATCCTAATCAATTGTATTACTGATAATTTAAACCGTTCAAAATTTGCATACAATTTGCATACAAACATACCAAATAAAATACTAATAAACAAATATCAATACAAAGTAAATATACTATATTTGCACAATATCAATATATTACAGTACTAAACAAATACTAAAATTAGGGTATTATTCTGATTCTGGATCAGAAGAGTTCAGGTTCGAAACCTGACAGGACAACAAAAAGAAAATAGAAACCCTTGATAATCAAACGATTTCAATGGTTTCTATTTTGAAGGGGTCATTTAAGGGGTCACTTAAGTTTTTAATTCAATCACTTTTATTTTCAATATATAAAATCCAATAAGTCCATTTTAATGTGTGGCCGCTAAATGCAGCAAAGCTCGAATATCCCAAAAGCAACTCTAATCTAAGCTAAGTTGCGATTTAGTGTCATTTTAACGGCGGAACTTTATAATTTCCATTTAAAAGATTAATATTTTCTATTTTTGGATCGACTTAAGGTACACATTCACTGCCCAAGTATAATTTGGATCTTTTAAAACAGAGTCAAATATTATTTCCAGAAATTTATCTTCAGACTTATGATAATTCCATACAAAGTCATGATGGGCTTTTTAAGGAAGGTTTATTCGATGCTTTAAGGTTGAGAGAGCCAATGGGTGAAGGTTCCTACATTTTTCAAATAAGTATTTTGAAATGTGTTCTTTAAAAGCCCCTTCGAATTCCTTCCATGTGTTAAAATATCCTGGATGGGTCTCATATAGGTTACGCAATCACTTAAGAATAGCTTGCCTTATTTTTGATTCATCTATCTTCATGTTTTTAGGCATTATATAATTTTACCACTAATGTCTCGCAAGAAGTCGCAATGCAGTATATACCTATTATTACTTTTCATTATTTATTTCACATTCAGGATTGGTGAATGTTAGCCTCCGAAAACAGCCCACATTCCCTGCTGATGGCTCGATATACGACATTATAATATTGATCATTAATATATTATGCAAAAAAACCCATCAAGATTATTCTATTATTTTTTCAATATTATTGCATTTAATTGCTTGTTGACTATCAGAATAGAATCAAAAGTCACCTGGCTTTGAATTAAAGTATTTTTTAATTCAGTATTTGCTTTTAATAGATTTTCTTGAATTTTGGTTTGATTATTTTGCCAATTCGAATTTGGGAGAATGTCTAGGAGTTGAAAGAAAAATACAAACAAGCTGAAGAGTATTGCAAACAATCCTATTCCTAAAGCCCATCTTGTACTACATTTTAATTCAATGTTATTTATTTCATTATTTTTTATTTGAGCTAAAGCAGATTCTTTAGATAAAATAATCATACTTAAATAAAATGCATTCTCATCAAATGTTTTTTGTATGTCCACCACATTTTGAATATGCGCATTCACTTCTCTTGTCAAGGATTCTGTTTTTTTAAACATTATTAAAGATATTAACTTGTTTTTGTTTCTTATTTTAAAAGTTCTCTAAATGCCTTTTTAGATATTTCCGGACCTCTATTTCTCTATCAACCAGAATTGTAGGGGCTTGATTCCCCTATTTCTTTTGATTCAATTTTCCGTTGTTCGTCCACAAAGTTATTCTTCCCATCCGGTCAAACGGTGGATAGGTATGCATGTCGCCGGTTACCAGATCGATTTGTCCATCGTTGTTGAAATCCCCAGGTTCGCAACAAAGAATATGGGTCGGATTTTTGGTGATTTCATGCTTTGTATATTGCATATTCCCAGTATTTTCCAGCCAGATCATACTGTATGAATCTGGTTTGTCCCATAAATTGAATTCACTCACGACAAATAGATCGAGATCCCCGTCATTGTCAATATCAGCTGCCCGAACATTTGTTGCACCTGTAAAGCTGCAAAGCCTGTGGAATTCAAATTTCATGTTCCCTTTGTTCTCAAGCCACTGCACACCATGCCATGGCCTTCCCTGTGGCGGAATATAATCGAAAGCATCACCATTGCTATACAAAATATCAAGGTCACCATCCTTGTCCAGGTCGCACATGGAGATTCCGCTTGAACCGTAATCCTGATTACTCGAGCCCCAGATCAGCTTGGGCTGAAAATTGCCCTTTCCGTCATTGATAAAACAATAGATCTCTTCCCATTCCTGACTTACCAGCGAAACGATGTCCAGGTCACCGTCGTTATCGATGTCAACAATTTCCACATTGATCGGACCGGAGAGATTTTGCAGGATGTGACTTTTAAATTTCCAATCACCGAGATTTTCAATCCATCGTGTTTCACCATCATCATAACCAAATTGCGCAACTGCCAGGTCCATGTCACCATCCTTGTCCAGATCGCCTGCCCGAACATCAGAAACACGGGCAATCTTTTCCACAACCAAATGTTTGGTGAAATGGCAATGTCCAACGTTTTCAAGAATAACGACCGAGCCGATCTTGTCGTTGTTGGGGAATAACATTCCCAATACTGCAACAACCAGGTCCAGATCGCCATCTTTATCAAAATCAATGGCTTGAACATGAGCAGGAGCTATTAAATCGGTCACAAGAATTGATTCAGTATAGACTCCTGCAGGATATTGCCTGATCCAGTTGATCGTGTTATTTTTCGCATCACAGTCGATAACATCCAATAAACCATCACCATCCAAATCGACCGCCTGCAAATGGGAAATAAGGGGAGGTTCGGTAAACTTCAGACCAATCGGTAATGGGCTAAGGAAATCGATTTTTTTGCCCGAAATATTTTGTACCGAATTTTCAGGACCTACCTCTTTCGACCCTGTTTTGGTCATGATTCTGCTGATGGCATCCCCCATGTTCATTCCACTGCGCCGGGCCTGATAATTCACGAACAACAATGGAATCCCAACGATTACGATTAAAATTATAAGGATCGGAATGAAATTTTTCAGACCTTTTTTCTTCTTTTGTGCGATTTCTTCTTTTGCCATGATTTGAATCCAATGTTGAACACCATACACGCAATATTGCATTGGCCACAAAACTAATTAAAAAACCAAGTTTTGTCGGTTTTATTTCAGAACAACAGTTCGTTAAATACTCCAAATTTGTCGATTAAACTTTACCGGACTTTTAAATAAAATAGTTACTATTGGTCCCAGAATCTTTGAGCATAAAGAAAAATATGAAAGCACAAAATAGTTTTTATCATACCTATTACCTGATCTAAACTTCAAAATTGAAAAAATTCAGAAAACACTTTCTGTACATTCTTATTATCTTCGGATTTGGATTAATTCCAGCCCTGATTTGCCAGAATTTTACAGAGAAATCAGTTGACCGGAACATTCATGTACGAAGTTTCCGTTACGGGAAAGATCCATCGGTAATCCGTTGCTATCGGGGAGACCGGCTGCACCTGACCTTCTCCACCGATGACACAGGCCATTCGTTTTTTCTCGAGGAGTTTGACATTGACGCCAAGATTAGTCCTGCCCGTGATAAAGTGGAGGTTTTCAAGCCAAGTGATCCAACACTTGAATCAGTTACAACTGAAGAATTGACTTTTACTGCCAGTCATCCTGGAATTTTGAATTACCTGGTTGCCAGAAGCAATTATCGTTGTCATGTTTGGTGCGGTCCGATGCATGCATTTGAGATGGGAAAACTGGTGATCTGGCCCAATACTTTGCTGATTTTTAGCCTAGGGTGTGTGCTTGGAATATTGGTTTTGGGATTGATAGGTATTTTCCGAAAAGAAAATGGTGGGTTACGCATAGGTTCGCAAGAATCTGCTTATCGCGATGTTCTGAAAAACTCACCTGTTCTCCGAAAAATACTATCTTCCAGATGGCCACAAACGATTCTGGTCATTTTCTCCTTGATGATCATCTATATTGTCCTCCTCACGACTTTATTCGGGACCAAAGTATCGGGTCGCAACCTGGGAGTACTGATGATGTGGGCCATCTGGCTGTTTTTACTAGTGGCTATTCTTACACCCTTTTTTGGAAGAATCTGGTGCACCATTTGCCCCCTCCCAATTTTTGGGGATTGGTTGCAACGAAGATCGTTTTTCACTCCACAAAAAGGAACAACAAAGGAATACAACAATTGGTATTCAGGTCTGTTCCTGAAATGGCCTGCCCGTCTGAAAAACGACTGGATTAAACTGGTCTTTTTTTTGATGTTGACCACTTTTTCTACCACCCTCGTAGCCAATCCAATGGTTTCGGGAATCGCTGTAATCTTACTTGTTTTGGCACCGACAGTTATGTCCTTATTTTGGGAAAACCGTTCATTTTGCCGTTACATTTGTCCTGTAAGTGCTTTTGTTGGTCCATTTTCAAGGATGAGTCCGCTGGCCCTTCGAAGCAAATCCCAGCAGGTTTGCGACAATTGTAAACCCCATTATTGTCAAAAAGGAAGCCCCAAAGGTTGGGCGTGTCCCTATGGATTGAATGTGGGTGAGATCAAGGAAAATCAGGATTGCGGACTTTGTCTGGAATGTACCAGAAGTTGTTTGTACAACAATGTAACCATTTACAAAAGGCCTTTTTTCCCGGAACTTGGAATCCGGAGCCGTAGTGAAGCCTGGTTGACGATGGCAGTTTTTTCACTTTCAATTGTTTACAGCATTTTGTATGAGGGGACATGGTCGGAAGTTCGCGACTATGTGAATATCCTGGACAAACAAAACTGGGGACTTTTCGGTCTTTACACCTTGTTTATCTGGACACTTGCGCTTGTTTTGGTACCGGGATTCGTTTATCTCTTGTCCTGGGCTGCAACGAAATTCTCCGGAATCAAACGCAGCATCAACGATGTGTTTTTGGCTTCCACCGGGGCTTTGCTTCCATTGGGCCTTATGCTTTGGATTGCTTTTGTCATTCCGATGCTTTTTGTGAATGTCACTTTTATCATTCAATCGATGTCCGATCCGTTCGGCTGGGGTTGGGATTTTTTCGGGACGGCGAATATTCCCTGGCATCAGTTTGTGCCAGGTCTGGTTCCCTGGCTCCAGGCGGGGCTGATCCTGACGGGGCTTTTTTATAGTCTGAGGAATTTGAAAAAGACATGGTCGAATGAGATGCTTTCATCCAAACAGCTTTTTCTGATCATGTTACCTATGGCAGTTTTAATTACCTCGGTGGCTGTCGTTATGATATTTTTCCACACGAATTAGAGCGACTTCAGATATGTTACTGATTGATATGATGTTTCGATTTATATCCGAAAAGATAGATTTCAATATGTTTTAATGACCAAATTATTGAATCTTAAAATATAGATGTGTATTTAATATGTTTAGCGCACTAAAATTCAACAGAATGTTCAAGAAAAAGAAGAATGTTTTTTTAATTGCCGGATTTGTCATTGTATTCATTGCATTGGTTAAAATAATTCCTGAAATTCGGTACCGCAGCAATATTCCTTCACTACCGGATCTCACAAATGTTAACGATTCCGTACGAAATCAGATTAAAGAGGCCTCTTCCAAAGCCTATTTTAATCCTTCTTCCGATAATCTGGGAATGCTTGGGATGGTTTACCATTCTAGCACAAATTACAAGGAAGCCGAAAAATGCTATGAGCTTGCCGTCAGAAGGGACAACTCTAAATGGACTTGGAGTTATTACCTTGGGTCGCTGAATATGGAAATGGGTGAATCACAGAAAGCCATTGGGAATTTCATGACTGTGCTCAAACTGAATCCGGATGCTCATCTGGCCTGGTATTATTTAGGTATAGCATATGAAAACGTTGGATCAAACGACAAAGCAGAGTTGGCTTTTTTAAACATCGAGTCGTTAAAGGGAGATGACAATAGGGGAAATTCACCTATGCGAACTGACCATTTTTCTTTGAATATTTATGCCAGGTACCAGATGGCCCGCATTTACATGAAGGCCGAAAAACTTGGCTTCGCTGAAAATGTTCTGAGGCAAATCCTGTACGAAAACCGATCCTTTGGTGCAGCATACCGACTTCTCGGAGATATTTACAGCAAAAAAGGCAACAAAGTTTTAAGCGACCAGTTTATCATGCGTGCAAATGACTTGATTACCTATAATATTCCGGTTGATAACCTGATGGATAAGCTAACCCTCCTATCGAAATCGGATCTTTATTTGATGAAACAAATTGATGAAGCCAAGAGGACCATTTATCCTGAATGGGTTTATAAGCTGATTAGCAATGCACTACAGATTTTGCCGAAAAATAAATATGTGGTTTCAAAAGCAGTTAAGTTTTATGCGGAAATTGGCGCGGCAAAACTTGCGTTTCCGCTTCTTACCAGACATCTTGATTATTATAAGGATGATGCCATTGAAATTAATGAGGTGGCCGATTTGTTGGTTAAGAGCGGTGCTTATTCTCAATCGCTGCCCTATTTTAGTCAGGCTTTAGCGCTAAATCCTGAAGCAACCGATCAAAAATTAAGTCTGGTATTTGCCTCTTACAAAGCTGGGATGAAAGAAAAAGCACTAAAATTTCTGGATGAACTATTTATCAAGGAGAAGAACAATGTATCGGTGATTTCAAGGGGTATCTATGTTTTGATGACTTTGGGCGAAGTCGATAAGGCAAAAGCTTATTTTGCAGAAATTTCAGGGATTGGGCTCACAAACCCAAAAGTTCAACAGTGTGCCGGAATGATTGCAGAGCAAGAAGGCAAACAAGATGTTGCCTTGATTCAATACGAAAAGTCGTTTGTTGGTGACCCGAAGGATTTAAACACAATCGAACTGCTTGGAAATATCCTTGTAAAAAAAGAGATGTGGAATAGGGCAATTGAATTTTTCAGAAATGCACTTACCTACCATTCCAATGAGCCATTTTTATTGGAAAGGTTGGGAACCATATTGATTACCTGCCCAATAGAACCCCTTAGAAAAATTGATGAGGGTATCGAATATGCACAAAGGGCTGTTGACCATAAGTCGTGCCCTACTGAGACAGCAATTGCTGCAGGGAATAGCTTATCTGAGGCTTACACAACCAAAAAAGACAAAAAAACTGCCTTGAGTTATTTGAATATGGTCATTGATTTGGCACAAAACAGCAATGCGCCAAAAGAATATCTAATTAATCTCCAAAGAAAACAAAAGCAACTTAGCCAATAACGTAACTGCAATGTAACCGTTTTGTAACATGAATGAAGTTCCGATTCACTAATTTTATTCGGTTCTGGTATTCACAAAAAAATAAAAACCAATGAGCGTTACATTGTTGATTTCTATTGTTGTGCTGTCATTTATATTCGATTTCATCAATGGATTTCATGATGCCGCGAATTCAATTGCAACGGTTGTATCAACTAAAGTACTCACGCCATTGCAGGCTGTTATTTGGGCTGCCTTTTTTAACTTCGCAGCCTATGCAATCTTTGAACTTCATATCGTTGATACCATTGCCAAAGTTGTTGATACAGGTTCAATCAATCTTGAGGTGATTCTGGCCGGGGTGATTGCAGCTATCATCTGGAACCTGATTACCTGGTACCTCGGAATTCCTTCAAGCTCCTCCCATACACTGGTAGGTGGATTTGCCGGTGCAGCGATTGCCTATGCTGGTTGGGGAGTTGTCCATTCCGACAAAATCATCAAAATTGCTTCATTTATTTTCCTTGCACCACTGATTGGGATGGTTCTTTCCTATTTCCTTTCGATTGTATTGTTGTGGATTTTCAGGAAATTCAACCCTTATCGGTTGAAAAGGTGGTTCAAGATTGGGCAGTTGCTTTCTTCTGCACTCTTTAGCCTTGGGCATGGGGGAAACGATGCGCAAAAAGTCATGGGGATTATTTCTGCTGCTTTGTTGGTTTTTTTTAAAACTGCCGATCCTTCAACCATTCCACACTGGGCTCAAATCACTTTTGTGGATGGTAAAATCCACAGTATTCCATTGTGGATTGTTTATGGATGTTACACTGCAATTTCAGCAGGAACTTTGATCGGAGGATGGCGTATCGTTCGGACAATGGGATCAAAAATCACCAAACTTACTCCATTTGAAGGAGTTGCAGCCGAAGGTGCCGGAGCCATGTTATTATTTGGAACCGAAGCCTTGGGGATCCCGGTAAGCACAACCCACACCATAACAGGTGCAATAATGGGAGTTGGCCTCACAAAAAGGGTATCTGCAGTCCGGTGGGGGGTAACTGTCAACCTGTTGTATGCCTGGATTCTTACAATTCCCGTTTCAATGGCATTGGCAGCAATAATTTTTTGGATAATAAGAATGTTCTAAAGGACTTCTAAATATTTCAATAAATAAAGACTAAACTTACACGTTTTTTACTAAAATTAATTCGATATGGAAAACAACAAGGATTTTTCGACAAAACTGGATAGAAATGCACAAATAATTGGTGTTTTGTCCAAATATTCAATGGTTTGGAATAACAATACCAAATTTCAACATGTTTACAATCAGCTTGTTTCGAATCAGGTAAAGCTAGATGAATTGTTTGTTTTGTTTGGTAAGGATTTAACAACTTATGAGAAAGAAAAGAACATCAGAAGAACTGAATTGGAAGAGAGGGTCCTGACGATTGTTCGGATTATGCAGACTTTTGCCAACGACAAAAAGAAGATGAAGCTTCAACAAAGGTTGTATCATCTGAACCTTGAATACATCCAAAATTGTTTGGATGATGAATTAATAAAAATTGCAAAAAAAAACTGGCTTATTGCCAATAAGTTTGGAGGATACGCACTCAGCTTTGCCAACAAAATAAAGGCAGCCCTTAATCCCGAGAATTTAAAAATGATCAACAAGTTCGAAAAAAAGTTCGGTTTAAATCCTGAGAAGATAAAAAACCTTGAAGATGCATTACTTCGATTTATTGAAGCTAATGTCCTATATCAGGTTGAGTTGGAGGAAAAAGAAAAATTGGCCAGTAAAATAAAAGAAATTAACAAACAATCTAAAAAACTAATTTTCAAAAAGATTGATCAGTTTGCATTGTTGGTGGAAATCGATCAGCCCGATTTTTATAAGGAATATCGCAACTTAAGAATAGAACTATTTTCGAAAAATGAGGATGAAATTAGTGATAAAAATCAAGAAATCACGGATTTAGATTTAGATCAGGACCAGGATCAGGTAGGCCATAAAGAAACCAAAACAAAACACAAAAAAAGTGAAAAAGAAAAATCCACAAATGAGTAAATTTTAATTAGTTTTGAATATAAAAACCGGATAGGCAGTTATACCTTATCCGGTTTTTTGATTTTTAGTAAATTGCTGATTAAAAAATACGTACCATAGCAATCGGTGCAATCTTTCTGACCATTTCTATTTCGGAGTCACGCAATTCTGCCGAATCAAACAAATTACTGTGACCCAACACTTCACCTAGTGCAGATTTGAGCCTAAAATAGAATTTGCCGTCAAAGGTTTTTTTGTATTCGTATTTAAGGATATCGGTGGCAATAATGCGGATGGTCTCTATTTCATTTTTGCAGACCGATTTGGAAAGATACCTTAGGCTATTCAGGATCACTTTCCCATTTTTTGCTTTAAGTTTGATGAAATATTGCCCATCATCGTTTTTCGCTACAATATAAGTTCCCATAACAATAAAGTGGATCGTAATAATTTGATTTAATATTCTATAGATTAAAATTACTGCTTTGAACAATCGCAATTTGAGAATTCTGCCTAACCCAGTTAATACCGATTGATCTTTCTTCTTCGGTTTCGAAAATTTTGCTCCAGGCTAACCAAGTTCCATCTGATCCAAGAAGTTTAAAAAAGAACTTCCCATCGCTGGAGGTCATTGTTTCGTATTTTGACAGATCACTACAATTTGCTCGGACAAAGTCAATTGATTCTTTGATTTTAGTTAAATCCGAACATTCTTTTCCACGAAGCATCACGTAACCGTCATTGGACTATAGTGCAACATAATATCGCCCCTCTCCAAGTTTATGGATATTAAAGCTACTCATAATCAATTGATTGTAAAATGTAAGAATGAAACCACTGTAGTGCATTTAAACTGCAATGGTTTTCTAATTGAATTGATATTGGATTTCACCTAATTCAGGCTTATTTAAGAATCCAAATATCTGCATTGATATCATCGGTTTCAGCCCCAAACTGACTGATCAGCGCAGCCTTGTAATTGCCTGCATTTGTTGTTCTTTCGGAACTTGGGTACTGCCACCTTTTTGCAATTCGGCCACTATTTGCTGTTCCCGTTCCGGTAAGGAATGTAGGGACACCAGTACGACGAAAGTTATTATAAGCCTCCCATCCCGAATTCTGGAAAAATGCAAGATATTTTTGGGATAGTATTTGTTTCAGTGCCTCTGATGCCGTACTGTTAAGTTTCACAGTTGTCTGGGAATAATATGCATCCCATTTGGAATCAACTGATGCAACACCATGGAAAGTCCATGATGCTTTTATTCCTTTTATGTAGTAATCTTCGGCATTGCCAGAAGCCCAACCACGGGTGACCGCTTCTGCAATATTGAAACACATTTCTGAATAACCGATCTGAATACAGGGTTCTCCAACGTATGAACTATAGTATTTGCTTTTGCTGATTGAAGAGTATTCCCCGTTTAACATTTTGGTGGACATATCGTCGAGGCTCTCGCCAGAGCTTGCACCAACATACGCATTATAATCTGTTGCAGTTAGTCCGCCCTTAATCTTGACAGGAGCCGGATCGGCAACAATAAAAGTACGGGGATCTTTCAATGCAACAAGAGTATTTAAGTAAGTTGCTGACATATTGTTACGGGTTGCAGTCTGTCCGTAGTTATCCTGATTAAGCGGATATTTGTCTGTCGAATTGTTGTAAGTGAACTTCAGATTATCGTCAAGTGAAGTCATTACAGGGTATTTGGCAGGATTATTTAACACATTGGAAAACAACACTTTGATATTAAGATCGGTATCCGATTCTTTTTTACTCAAGGCAATCAGCACCCTTAATTTATAGGAATTGACCACCTTTTGCCATTTTTTTAAGTCATTGTTGAGCATGAAATCTCCTGTAAGCGTCTGGTCGCCGATGTTGATCAGTGTCTGAAGATCAGCATTTGATTCTTCGAGCCAGGTAAGCACTTGTTGGAATACCGCTTTTTGGGTGTCGTATTTTGGGATGGTATTATCCAAACTCTTCAAAGCCTCGGTCAAGGGTACATCGCCCAGTCTCATGCTCATATCAACAAAGAAATAGGCTTTGTAGAACTTTCCAATCGCTGAATATGGATTAACTTCAGCCAATCCAATGCGTTTTGCTTCAGAAATCATTTGGATGACATTCTTCAATTGGGAGTAATCAAAGTTGGTTGTTGTCCAGTCGTATTTCTGTTCCGCATAATAAGCATAATTACTGCAATAGAACTGGTTCCACCGTTGTACATCACTCCATGGAGCATAATATGTGCTGTAAAGAACACTAGTAAAGACCAAGGAAGGTGGCACATTACCGGGACGATTTGGATCTTTCTCGAGATCCGAGAATTTTTTACATGATGACAATGCCACGAATAGCACAACCACAAATAGAAATATATTTTTCATTTCTGCGTAATTTAAAATTTGTATAAACTATTAGGATTAGAAGCTAATATTCAGGTTAAACCCATAGCGGCGTGTGGTGGGCGTTTGAAGCCCTGAGGAACCACTCGTATTTGCGTATTGTTCGATATCGATATCGCTTCTTTCGGCAAAATACAAGAGGTTACGGCCTACGAAAGAGATACTGGCTTGTTTGATCAAGTTTTTGCCAAGGAAAGCTTGAGGGATATTGTAGGTCAGGACGACTTCACGCAATTTCACGAAAGTGCGGCTGATACGGTCAGCAACATCGGTCCCATAATAACGGCTGATATAATCTTGCAGATACGTTACAGTCGTATTTGGTGCAAACTGAAGTTTGCTGTAGTTTGTTACATTCCCATCAGAATCGTACTCGATGGCTTGCCCATTGCTAACCACTACCCCTTGACCAACATACGATTTTATACCTTTTGTATCGTTTAACCTGGCGACTCCCATGTCACCAAGTACCGTGTTGATGTGCCGTCCGCCCTGATAGGTTTTCTTTTCAACATAGTCAATAATTGTTCCACCGAAACGACCATCAAACTGAAATTTCAAGCTGAAATTTTTGTACGACAACGTGTTGTTAATGGCTCCGACCCAATTTGAATTTGCATTTCCAAGATATTGAGAAACAGAGTTTTTGATTGGTCTGCCGCTAGCATCATTAATAATTGTTCCATCAGAAGTCCTGACAAAGTCTGTACCGTACATTTTATCCATACGGTCACCAACTTTCAAATAGATATTGAGTTTTTCTACGCCGGGGTAAATTTCTTTCAGGTATTGTTGATTGGTCGAATAGTTTGCCGAAATGTCCCAGCTAAAGCCTTTTACATTGCGTATTGGTGAGCCTGCAACACTAATTTCGATCCCTTTTCGCTGAACTTTGATCCCATTCACGAGTGCCGATGAATATCCGGTTGCTCCTGAAATTGGCAATGAGAAGATTTGTGGGCCATCGATGCTCGAAAAATAAGTTACATCGAACATGAGCCTGTTTTCAAATAGACCGATATCTGTTCCTGCTTCCCATGCCGAACTTGAACTTGGTTTCAGGTTGGGATTTGAAATGGCATTGGTATAGGTAGCGCCTGGTTTTCCCTGGATCAGGTTAATGCCATATGATGATGAATTTTTATAGGTCGGCCCATCGTATGGCGATCTGTAGCTGCTTCCATACCCGGCAACCGAAGAACCTAGAACTTCGTCGGTTGATCCGATTGTTGAAGAAGTAAGGGCACTTCCAACATTGGCATATGAACCCCTAACTTTCCACGTTTTAACGTGAGGGATGGTCACCAATTTCGAAAGCTCGATACTTGTAGAAACCGAAGGATAAAAGTAAGTATTGTTGCCAACAGGCAATGTCGAGTTTTCATCGGCACGTCCAGTTAACGACAATGTCAGGAAATCATTGTAAGTAAGGTCGGCGGTTGCATAGGCACTTAATACCTGCATAGGTGCTTCATAATTGTACGATTTTACCGGATTTTTAGAGTTGCTCAGGTTATACCATCCAGGTACATTCAAATAGTCGGTTGATGCGTAACTACTCCTGAAATTGTACGAACGGATATTACCACCGACAGTGGTGTGCAAACTAAGCTTAGGCGTAACATAACGGTCGTATGATAAAAGAATATCCGTATTGTTCTCGAATAAGTTGCGCTTGTCTTCCCGGTAATCACCTTCACCTGCTTCACGGCCATAAGGGTGGGCTGAAAATGGAAGTTTTTCAGAAAGGAACAAGTCGTATGTTGAAATGGCGGTACGAGCTTGCAAGCTAAGGTAATCATTGACTTTATACGATATGGCGGCATTCCCTGTGAGGTCGCTTTTATAATGTCCGCGCAGCCATTCGTATGACATAAAATAGGGATTGTGGTAACGCTGATATTCGGCATATATTGACTGGACACCCTCTTTCCCCGGCTGCCAGTAGTTGCGCATATCGGCAATATTCCAATCAGCCCCTCCCCAAGCTATAATGTTGTATATTATACTGTTTGGACCATAAGTGACATCAGGGACATTGGGCGTGTATTGACGGCTGAAAGCCATGTTTGCACTAACACGAAGTTTCTTTGTAATGTTGTAACCACCAGTCAGGTTAAAATTGGTAATATTGAGCGAAGTATTTGGTACAATACCATTCTGGTAACTGTGTGAAGCAGAAAAACGGAGATCGTATTTTTCCCCACTTGCAGAAAGGGCAATACTGTTGTTTGATAAAAGTCCCGGTTCAAGAAAACGTTTCAGGTTGTCTTTTCCACGCGCAATATAGGGTGTTGGTTTGATATTCCCTTTGTAGGTCGAACCATTTGCGAAAGTTGTTGTATAAGAAGTACCTGGTGTGTACAAGCCATCATATTGCGGAATCAATTGTCCATCAAACTTTGGTCCCCAAACATCATAATCACCATCATTTAAACCGCCTCCTTTACCATCGGCAAATGCATATATCCCATGGTCGCCGGGGCCATATTCATCCTGAACTTTTGGAATGGCCAAAAAGCCACTTTCAACCATGGTACTTGAATTAAAATCAACCACAAATCCGCGTTTGTCGCCAGTACCACGCTTGGTAGTAATCTGGATAGCACCATATTGTCCTCTTGATCCGTATAAAGCTGCTGCGCTTGGCCCTTTCAGAATGGTGTAACTTTCGATATCATCGGGATTTATATTCCAGGTATCGGTTTGGACAGGTACACCGTCAACGACATAAAGTGGGGCATACCCGCGAAGCAGAACTGTAGGAGATCCAAGTATTTCGGAGGATGCACCCACCGTTAATCCAGCTACTTTCCCTGTCAGGGAATTGATTGCATTGGGTTCCCTCGCTTTAATCATCTCACTTCCTTTAACACCTTGCACAGCAAATCCAATGGTACTTTTTTGTTTTTCAATACCTAAAGCAGTGACAATAACTTCCTTTATCTGCTCTTTTGCCTCCTCAAGCGTAATAACAATAACTTTTTGATTCCCAACAGTAACCTCTTTGGGTTCAAATCCAATGTAAGATACCACAATGATGTCCTTGGGTTCGGCCATAAGGTTGAATTTCCCATCTCCACTGGTCATTGCTCCAACTGTGGTGCCTTTTAGGAGAACAGTTGCACCTGGCAACGTTTCCCCATTACCGATTTTAACTGTTCCTTCAATTTTTGCTTTCTGGGCATAGAGTGAAGTTCCAAACAGCAAAACCATGATTGCTAAAATAATAGTTCTTTGCATTTTATAAAGAATTAGAAATAATACATATTTGCATTTTTGACATAACTTGAGCATATTGCAGTATATTTATACTGTAAATATCAATATATCAATAATTTAATTTATTTTCGCAGACGGACTATAACACGAGAATTACCCTTTTTGTTAAAAGATTAATCAATGAAGCCATGTCATTTGTATTGTTGATCGTCTTTTCGAGGCTCCCGGTATCGGCAGTGAGTACATTGATTGCTACATCCAAAACTTTGTTAAATTCCCATGAGGCGGATTCAAGAGTGATCTCCCCTTTTTTGACCGACTTTTTGAGGTAACGTTCAATTTTTTTTACAGCATCGTAAATGACAGGTTTCCTGACCATCGTTCTAGTTTGAGGGTTTCCAGGCACGGTCTGCACTTCATAGGTATATTTTGAATCGAGCAGGTACATTTTTCGGGATATAAAACCTCCCAAAAAATGCTCACCTGCCATCTCTTGTGTAATTGCGTTCAGGTCATTGTCATTTGAATAAACTTTAAATTCGAAAACAGGCAAACCTGTTGCTGAAGATCCTGGGGTTTTTTCTCCACCCATATCTGACATTGCCCAAGCACCCTGCGAAAAAATCCTCCCCGAAAACAAAAGGAAGATCAAGATTAAAATATTTGTGTGTTTTATCATTGGACTTTCATTTTAATTGTTAACAATTTAAAGTTAATGTTCGCTATACTTGTCAAATACGACCATCAGTATTGATAAGGCCGTTTGCAATTCTTCATGGCTAATTGTCAGGGCTGGAGAAAGTTGAAGGACATTTCCCTGCGAAACCTTAAAACTTAACCCATTTCGCATACAATCGTACAGGATCTTTTCAGCTTCCTCAGTCGCCTTCTCCTTGGTCAACTGATCTTTAACCAATTCTATTCCCCAAAGAAAACCCAAACCACGTATATCGCCAATCAATGGGAACTGTTTTTTTAACCGGTTCAATCTGTCAAGCATATAGGATCCATTTTCAGCCACTTTTTCAAGTAGTTTTTTATCTTCGATGTAACGGATTGTTGATAAGGCGGCAACACTCCCAAGTGGGTTTTTCTCATGCGTGTAATGTCCAAGCGAGACATCATTTGCAATGTTGAAGCGATCACGGGTGACAATAGCAGCAAAAGGTATTATTCCTCCTCCCAAACCTTTCCCAAGACAAAGAATATCGGGTTCAATACCGAAGTTCTCGAATGCGAACATTTTGCCGGTTCGCCCAAGGGCGATCGGGATTTCATCAAGAATCAGTAATACACCATGTTTGGTACAAATTTCCCGCACCTTTTGCCAATACGCTTTTGAAGGTATTTGTACATCGGTATTGCGCACCGTTTCGGCAATAAACGCACCAATGTCACCTTCCTTCTCAATGACATATTCAAGATAATCAGCATATTTTAGCTGATCGGCTTCGTTATGACCAAAAATTCCCCTGTAGGTTGTAGGTGGCGGAATAGAAACAACACCTGGCATCATTGGCCCCATGTACTTACGGAACACCGCTTCACCACCTACTGAAATGGCATCAAGCGAGGCACCATGAAATGAGTCGTAAAGTGATATTACCTTGTATTTCCCAGTGACCAATCTGGCCAGCTTCAAAGCTATGCCAACAGCGGAGGTGCCACCTGGAGCAAACAAACATCGGTTCAGGTCGCCCGGCAACAGGCTTGCCAGTTTTTCTGCAAGTTCAACTGCAGGTTGATTGGTGTACCTCCGGGGCGAGAAGGAGAGTGTTTCCATTTGTTCCTGAATCCGGTTGATTACATACTCATTCCCATAACCAAGTTGATGCACATTGTTTCCATGGAAATCAAGCAAATATCTGCCAGATAACGTTGTCATCCCACTTCCTTTGGAATGTTCGAGGACATCGAGGCAGGGCGTTGACATCGATTGGTGAAGGAAATAACGGGCATCATCGTCCAAAATCTTCCGTGTCAATGGATCTGATATTTCCTGATCCCATCTCCTACGTTCTTCAGAAAAATTGATATCTCCTTCAATTGCCAAAATGTTTGTATCCTTTTCCATATCTATGATATAAAGCCACTTTAAACAATTATTCACTTTTGTTGTAAATTCCGTTGGCAAAGGTCAAGGAATGATATTACAATCCAGTGAATCTGGTGTTACAATTTGATTAATTGTAACTTTTACACCGGAACTCCCATCTCGACCAACACCTCTTGTATAGCAACAATCAAATTATCAATATCTTCCATATATAGCTGACCAATATTGCCTATCCGGAAACAATCTGTATCGGATAATTTCCCCTGATAAATGACCTGTCCACGCAGGTGCAACTTTTCGTAGAATTGGGTAAAATCAAAATTCGGATGCTTCGGATATAAAAATGAGGTGATTATATATCCCTGGTCTTTTTTTGCCAGATAAGTTGCCAAACCGAGGGACTCAGTTCCTTCAATCAGACTATTGTAATTTTGCTGGTAACGCTCTGATCGTTTCAGGACACCTCCTTCCAATTTTAACTCTTCAATGGCTTTATGGAAGGCAAGAATAGATTGGATCGGCGGTGTAAACCGGAATTGATTGCTGATTTTCATTTCAATCCATTGACTGTAAAGGTCAAGAGATACCGTTCTGGCATTCCCTTTACAACCCTTCAATGAATTGGTTTTGAAGATGACAAAGGAAAATCCGGGTACACCTTCAATACATTTATTTGAAGATGATATTAAATAATCGATGCCAATTGCTTTTAAATCAATAGGGACTGCACCGAAACTGCTCATTGCATCAACGATAAAAATTTTCTTGTATTTGTTGGCTATATAACCCACATTTTCAATGTCGTTAAAAATGCCTGTGGTGGTTTCGCAATGGACAATGGCCACATGGGTAATTGAATCATCCTTTTGTAAGGCTTGTTCAACATCCTGATAGGGTGGTACAATATTTTCCTTATAACTTAAGGTAGTTGTTTTAATCTCATAAACATTTGTCATATTTCCGATACGGTTGCCATATGACCCATTTGTAACTAACAGCAAATGACCATATTCAGGAATAGTTGTCGATATGACCGATTCCACGCCAAATGTTCCTGATCCCTGCATCAATACCGAGTCGTAACCTTCTTCAAGGGTTACCCCTGCAATTTCGAGCAGATCATTGCGTATTTCCGCAATTACCTGTAAAAATTCAATGTCACGCGACCCCATATCATGAAGCATGGCTTTCTTTACTGAGCGTTTTGTATTTAAAGGGCCTGGCGTAAATAGTTTATTGTCCATATACTTTTAAATTTGATAGTAATTATATATTGGGGTTAAGCCCCAATTCCGTATATTCCACGGAATCTGATGAAGATATTTCGGGTATTTCATCAGATTGATTTTCAATTCCATAATTCCATTTTAGAATTAGTAGAAATGCAGCGATAAGGGAAACGAATACAAATAGTTGGAATAGGCTGTTCCATCCATATTTCTGTGAAACATATGCCACAGCAAAAGGCGACAACAGCTGCCCCATGGATCCAATACCATTGATCAAGCCGGCAGACATTGCCGCGCCATGGTTTTTCCCCATGTCCATCGCAGCAGCGCCCGACATTAAGGAGTCTGGACCATAAGTGAAAAATCCAATTAGACCAATGGAAAGAATGGTTGGAACAATTCCCAAAGGACTTATATATGGTTGCAAAAATAAAACGATGGCCAATCCGAACAACATGATTGAGCTGATAGGGAACCTCCGTGCCTTAAACAAATAATCAGAAGCAAAACCTGCAGCCAGGACTCCCAGGAATCCAAATGCTTCATAAGCCATTGACGTATATCCGGCCTGTTGGTCGGAATAGGAAAGTGCTTCCGATAAATAAAGTGGAAGCCAGAAAAGAAATGCATATCTGGTAAATTTCAAAAAAAAGTACATGGCTGAAGCAATCCATACAGCACCATTTTTTAGGACTGCAATCTGTGCTTCCCTCTCTTTTCTCTTTCCTTTCTTAGAAATGTTGTTCTTCTCAAATGTTTCAAGACCGACATCGGTTGGACTATTGCGGACAAATACAATGTAAATGATCGAAATGATCAATAAAAGAATGGATGGTGCAAGAAAAGCCCTTCTCCAGGAATATTCAATAAGGATAGTTTGATTGGTCAGCCAATAAGTTGCAAATGCTGTTGCAGCAACTCCCCCCAGAACATAACAGGTAGTCCAAAATGACATCATCACGCCACGTTCCCTCTTTTTGAACCAGGGAGTCAGGTTTTTTACGAGTCCGGACCAACCAGATGATTGTCCAAATCCATTCAGTCCCATTAAAAAGACGAAAGAACCCATCGTACCGATCCATCCCATCAGTAGATTTGAAATGACTGCAAGTAGAAGGCCAATCCCAACAATCAGACGCGGACCATGCCGGTCGCTAAGATAGCCGCTCAGAAACTGACCCAGCATATACATTACGCTGTAAATGGTTATTATAAACGCAAATTCCTCCTTTGATGTACTTAACTCCCGGCTCATTATGGGCATTACCACACTGAAATTTTTGCGGCAAAAATACATGCCAAAATATGCAAGCCATGTGACTGCAAATATCTGGATCCGCCATTTTTTCATGGCTGGAGAAACTGCTTTTGTCATATGAATTGTTTGGATTATTTGATATTTCTGGTTTCAATCAGATTGTCGATTTCCTTAAGGATTGGATAGCAATTCCATACACCTTCGACCACAAAGTCGGCACCAGCATCAAGCAATTTTTTAGAGGCAATGGCAATTTTTTCCTTAAGCCAAATTGGGTCGGCAATTTCAGTTTCAGCCAGCGACAGGCCAAGTTCATTTCCCGATTTTGTTAACCCGATTGTCCACATCCCGGCATTTACACCTTCCTGGATATCTGCAACCGTATCTCCGATTTTAACCATCCGATTCAATTCAAAAACATTCAATTTCTGGCAGTTCCGGTAAATCATGTAAGGGAAAGGACGACCTGCTGAAACTTCTGAAGAATTAACAACCGAATCAGGAACCAGTCCCCGCGCTGTTGTAATGGGCAATATATTGTCCATCATTTCTGCAACATAGCCAGTCGTGGTACCAACTTTAATACCCTGCGATTGGAGCAGGTTGACAAGTTCAACTGCACCGTGAATCGGAGTCGTGTGGTTTTTAACTACATTTGCAAGAACCGGTTCAAGTTCGGTGTATATTGCTTCCATATCGGCTTCAGAGGGGGATCTTTCATATTTTTGAATCCATTGTTTTTGAATGGAGACAAGCTGCATCAATTCCCTAATATGGTCTCTCTTCGCCAATCCCATGGGTGCCCTTGCCTCTTCATTGCTAAGAGAAATTTCTTTCGACTTAAACACCTGCACAAAGACCTGGGTAGGAGCCATACATCCATAGTCGATTAATGTACCGGCCCAATCGAAGATGACTGCATCTATGTTGTTCAATTTCTGCATGATTTTCAAATTATTATTTCTTCCTCAGTGTGTATGTAAATTTGCCTTTTGGCCAATTCTTCAAAAACGGTTTCGGGGTTGAAAACAAATTCAGGATACAATGCACCTACCCCTTTATATTTCCCTTGTGCTATCAATTGGGCAGCTATACCCATTGGAATTCCAACATTTCTTGTATAAGCCCTCAATCCAGTCCATTTGGGATTTGAACCATAAGAGGATGGGTGTGTATGTGTCAATGTTTGCCTTACCAACTGGCCATTTTTAATTCCCTCTATTTCAACATGGAGCGAATAACCGAATAATTCGGTTGATTTCCCTTTATCCGATTTTTGAAGGTATTCGCTAATGGCATCCATAATTCCGAACTCATGGCCATCAAGTGATATTTGCAGATTGTTCAGAAAACCGTAATTATAGAGCGCTTTTATGAGCAACATATTCTCAACCGGCCATGTTCCACGAACCTCAATCAATTCAACCCCTTTGTTTTCGAGGTATTTTGCCAAAGTGAAGGTTTCAGAATGGGGAATAATATATTGCAGGGTTTTCCCATATGGCTCAGGAAGTTCGATTACCCTGGGACGCGCAAATGGTGGGACCTGAAAAAATTGCCCATTTTCGAATACTGTCCGTCCGGGCAAATTTGGGTCATATTCATAAATGGTTGTCTCGG
>CAIYPA010000199.1 GCA_903927965.1 uncultured Bacteroidia bacterium | reverse complement strand
TATGATATTGCATCTTATGTGAAATCTGGCGAAAATGACCTCATCATTGCCCTGGGTCGGGGCTGGTACAACACAGGGTTGCCTGGTGTGGTCAATGATGGCCCACTTGTTAGGGCGCAACTGGAACAGTTGAATTCAGGCAAATGGGAAACAATATTGGCGACCAATTCAACCTGGAAATGCCGCGCAAGTGAATACATACCCATTGGAAACTGGAGGGCGCATCAGTTTGGGGGCGAACAGGTTGACGGTTCGCGAAAGATTGCCAACTGGTCAAAAGCGGCGCTCGACCAGTTGGATTGGATCCCTGTAACCAAAGTAGAAGTCCCAGAACATCTGGCCACCGCGCAAATGACCGAACCGAATCGGATACAGGAAACATTAAAAGCAACTTCAGTCACCTCAATTGGGGATAAAGCCTATCTTGTGGACCTGGGGAAAAGCATGACAGGCTGGCTGGAAGTAAAATTCCCTGAATTGAAAAAGGGGCAAGTGATCACCATGGATTATTGTGACCATCTCGATAAGGACGGGAAATTCGTTGACCGCAAACAGTCAGACATTTATGTCGCTTCGGGAAAAGGTCCTGAATCTTTCATCAACAAGTTCAATTACCATGGGTTCAGGTGGGTAAGGATTTCAAATCTTACCGAAATGCCTGCCAAAGAATCGGTTACCGGATATCTGATCCATACCGATTATCAGTTGGCTTCTACATTTAAGTCATCCGATGAAGATTTGAACAAGATCCACGACATGATTTTTTATACTTTGCGTTGTTTAAGTCTGGGTGGTTATCTTGTCGATTGCCCACAGTTGGAACGGTTGGGATACGGTGGCGATGGAAATGCCTCGACCGAAACCGCGCAGATGATGTTCAATCTGGCACCGCTCTATTCCAATTGGTTACAGGCATGGGGCGACTGTATCAATGCCGATGGAGGTATGCCTCATACTGCCCCGAACCCATATCCTGCAGGTGGTGGGCCATACTGGTGCGGTTTTATCATCTCAGCATCCTGGAAAACGTACCTGAACTATGGCGATGTGCGCATCCTCGAAAAATACTATCCCGAAATGAGGCAATGGTTGACCTATATTGAAAAGTATTCACCGACAGGTCTATTGCAGAAATGGCCCGATACCGAATACCGCGGCTGGTACCTGGGCGACTGGGCGAGTCCAGAAGGTATAAAGGAAAAGTCGATGAATTCGGTCGATGTGGTAAACAACTCGTTTGTTGTGAGGTGCTACGATGATATGACAAAGATTGCCGCTGTTCTAGGTAAAACTGAAGACATTCAGAAGTATGCACAAAAGCGGGACGAGCTAAAAAAGAAAGTCCACCTTACATTTTACGATGAAAGGAAATTCATCTATGGCGATGGGAACCAGATCGATCTGACCTATCCGTTATTGGCCGAAATTGTACCTGTTTCGTTGGTCAAGCAGGTGACATCAAGTTTGAAGACCGAGGTTGTTGTGAAAAGGGGCGGACATATAGCCAGTGGATTGGTTGGTGTACCCGTGTTTACCGAATGGGCAACCAACAATCTGGAGACCGATCTGGTCTATTCGATGCTCAAGAAGAGGGATTACCCTGGTTATTTATATATGATCGACAACGGGGCGACAACGACATGGGAAAACTGGAGCAATCCTCGAAGTTATATCCACAATTGTTTTAACGGGATTGGGAGCTGGTTTTATGAAGCAGTTGGCGGGATCCGCAAAGAACAGAATTCCCCCGGTTTTCAGAAAGTGATGATCCAGCCACAGGTTCCGACCGGCGTGACCTGGGTAAACACGACCAAGGAGACTCCCTATGGCACGTTGGTGGTCAATTGGAAAGTTGAAGGAGCCGACCTCAACTTGCATCTCGAAATTCCCGTTGGCATCACTGCCAGGGTCGTCCTTCCTGAGGGAGTTTCTCAATACCAGATGAATCAGAAATCGTTAAAATTAAAGAAAAATCAATCTGGTATAGAAGTGATTAGTGGAAGGTATGATTTAGTTTATAAGAATAGTGGGAAAAAATAAGGATGGGTCATAAATAGTGATAGCCTCACTTCGAGTGAGACTATCACTAAATGATTTCTCTTTTGATGTCGGATAAAATGGAGGTTCGCTTCCCTGTGAAAGCCAATACAAAGCTTCGAAATGCGACCGAGGCACAAAGAAACAATATTGAAATTATCTGTGGTGGAACAGGTTTGCATTGGCCAGATCTTAACGAGGACCTATCTGTTACCGGAATCCTGGAAGGCAAATATGGATATTGATTTTGCCATTACGAACACATCATTTGTAAAACAGAACTTTATTCACTTGATTTTATAAAAATATCTGCTTGCTAATAGCATAATAATCAAGAATATGATCTCTTTATAAAAAATAGTGATAGCCTCACTTCGAGTGAGACTATCACTATTCAATATATTTTCCTTGCGTGATATCCCTTATTATCAAAGGGTTCCAATTCTTCGATCAGCAGTTCTGCCAGTGCCTTCACCTCCCTGGAATAGTTGATTTGGTTATCTTCCTTTTGTCCGATTTCATCCAAAATTTCAAAGACAAAGCTGCCTGAACCAAATTCCTTCCAATCTTTTTGGAGACCACTATTTTGGTGCATTCCCACATCCAATTGCAGTTTTTGGGAAAACCAGATCGCTTTTAAATCGGTGCTGCCACCAATGAAAACCTTTCCGTTGATTGTGTTCCTGATTTGGAATACTCCCATCCTGTATTTCAATTGTTTATACTCCTCTTTGAGTTCCATACGGGTTTTCATTCAGGTCACTTAATTCCCATTTTTACATAAACAGAAAAAAGCCATCGAAGAAATAGAGCAGTCCAACAATTCCAATACACATGCTCAAATACCATACGATCTTCTTCTTGGTCAATGCTGAAATGGAAGATAACAGGATGGAGACCTGCAGGAAAATAACCGCAATTCCAAAAATGTTGGAATGTTCCTTGTTCATGTCGCGTTCTTGTTCAAAACCCGCGGCCAGGGCTTTAATTTCAGCTTTCTCTTTTTCGTACTGACTGATTTTTGTCTTGTAATAGGCTATTTTATCCTGATATTTCTGTAAGTCATTGTTGATATTCCCTTTTTGCAACTCAAGATTATCGCACTGCATTTCAAACATATAGCTCTTCAGGCTCTTGGATTCGTAAAACGACCATTGGTCCGATGCTTTTGATTGGTTCATTAATGAACGGGTACTGTATCCGCCCCCCTTAAAGGTGGACAATGTTGCGCAAACAGCCAATATGACTGTCGATAAGGCCAAATAATTCAGCCATTTTTCTTTTACTTCTGCCATGATTTTTTTGCTACAAATTTAGTCATTTAAGACACAATAGATAACCCTTCAGAAACGAACTCCATACTTTCAACAGCAACATTTGCGTATAATCTCATATCAGTAACAGTCATTTTGACCAGAAAAGCATTCGTAAGCTACAAACGTTTTTCGGCTTGGCGATTCGTTGTATTCTGCGATTATTTATTTGCCTTTCATTTTTTTAAATTTGTTGATGTCCAAAAAAATTATTCCCCAATTATGTCCGTCTAAATCTTCAATATTTCTTATTTGATTAAAATTTTTCTCACTTTAAGTTTGTTTAATTTTTTGGGTGTCGCTCTATAATGACCGCCAACTCATCGCTACGCACTCGGCCATAATCCCTATGTCAGTTTTTCAGCCATTGACGTTTGTGGTTTTTGCAAATCTATCCAACCTTTAAATCCAGGAAATCAATGTTGTTCAAATACGTTGTCAGATTGAGCAACACTTTTTGTGAAAGCCGTTTTTTAGCTTCGGTCGTAAATCCCGAAAACTGATTGGATAGTATGATATTGTCATAATCGGCAAATTCTGTGGCACAGTTTCCATAACCACAAGCATCAAAAATAGCAAAAGAGGTCTTGTCCCTTTTCATCCAATCCAAAAATGGCTCCTTTTCAAAGGTCAGGCCCAAAGAGGTATTGATCAGGATAGAATTGATCTTCTTGATTTTGAACTCCTGATCTGTAAGGAGGTGGGTATTTTTGGGAAGGAGGGTCGCAACGACGTCACAACTTTCCATCAATTCGCTCAAAGTCATGTAGGTGATCCCGGTTTCCTCAAGTTCAGGTTTTCTGGTCCGGCTAAAATAGAAAACCTTCATCCCAAAATGAAGGGCCGTTTTTGCAACCATCTGACCCAATGTTCCCAGGCCAATGATTCCGATACTTTTGTTCCCCAATTCGGTGGGCTCTGCTCTCCATTTGTTTTTCCCAAGTCCCTTGATTAAACAAATCAGTTCTGCAAACATAAACTCCACAGTTCCCTCGTCACCATAATCCCGGACACCTTTCACTTCGATGCCCAACTTCCTTGCTTCAACGATGTCAACATTCGCCGACTTTTCATCATAAAGACTGCAACACATGCCCACAAATTTCAAGGATGGGCATGACCTTAATATCCCGGTCGAAATCTTTGTGTGCCAACTTACCAGGACACAGTCGGAGTCACCGATGCGGGCAATGATTTCCGTTTCAGTCTCAGGGAAATCATTGTGAATTATCATGGCTGCCTCCGAAAGCAAAGCGATCTTTTCAACTTCGGGACTTACCAGACCGCAATTGTCGATAATGGTTATCTTTTTGAATTTCATTTTTTTCTATGAATTGTCTTTAGAATATTAGGAAGTAGTCCGGGTTTATTGATTCGGTGTTTTGTTGTATTTGAGCATTTTACTCGCCCACGGAATAAAATATTGGAAGTTGGGCGCATCGGTATGTCCGCCATCGTGTTGCCGCCATGCCAGTTCGCCATCCAGCAAACCGGTCAGAACAGGCGGCATCTTTTCTTTCAGATAGTCGTTGGAGACACCAATATCCTTAACACCCAACAACTTGTAAACCGAACCTGCGGCAATGGTCGGCATATAGCTTCCTGTTTGGTCGAGCCATTTGGAGTCCCCTTTTTCGGGAATGCCATAACTGATAAATGCAAGCCGTGGGGCACAAAGGGCGATCAGGTCGTGCGAATCGACAGTCAGATCGCAGCCTGTCCTGCTGCCGAAAGTTGCCTCCGATGCGGCATATTTGAGGTAATTCCCTGCCATCCAATGGTATTCGCCAGTACCAGCAAGGCTTTCGACGGCTTCACCATACACACGGCGTTCCAGTGCTGCGCCCCCTTTGCCCGAAGAGCCGATCAAGCCAACTGCAAAGCGTGGCTCAAACGCCAAAGTCACCAGGGCTGCTTTCCCATAACGTGAGACCCCTTCGATCCCCACTTTTTTTGAATCGACCTTTGGATTGGTTTCGAGATAATCCAGGGCTCGTGCAGCACCCCATGCCCAGGCACGCAGCGATCCCCAATCATCGGGCTTGCGGGGCTGACCTTTGTTGACAAGGCCAATGATCCCTTTTGTGAGTCCGGCACCATTGTCTGCCTGTATGCTCGACGGATCAATTGTGACATATCCCCAACCTGCGGCAAGCAACTGCTCTGTTGGGGCGGAATCGCCTGTGGTGGCCGGGGCGAAAAACCCGGGGCCCTGAAGTCTTGTAATTGGATTGTAGGCAGGATATTTCTCGAAGATAACCTTCATCTTTGGATCGTTGCTGATCATCATTTGCTTAAAAGCCACATTGATCTTTTCCAAATCATCGGGCGAAGGTTGTGCCGGTGCGGGCAACGTAGGGAAACCAAACATGATCAGGACAGGGACAGGCCCTTTTACATTCACGGGCAGTACCACCACCATTTTGATGTCAACATTGACCAATGGGTATCCGCTGTTGTCAACATGACCGACCAACTGTTTTGCAACAACAGGAGTACGCCCCACAAATTCCATGTCGGTGATTTTTTCTGTCCATGTAACACCTGGGATGTTTTCGGGCAGACGGCCATACATCTCCTGTTCTAGCCCTTGCACAAGTTCCTGCCTGCGCTGTTTCCACCAGGTATCGGAGGAAGTCACCTTCTTCCCATTGTTCAGCACCAACGGATCGGGCAATTGCGGACATGGGTTGGCCAACGACTCGTCATAATTGGCATGGTTGGGTGCGTTTTCATTCCCACTTGGTCCCGGCCGCAATGTTTTAATTCCCAGTTGCTTCATCATCTGGTCGTGGTCCTGCTGCGCAGTGAATACCACAGGTTTGGGATACCTGGTGCTGTCGATTGTACCAACCTGGGCAAAAGATGAGTTTGAAATAATCAAAATCAGGAGGAAAAAGAGGGGGTGTTTCATGGGGGGTGGATTTTTGGATTGTGGCATTATTGGGGATAATTAAAAATGATAGTGAAAGAAAACAGCGAATCATTGGTGCCAAAAAATTGTGTTTCCCTATTATGGAAAAACTGTGCAGTTGCAATTGCCGATTACAATTAAGCCATTGCCAAATCCGAATAGGTTGAATAAATCAATTCGCTAACCATCACAATTGAATGTTTTACCAAATCGTCTCAATTTTATATCTTTTTATATTATCGTCCTTAGTGACTATAAATAACTTATCAGCTATACTTTGAGAAATCAAAAGTCGATCAAATGGATCTCTATGTATAAATTCTAAAGTCGATAATTCAATAGCATGTTCAAATGTTATTGGCAGTATTTCAAAACCGTTATCCTCGACCATATCAAGG
>CAIYPA010000198.1 GCA_903927965.1 uncultured Bacteroidia bacterium | reverse complement strand
CGGTTTGCGACATCGCTTATTGCATTGATGAAACAAGATTTTCTTTAAGCGAAACCCGTATCGGAATGGCAGCAGCTTCAATAACTCCATTTCTGTTGAATAAGGTTAAATCTTCGAATCTCAAGGAATTAATTTTCACTGCCAGGGTCTTTGACGGGTGCGAGGCTGAGTTAAACGGATTGGTCAATCGATCCTTCGCTACGATGGAGGAATTGGAAACGCACCTACAAAAGACTACCACGGCGATACTGGCCAATGGCAAAAATGGGATCATTGAGTCTAAACAATTAATTAACAGGTTGATAATCGAATCAATGGCGAATGAAATGAAGGAAATTCCTGCTTTGTTGGCCAGGATCCGGGTCTCACCCGAAGCTCAGGAAGGATTTTCAGCTTTTTTGGAAAAACGTAAACCCAATTGGTAAAAAACGATCAGATGATGTCGGTATTGAATTCAAAATATGACCCAAAATCATGTTCCCGATGTGGCAAAAACTTCATCTGTACAGGAAACTCCAATTGCCCTTGTCTTGATATTTTGATCCCCGAAAAGTTGCTCGATTCCATCGCCGACTATTACGAGGATTGTTTATGCCTTGATTGTATTGAGCAATTGAAGGATGTTCCCTAATCACTTTTTAATTCAAATTACCCAACGAATCCCCAATTTCATCCTTCTTTTCGTGGATCAGCTTGATAATCCTTTCGAGATAAGCTTCTATGTCTTCGCCTGATTCTTTTGGAATAAGCTCAAGTGCAGATCCAAAACTATTGATCAGTGCCATGTTCTTATCAAAATTGGTCCTTAACAGGATCGCATCGTTGGTTTCCCAATAATCACCTTCATCATATAAGTTAAAATCGGAAAGGTATTTCCCGTTCAGGTAACGAAACAGATGGATAAGCAATTGGTGAAGCTCTACGCTGGCATATTGGGTCTTTACCGACAACATATAGAGGTATTCCTTCTCAGTAGGGTCAGTGGATTCTCCCCAGAATTTCAGGTTCGTTATTGAGCTCATCCGCCCATTCGACAGGAAACAAATATCGACAGTTTCACAACCTGGAGGTGTAAAACATATCCCATAAATATTCTCATTATGCCCCAATTTCCCGAAATCGGTAATTGTAAACTGGCGATCGAAGACAAAGTATCTCCAGTTATGGACTTTAGCAATGTCCTGAACTTCATCGATCAATCCGGGCAACATTTCCGGATCGGCGATCTTTCCGTTGTAATGAAAACTTAAGCCCATAATTATTTGCCAAAAAGATGTTTAAAGAAAGTTGAAAAATTGGATTCAGCAGGTGTCCATCTTGGTGGATAAGCTTTGTTCCCGGCCTTCATGGCACCTTGTATTGTTCCATCAACACAATCATAACCTGGGAATAAAAATTCCATTGGAAAATAGTTATCTCGTGTAAATCTATAGATTGAAAATTCCCAATTGGTTAACTCACCTTTGTATTTAAGCCTGGCAACAGGCCCATCTTTATTTCCTTCAATCCTGTTCAAGTATAAAAATGCCCCTCTATAAGCAGCATAATATTTTACGCCTAAATTCTTTTCAAACGTTTTTAGGTTGAAGTCTGTAATCACCATGTTTGCCTTTTCCTGAACATCCATAGGTATTTTTAAATTTGCCATATTCTAGTTGATTTTATTCCCTACCCTTTATTTCAATTACAATAAACTGCTTTTTTATGCCATATACAAAAATAACGAATAATGGTTTCATAGAGATAATATTTTCTGGAATTGTGATTTCGGATTTGTAATTTCGGATTTGTAATTTCGGATTCAGTGGGATAATCAGAGCCTTCAAAGTTGATGCAACTATAAAAAGGCTGCCCAGAAATCGGAACAGCCTTTTTATCGTTTTAACAATCAAATAGTTAACTATTTTTTCTTATTGTAAGTGATATTTCTTTGTTGTTTTGTCATCTCTTCAAGCTTTTCGGCAAATTTCGATTTTTTGTACGGCATTTTCTGCTTTGCTTTCAGCTGTGCATGGATCGCTTCTTCATTGATCAACTTCTTGAAGATCCACATCTGAACAAAAGTAAATGCAAGCGACAAGAAGTAGTAATAACTTAATCCAGAGGCATAGCTGTTAAAGACAAACAGGAACATAACAGGCATCATGTACATCATTGTCTTCATTCCTGGCATCTGTTGCGTACCGGCTGCACTCATCTCGTTATTGTATTTCACGTAGAGGATATTGGCTACTGTCATTAACAAACAGAAAAGGCTCACATGACTTCCGTACCATGGAATCTCGAAAGGAAGGTTAAAGATGGAATCGTAGGATGAAAGGTCGTGCGCCCAAAGGAAGCTCTGTTGCCTCAATTCAATGGAGATCGGGAAGAAATAGAACATTGCCACCAGAATTGGCATTTGAAAGACCATAGGTAAACATCCGCCCAATGGATTGACCCCGGCCTTTTTGTAAAGGGCCATCACAGCTTGTTGGGATTCCATCTTTTTATCCTCCCCAAATTTCTTTTGGATCTCTTCAATTTCAGGTTTTAGCAACCTCATTTTTGCTTGTGAGATGTACGATTTATAAGTAAACGGAGCAATTATCAATTTAACGTAGATTGTTAATAATAAGATAATTAGGCCAAAATTTCCAATATAGCGCCTGAGGAAGTCAAAAGCCGGGATGATGATGTATTTGTTCACCCATCCGATAACGGTCCAGCCCAATGACAATTCTTCTTCAAGACCTATATTGAACTGTTTCAATGTATTGTATTGGTTCGGGCCAAAATAAAGCCTGGCTTTGAAAATTTCGCTGCCTGACCCTTCAAGCGGAATGGTGAGATCGGAGGTCATATCGGAAACAAACAAAGGATCTTTGTCCCTCTTTTTGGTACTTACGTGACCGTTAAGAAATGCCTTGTCGGCAATTAAGGTAGAGGAGAAAAAGAGCGTTTTGAAGCTTACCCATTCAACTTTGGTCGTCAAAGGTTTGGATTCAGATTTGGTTGGGGCAATTTTGTCAACCTGATCAAGATAATATTTGTAATAAGCCGTCGAATAGTTGTCTTCACCAAATTTCGAAACTTTTTCCTGGCGTGGCATTGCCTGTGTCCACGAAAAGTTGATGTAATCGGAATTGGCTCCCATCACTTTTTTAAGGCCGGCAGTATGGATATCGAACCCAACCATAAAGGAGTTGTGTTTCAAGGTGTAAACATATTCGATAGAAACCCCGTTTCCTGCATCGAGTTTCATCGATAACGACTTGGCATTCGCCTCGGTGTCCACATTGAATTTTTCACGTCCCTCTTTCCCTTTTGAAACAGCTGGGCCTGAAACCGTTAAAAGTGAATCAGTAACCGAAGGGGTAAAATAGAACTGATCGGTCTGGATACTTTTATTTTGCGAAAAGAAATTCAATCCAAAACGGTTTTCATCTCCATCAAAAAGAACCAGTGGTTCACCGTTAAAACGTTTATAACCTTTTAATTCAACCGAATAAACCTTGCCACCTTTGGTTGAAATTTTCACCTTCATCAGGTTATTTTCGATTATAAAAAACTTTTCGACACCTTTGGCTTTGTCGGAGAAAACACCATAAAGACTTTTCAGTTCGCTATCGACACCAGCTGTACCAACACTATCAGCGGGTGCATTGCCAATTTTATTTTCGGCAACTGATTTATTTATTTTGGTCTGAATTTCTGCCATTTGCGCCTTATTGGCTTCAACTTGGGCGATTGAATCATTCTGTCTTTTGATCGCCGCCAATTGGGAATCGGAAGGTCTGGTAAAATAGGTGAAAGTCACCAGGATTAAGAAAATGAGGACAAAGCCTGTAATTGTATTTTTATCCATAAAAAGTATTGATCGTATTTTTTTATTTTGAGTTTTCGAGAACCGCTTTAATAAATGCAACAAACAAAGGGTGTGGTTGCAACACTGTACTGCTGTATTCAGGATGAAACTGGACACCTATAAACCAGGGATGGTCGGGAATTTCAACTACTTCCACCAAATTGGTATCAGGATTGATCCCAACAGCTTTCATACCTCTATTTTCGAATTTTTCAAGGAAAGCATTGTTGAATTCGTAACGGTGCCTATGCCTTTCAGATACTTTGGATTTACCATATGCAGCAAAGGATTTTGAATCCTTTTTTAAATGGCAGTCATAAGATCCCAAACGCATCGTCCCACCCTTATCAGTAATTTCTTTTTGCTCCTCCATAAGGTCAATGACCGGAAATGGTGTTTCTGGATTCATTTCGGTAGAGTCTGCACCTTCCAGGTCAAGTATATTACGTGCAAATTCAATTACGGCTATCTGCATTCCGAGACAAATTCCAAAAAAAGGCATTTTATTGATCCTGGCATATCTGGCAGCTACGATTTTTCCCTCAGTACCACGATAACCGAAACCGGGCGCAATGATCATTCCGCTACATCCCTTGACTTTCCGTTCAATATTTTCTTCAGTGATCCTTTCGGAATGGATCCATTCGATTTTAACCCGACAATCATTGGCAGCACCTGAATGGATCAATGCCTCTGAAATCGATTTATAGGCATCGTGGAGTTCAACATATTTTCCGATCAAGGCTATTTTAACTTCCTTTTGTGGATTGGTAAACCGGTAAAGGAAATCGTTCCAATCTTTAAGTTCAGGTGGGTCACCAACTGGAAGCCCAAGTTTCTTCAGCACGATCTCGTCCAATTTTTCGTTGCGCATCCTGATCGGGACTTCGTAGATCGTGGATACATCAATTGATTCAATAACAGCTTCTTTGCTGACATTACAAAACAAGGCCACCTTTTCCTTCAGTCCGGGTGACAACGGATGCTCCGTCCTCAAGACCAAAACATCAGGTTGAACCCCATTTTCAAGTAACGCTTTAACTGAATGTTGGGTGGGTTTTGTTTTGAGTTCTCCTGTTGAGGAGAGATATGGAACCAATGTGAGATGGATAAAAAGTGCGTCGGTACCCATTTCCCATTTAAGCTGGCGTACAGCCTCAATATAGGGCAACGATTCAATATCGCCTACTGTTCCCCCTATTTCTGAAATGACAATGTCGAATTTCTTTTTTGATCCAAGGTATTTGACGTACCGTTTGATCTCATCGGTAATGTGGGGAATAATCTGGACCGTTTTACCTAGGTAATCGCCATGGCGTTCCTTATTGATTACCGACTGGTAAATCCGGCCTGTAGTCACATTATTTGCCTGTGTGGTAGGGGAATTAAGAAACCGTTCGTAATGCCCAAGGTCCAGATCCGTTTCTGCACCGTCTTCTGTAACATAACACTCGCCATGCTCGTAGGGGTTTAAAGTTCCCGGATCAACGTTGATGTAGGGATCCAATTTCTGTATTGTTACCTTGTATCCTCTTGCCTGAAGAAGTTTCGCAAGGGATGAAGCAATAATCCCTTTTCCGAGAGAAGAGGTCACACCGCCGGTTACAAATATATACTTCGTTGTGGCCACAATAATTAATTTTTTTGTGTGTTCTAAAAGTTTGCAAAGTAAAGAATAATAATCGGAAACAGCGTACCCTTAGATTAAAATTCAGTAACAAAACCCCAATGAAAAAACCCGTTCCATTTTACCGGAACGGGTTTTTTTAATGATAAATCAATATTAGTTTACCTCTTCCTGGGAATCAATGATCTTCAATTTGGCCTTGAGCAGGTCGATCTGAACTTTGAGTTTTTCCATTTGAAGGTTGACACCCTGTATCAATGATTGGGCCCCACGGCTTGTACCAAAGAACCCAACGTTATTCGCCAATGTATTGAGGTCAATTTCAAGTTGTTTCAAATGTTGTGAACATCTGTCGCGTTCCATATTGATTTTTGTCCAACCCCTTGGAATCGATGCCCAATGTTCAATTTTGGTTTTGAACTTATAAAGCCCCATGTCCTGATCATCGAGCTTGAGCTGATCAAAAAGACCATCGATTAAGCTATGATATCGGATCTGCAATTCCTCTTTTTTGCGGAACGGGACAAACCCGATTTCGGCCCATCGATCCTGGAATTTTTTGAGTGCTTCCACATCCTCCCTTGTATTACCTGAAGGTTTGAAGGCTTCAATTTCTGCAAGTAAAGCTTTTTTTGCCTTGTAATTTTCGTCCTGATCGCCTGTTACCCCTGAAAAATGGGTGGTCTTGCGATTAAAGAATTCATCACAGGCACTACGGAACCTCTTCCAGATCAACTCCGATTGCTTCCTTGGAACAGGGCCAACTTCCTTCCATTTTTTCTGCAAAGCAATCAACTTATCGGTGGTGGCTTTCCAGTCGTCAGTCTCTTTGAGCTTTTCCGCCTGTTCGCAGATTTCCAATTTTAAAGCAAGGTTTTTATTGAGCTGATCTTTGCTCTTGTTCCAGAAATCACGCTTGTTTTGGAAAAAAGCATCATTGGCAGCCCTGAAACGTTCCCACACTTTTGCGTTCTCTTTACGTGGACCAAATCCAGATTTTTTCCAATCTTCCTGAAGGGCAATTACCTTTTCGGTGATATCGTTCCATTCTCGGGGATTGTCGGAGACAAAACTACAGTACTGCTCGGCTAGTTCGCACAACTCGATCTTCTTTTGCAGCTGCTCTTTCTGCGTGTTGCGTTCCTGCTCGAAAAATTGCTGATAACGTTTGTTTATTATGCTTGTCGCAATTTTGAAACGTTCCCACAACTCTTGTTTCCCGTCGCGGGGAACCGGGCCAATTTCGCGCCACGCTTCATGAAGTTTCTGAAGGTCCCTGAATGTGCCCAATGCATCTGACCCGGTGTTCGCAGCAAGCTCTTCAGCTTTGATGCAAAGTTTGGCCTTGGCGTCCATGTTACGGCGAAGGTCAAGGTCGCGAAGTTCACGGTTGATCTTCACAAAGTCATAAAACAATTCAACATGATAATGGTAGTTTTCCCAAAGGTCTTTTACTTTGGTTTGGGGCACCTGGCCAATGTCCCTCCATTTATCCTGCAAATTGTTGAATTCCTGAAAAGTCATATTGATTGACTCTTCACTGTTGATCAAAGCCTTGATTTCCTCAATGATCGCCAGTTTTTTATAGTAGTTCTCTTCCTTTACAGCTTCCTGTTTTTTATTCAATTCACCCCGCAGGTTCTTGTATTCCCTAAGCAGGTCCTTAAGATCGAATTCATAGGGATCAACCTGAGCTTCGAACAATTCCTCCTCATGTCCCTGTGCAATGAAAGCACTTTTTTGCTCCTGAATTTCGGCGTTCCTGATCTTGTAAAAACATCCTTTGATCGCTTCGGCATGTGGACGGATAGAATCGACAGTCCCTTCAGCCAGAATCTTACGTAATGTATTGATTAACTGAACCTTACTATAAGAAGAATAATCGTGTATTGGAATTGCATTGGCATCAGGTTCACGGTCGCTGAAAAGGTCATCGTCATCATCGTCAATTTCGGCAGTTGCCTGAACGATTTGATCGATTAAAACTGTTTCAGTAGTTCCCGTATCATCGACAAGCGGTTTTGGAAGTTCCTCGGTAACCAATATGGGCTCAGCGCTTTGAACCTCTTCAATCCCTTCCTCCAATTGTGCTTCAACGATCGTTTCTTTCTCAGCTTTTACCTCAATAACCTCAGGTTCGGCTCCGGTTTCGGATGAAATTTCAATATTTTCATCTTCAACCTCTTTACCAGAACTTTCAGGATCGACAGCTATTGTTGTAGCCTCAATGTTTTCAACTGTTCCACCACCATTTACAACTCCGATTTCTTCGGATGTTCCGTTTTCTTTCAACTCGTTAGATTCCATCTGCAATTTCGTTACGGCGATTAAGCCAGGATGTATATTCATGATTAATTTCACGAAAATAGATATTTACAATCGAATCCTCAACTAATTCCAAAACATATTTTTATTCCAAATAAGAAAAGGGCCTCCAACTAAATGTTAGAAGCCCCTTAAATCATTGAATAACAAAGAATAACAAACTAATTGATTTGAATGTCCTTTGTTATATTTTCTTTCGTTTCTTCCTTCTTAGGCACCTCAACTGACAAGATACCGTTTGAAAACGATGCAGTGATAGAGGCTGAATCGATGGTTTTGGGAACGACAAAACGCCTGACGAAGTTCTTTAACCCAAATTCGCGAGAAAGAAATTTTTCACCTTCATTTTGCTTTTCTTCAACATTGCCTTTAATGATCAGTACATTCTCCTGAAATTGTATCCCGATTTGCTCTTTTGTATATCCGGGGGCAGCAAGCTCTATCCGATAACCCTCCTTACTTTCGACAACATTGGCCTGGGGCAACGAATAACAGGTTTCATCTTTCAGATCACTGAGAAGATCGTTAAACGCGTTGACTGATAAAACATTGCATCCTAATGGATTTGAAAATCTTAAAATATTCATGACTTTTTAATTTTAATTGTTTGACTTAATAATTATGGTTGCAACATGGCCTCCCTATTGCAATTTATATACCAGTTCAGAATATGGCTCATTTCATTATAAATAATCGGCCATATTGGCTCGATTTGCAAAATGAATCAGCCATAATGACATGAATTTATCTTTTTTTGTCTAATTTAAGGTTTACCTGATTGTTTTACCCATTCGGGAATGGTACATTTGCAAAAAACAAACACATGCGCATAGATATTTTGACCGTCGTCCCCGAATTACTGGAAAGCCCTTTCAACCATTCGATCCTGAAAAGGGCCAAGGACAAAGGACTTGCAGAGATTTATATCCACAATATAAGGGATTGGTCAACCGACAAACACAAAAAGGTCGATGATTATGCCTTTAGCAAGGGCGCTGGAATGGTGATGCTTGTGGAACCTATCGATCTTGCAATCAGCGACCTGAAAAGTCAGCGCGATTATGACGAAGTCATATTTCTGACACCCGATGCCCGGCAGTTTGTACAGCGCGACGCAAATCAGTTGTCGCTAAAAGAAAACCTGTTAATATTATGTGGTCATTATAAAGGTGTGGACCAAAGGGTACGTGACCATTTGATTACGCTCGAATTGTCGATTGGGGATTACGTCCTCACCGGAGGGGAGTTGGCCGCAGCCATCGTTTCTGATGCCATTGTCAGGTTGATCCCCGGGGTTTTGTCGGACGAAACCTCTGCCCTGACCGATTCTTTTCAGGATGGTCTGTTGACACCTCCGGTTTACACCCGGCCTGCCGAATACAAAGGCTGGCGCGTCCCTGATATTCTCCTTTGTGGCAACGATCAGTTGATCGATGACTGGAAACAGGAACAAGCCTATGAACGGACGAAGCGGATCAGGCCAGATTTGCTCGGGGAAGAATAAAAGCTTGGGGCTTGGGGCAAGGAACTTGGGGGCAACAATCTGAAATTGAATATTTTTTGATAATTAGCCATCATACAATAAATTCAATCCCGTTAGGGACGTGATATAGGTAGAAAAGAAATTACATTTGGCAGGTTGTGTCCCTAACGGGACACCATATGATCATGCATATATTTTCTACCTATATCGAGTGCCTAACGGCACAACATAACACCGAAACAATCTTATAATAGACTATAAGACAATAATTTCAATCCCGTTATGAATAGGATATTGGTAGAAAGTAAATTACATGTAAAGGTTGTGTCCCGTACGGGACAACATATGATGCTACAAATATTTTCTACCAATATCTGGTGCCTAATGGCACTTTGGAAAACCGACACAATTTTATAATGGACTATCAGACAATTTGTTAAGTAAATCCCGTTAGGGATTCAATATTGGTAGAAAAGAAATTACATTTGGAAGGTTGTGTCCCGTACGGGGCACCATAAAATACCATATAAATTTTCCACCTATATCTGGTGCCTTACAGCAATAAAGAACACCGATAAAATTTTATAATATACTATTAAGCAATAAATTAGATGCCTTTATGGATGGGATATTTTCCAACAATATCGGGTGCCTAACATCACGTCATAACACCGAAACAATCTTAAATGGACCATCATACAATATATTCAATCCCGTTAGGGATGCGATATAGGTAGGAAGTAAATTACATATAAAGGTTGTGTCCCGTATGGGACACCATAGGAACCAGCAATTTTTTCCACAAAATCAAATGACTTACGTCAGATTGTCCTCTTCGTTGTAATCGACAGACTTAAAAATATACCGCTCATCGTAATCGACTTCAAATTTATCCAAAAAATCCAGATATTCTTCAATAAATGTTTTGTTACGATGATGAATCTCTTGATTTCTAATATATTGGATCACACTTTCAACTTGAGATTTGCTATATGAAAATGCACCATATCCTACCTGCCATGAAAAACGTGTTTTAACAAACCCTTTTTGATTTATCCATTTAGAGGAATCACCCTTAACGTCCTGCATTAAATCTGATAATGTTTGTGTTGGTCTCTGACCAAAAAAGACATGAATATGGTCAGGCATACCATTAATCGCCAGCACTTTATGACCATGATTTTGTATAATCCCTGTTATGTATTTGTACAATTCATCTTTCCATGATTTCTTGATTATACAATAACGGTCCTGAACCGAAAAAACTGTTTGAATGTGAATTTGGGTGTAAGTATTTGCCATGATAAATGAATTTAGGGTTTATCAAATATAACATTTTTTTCAATTTTATGATCAACGATCAACCAATAATTTCAATCCAATTAAGGATAGGACATTGGTAGAAAGAAAATATCTGGTAAAGGTTGTATCCCATACAGGACACCATAATGATCCCATAAATATTTTCTACCAATATTGGGTGCCTAACAGCACGACATAACACCGAAACGATCTTATAATAGACTATCATACAATTTATTCAATCCTGTTTGGGATGGAATATAGGTAGAAAAGAAATTACATTAAAAGGTTGTGTCCCGTACGGGACACTATATGATGCTACAAATATTTTCTACCAATATCTGGTGCCTAACGGCACTATTGATCTTCTAATAACCGTTATATAATTCATTATTAATATCTTAAACCAAATTCACACTCAACCTTTTTTCCTTCAACCCAAACTTCGATAATCCAACAATCCAGATTGCACCATTGGCAAAAATTACGAATGCAATAAGAAAGACTGAGCTAAAGGAGGCTTCGCTGCCCCGGGAGACAAAATTCGGCAGGACTGCAATTACTGCTGAAAGAAATCCAATGACAATTCCATAAAAAAGGAGGACAAGGTATTCACGGACCAACATTGAGGATACCTGACGAGAGGTAAATCCAAGTGATTGCAACAACGCAATTTCACTTTTCCTTTCAAGGATGGTCCGCGCCAAAACAACTGCAAGTCCCACAGTTCCGAGGATCAAACCCAATGCCCCCAATGCAATGAAGATCGACAAATAGGTATTCGTGATCGAATTAAACTCCGCCAATCGCTGAGCGGAAAGGGTCATTTCCCAACCATTATCCCGGAAAACAGTGTCCAGCTCCTCCCCCGCCTGCTGTTCCTTTCCTTTGGGGACATCGATCAAAAACAGGTTTGAGCCACATTTGGTTGGAAAATTCTTTATAAAATTGTCATTCGAGATCAGCAAATATCCCTGGAAAACCGAGGGTGCAAGTCCGCCAATCAATTTGACTTTCAAGGTATCACCAGCTTCGTTTCGGTAAAGCAAGGTATCGCCAATGGCCAAACCAAGGCCCCATTGAATAACTGTCTGGTCGGCAATAGCAGGAATTACTCCATTAGTCAAAGGTTTATTTAAGGCCTCCCAAACACTATCTGCATCTATATCAGGACTTTGATCGGCAAATTTGAACCGTCCTTTTAACTGTTCAGGAGCAGCACCCAAAATTGCAGGATTGGAGACCCTGTTCAGGTTCAGGCAACTAGCATCGTCACCATCGATCCGGCTAAACTGGACTGCCGAAAAAACAGAAGTCAGACCTTCCGATTTACGCCGATCATTGTCGTTCAGGCTAAACAAAACCGGGATGGATGTCTCGGCAAAATAATGAAAACCTCCTGTCCCACTTGTCTTTTCATCCGCATTTGCAAAAAGATCCTGCCGGTTTGCCCCCGTCGTAACGACCAAAAACGTTCCCAAAGCAAATAAAATAACCACTGTCAGCGACCTTCCCAAATTACGCGAATTGTTCCTTTTGTTTAAGGCTACAATTGAAAAATCATCAGAAAAAATCAAACTATTACGTCTGAACTGTCGGTCTGCCAGCAACAACAATCCCATTAGCATCAATCCTCCCGAAAGGAAAAAGAGTCCGGAATTTGAAAAGTCCAATCTGATCAACTGGTAACCTGTTAACCCAATTGCGAATAAGAGTGAAACACCCATCAATACATTCTTCAGTACCGCTACCGAATGTTTTTGGGGCTGGTCCTGTAACCGCTGTAGCTCGATTGCATGACGTTTAAAACTACGGTTTACTGAAACGACAATTGTAAGCATCGCCATTATTATACTGATAAACAGTCCAATACATAAAGTAATCGGATTAATGGAGATCTCAAGGACAGAGGTTCTCACAACAGCCCACCAAAGGGTATTCAGCGCAATAAAAACCAGCCTGGTATAAAAAACGGCCAGGACCAAACCTGCCAGGCCTCCGGCAAGCGCGACGATGAAGCCTTCCGAAAGCAATAATTTGCGGATTTGATTTCGCGTAAATCCGATCATCAGCAATGTCCCTATTTGTGATTGCCGGTTTTCAAGGTTGAGCAGGAAAAGCAAGGAAGTCAGAATAAGGGCTGCAACAAGGATAAAAAAACTTAGGCCGATAAACAACTGACTGAAATCCACGCCACCTCTTGCGGCTTTTAAACCGTTGTCCCTTACTGAAGTAACTACAATCCCCAAATTTTCAGGCCTTAACGATGCTGCAAACAACTGCCCGTACTTTTGGTCCGAGAACGATTTCGCATCAATACGGATGGCTGTATAATTTCCAAAACGGTTCGACCATATCTGATGGGCTTTAGTCGATGATATAAAGGCTTTTGGAGTTCCTTTGTATTGTTTCCAATAGGCTTCGTCTTTGTCCCTTATCGCATCCAATTTGATCGGAACTCCCGCTTCCCATTCACGGCAGTTTTTTGCATCCGACATTCCCGGCAGGTAAGGCATCAGGTCGCGGTCACCATATCTTCCCACGATGGGAACAATCTCCTTTACAAAAAATCTTGAAGATTTTTCAACAAGTTGGCGCAACGGGCCTATTTCATAATAGTTGACAGTCAACGAATCGCCAGTCCGGATATTCAAATCATCAGCAACCCAGTTATTGAGAATGATATCATTGACATTTAAACCCTTATCATCAATTGTTGAAACAAAGGAATAAGGTGTTTTCTTACCTTTAAATTCAAAGCTGTTGGCAAAATAAGTCAGGATTGGGTGTGAATTTTCAAATGGTTTAAAGGCATTGACAATTTGATCATCGATAAAGACACGTTCAGAAGATATCTCCATTTCCTTCGTGGCAATCACTTCCTTAACTTTAAGCCCTGCATGTTCAGCAGAAAAACACTTTCCCAATAACTTGCTGATATTTAATTGATCGGCTGATGGGGCACTGATCAGAAGGTGATTGGCCTTCCCATCAAATTTCATCAGGTTGTTCAGCTTTGCAAGCGAAAGGAAAAGGTTGTAAGGTGCTGTCTGTGAATTTTTCAGGTTGAAAAACCCCAAAGTATGTTGGTCGGCAACTTCCTTCACAGTTGCCCTGAACGAAACACTCGTCTCGGCATCCGAAATAAAAGGTGCGTTCAATGGGATCAGGCTTGCTTTTTTGATCCTTGTGAGGAAGGTATCCCCTTTTTTAAGGTGAAGCTTTTCGGCGAGGTTCTGGCTGATGATTACCTCGTTTGCCTTCAGATTCCGATAGATCGCAGAATTGGCAATCTTTTCAAACTGGTCGTCAATACCTGTAATCTGAACTTTATTGATCCGCTCGGCACCTCCCTCGGCAACAGCCATTCCTTCCAGGATCAGGGCTGGAGCCACTTCAAAACCACCTTTTGCTGCGAGTTCTTTAGCCAATTCTGTCCTGAAAAACCTGTCAACAGTCGATATAACATGGGTCGTGCTCCCCAAACGGAAAAATGCCGACTGTTCAAGGCTGAAAGTGACCGAATCGCCAATGATCAAACCTCCGGTCAAAACAGCAGTGCTTATCGCCACTCCTATGGCTACCAGAAGATTGGCTTTAAAATAGTGGACAAAACTATTGAAAGCAAGTTGAAAACGCGTCATTGCAGGATACCGTTTTTTAGATGATATACAATGTCCATCTGAGAAGCAAGCTCTGTCGAATGGGTGACAACGATCAAAGATACCCCCTCTTCGCCACTCAGGTGGTTCAACAATTCAGCAAGATGACCTGCATTTTCTTCGTCAAGTGCACCCGTTGGTTCATCGGCAAGGATCAATAGTGGTTTGTTGATCAATGCCCTCGCAACTGCTGTCCGCTGACATTCACCACCTGAAAGTTCGGATGGTTTTTGATTGCGTTGTTCCCATATACCCATCTTGCGGAGAAGGTGCTCGGCCCAATCTTTCTCTGCTTTTCCGACAACCTTTTTTATGGGCAAAACTGGTAAAAGGACATTTTCCCACATCGTGCATTGCGGCAACAAGTGGTGCAACTGAAATACAAACCCAATTTCCAGGTTACGGAAATGTGCCAGCTCTTTTGGTGTATATCCAGTGATCTTTTTCCCTTTGAACCAAATCTCGCCCAAATCTGGCTGATCCAAAGTCCCGATCAGGTTGAGCAAAGTTGTTTTTCCCGATCCACTGGGGCCTGCTATTGCAATTTTCTGATTGACAGAAACTTCCAGATTTAATCCATCCAAAACTTTCCTGAAATTATTTTTGAGCGGATCGCCATACCCCTTGGATATGTTCTTTAATTGAAGTATCACTTTAAAGAATTAATAATTAAAAATTAATAATTAAAAATTAAATTGTTGTATTAGGCTATTTAATCAATAGGGTTTGGTATGTACCAATCATTTCTTTGGCGTGGTCGTGAATATTAAAACTAGTTTCTACCCCTGCCCGTGCATTCCTACCAAGTTCTTCAAGTTTTGAAGGATCGGACAACAGTTTTGCCAAAGCCTCACAAAGCTCTTCAGGTGTGTTGGGTTGGTAAATGATACCTCCGTTAACCAGGTTGATAATTTCGGGAAATGCTCCCAAGGCAGGTTGTACTACAGGAACTCCGGAGGCCATAGATTCTAGCAGGTACATCCCAAAGGCTTCACCATTTCGGACAGGTACAGAGATTAAAGCTACCTTTTCAAAAAAAGCTTTGCGTCCCGCACCTTCGAATTCTACATGAAATTCCAGGTTATTATCCAGCTTTTCTTTGGAAATCCTTTTTTTTATTTCATTGATGTACTTTGTATCTGCACCTGTTGAACCGCCTGTAACAATGAGTTTTACATCATCAAATCCGACTTTCTTCTTTAAAACGATAAATGCTTCAGCTACAATATCGAAACCGTTTTCGTGGCACATCCGCGAAATGTACCCAATGTTCCGACCTTTATCTTTGGTTGATTTGAATTCATAGTCACCCGGATCGACACCTAGGTACATACTTTTAACTTTTTCCTTTGGAAGGTCCATCCGTTTTTGCATCACATCCGAAAAGTATTGGCTCACAGCAATAAAAAGATCGACATCCTTGGCCTTGTTGCCCATCAGGTTCCATATTTTATCCTGAAAAGCCGGTTGCATCGCGTCCACCCAAACATCTTCATCCTGTAATGAGCAAACTACCGGTACATTGAGCTTCTCTTTGATCCGGTGTGCCAAACCAAGCAACAAGGCATTTGAGATATGGACGATGTCGGGTTTGCAGTGCTCCGCCATCCAGTCAACAAGCAATTCCAGTTCTTGATGTTGCCCACCATCTTCGCCAAGCAACATCGATACGGTCATCTCTTCAAGCCCTTTGGCATTTGTTGATCCGGCCATCGATGCAGCCATCTTCATCAATGGTTTTGAATTGAGTATTTTGTCGAACCAACGCGGTGCTTTCCTGAGAATGGGATAAAGTTGTTTCAAATAGATGCTGATCGCACCATAAAACACTGGTATATCGCTGATATCGCGTTCATCGGAAAAGATGGGAAGGTACATTGGAATTTTAATCACCTGATGGCCTTGTTCACGCAATGCGACCACATATTTACTGTCCCTCAGGCAGTTTCCGCAATAAAAACTACCACCTGATCCGGGTATTATCTGGACAATGTTCATGATTTAAAAGATAAATTGTGTCAATATAACGTTTAAAGTCTTTAAGGGTTTTAAGACGAGGCTTTTCGTTTGTTAAAACTCTAAGACCTTTGGTTTATCCGAATTATTTCCCAAAACAATAAACCGTTCCATTCAACGCGCAGACGACCATCAGGTTTTCAATCACTGCGGGGTTATGGAGGATGGAATTGCCTACTTCATATTTCCACACGACCGAACCATCCGAAAGTTTGAGGAGGGCAAGGTCACCGCGCATGTTGGCAGACAGTACTTTATCCTTAATGATAACAGGTGAGGCTTCGACACGGTTGCCACTGTTGACGCTCCAGATGAGTTTACCACTGTTTTTATCGAAACAATACACAAATTTATCGCGGTTGCCGGATACGACCCGATCTCCCGATAAGGCAGCAGAAGCCACAAAAGGTTGTTTGTTTTCCTTGTTTTCCCAGCTCCATGACTTTTTCTGGTTCACAATGTCCACCTTCGAAAACAATCCGTCGTAATCGCCGATATAGGCCATCTTTTCGCTTACAGGGCACGAACCTGCAACGTAGGTCGCCACATTGATTTTGGAGTCCGATTTGCCGGTTGCAATGTCAACAATGTGGAGGAACCCGTCACATCCGCCAAAGATCGCCATCCCGTTAAAACAGGCTGCTGCCCCATTGATGAAATTATCAGATTCGTAAGCCCATTTCTTTTTCCCGGTTTCGACATCCACACAATGAAGATTGTAATCGTAACTTCCTACAAGTAAGTACGTCTTAGATCCAGATTTCCAATAATTTGCAGACCCCATGATCTCATTGTCGGTTTTGTATTTCCAGATCAGCGATCCATCCGAAAGTTTCAAAGCGTAAAAGGTACCGTCAAGGTTGCCAACATAGACATTATGGTTCAGGATCAATGCGGGAGCTTCGATTGAATTTTCGGTCTTGTATTGCCAAAGCAACTTCCCTTTCAGGTCGAGACAGGAAACAATCCCATCAGTAGCCCCGATCACGATCTTACCTTCACTGATCACTGCGGCTGATTTGATATTGTCGCCTAATTGAACACTCCAAAGTAATTTTGGCTGGTCAGGAAAGTTCACATTTGTCGTTCCCAACAGGTCCTGGGAGCCGCGAAAGTTGGGCCAACTCACAGAATTCTGGCCATTCGCAGTCCCAAAAGAAACAAAAATTGAAATAATAATTGAAATAAATAGATATAATATTCTCATAATTAGTCCTTTAAAGATAAAGCACCGGTTGGGCATGCTTTTGCTACTTTTTCGGAGGTTTCTGCCAAACCGGCTTCAACAGTTTCATTGAATGGGACTCCAATCACCACATCGAATCCGCGCCCGATAAATGAAAACCCAAATTTTTCCTGATATTTGGAGGTCATCCTGACACAAATTCCGCATTTGATGCATTTCAAGGGTTCGTAAACAATGCGATGTGCAAAGTATTTTGTAATCGACTTCCGCTCGGTTCCCATAAACCTGCGCTGATTGGCATGGTATAGACCCGAAAAGTCCTTTAATTTGCAGTTTTCGATATCGCGGCAATCGCAGTGGAGGCACCTTCTGGCCTCAGCCATGGCCTCCTCTTCGGTATAACCTTTGTATTTTTCAACGTTTATCCTTTCTTTGCCATCCGATTCCTTAAGATATTCCGAAAACTCTGATTTTAAGAGCTTTCCAAAATGCGAATTAAACAATCTGGGTTCGCCCTTTGGCACTTCGCATGCTAGATACTGGGCTACTGAGTAGGCCACCTCCTTGCCCTGTCCCACAGATCTTACTGCAAGCCTTGAAGGGCGCAATGAATTGCCAATTGCAAAAACACCCGGAAGGGAAGTTGCATAACTATGGAGATCGGCTTCAATCCCTTTGGCAACCGTTGTAGGTCCCCATTTTTTGATTTCGTCAAAATGGATCCCAGTTGCAATAACAACCGAATCGTATTCTTCTCTTATGGCTTGAAATGTTAATGCATCGAAATGTTTGCCCCCTTCAAAAACCACTCCTATTTTCAGAATGGAATCAATTTCCTTGTCCAAAATATCCAAGGGTAAAAGCTCAGGTTTAAGATCTGTCCTTAACATACCGCCAGGTTTGTCCTTTTTATCGAAAATCACAGCCTGGAAACCATTTAATTGAAGGTAATAGGCAGCGGCCAATCCGGCCGGTCCAGCACCAATCACTGCAACTTTCTTCCCGTTTAACGGAAGCGGATCATAAGGATGAAGGTCATTTTCATCACCGACAAACCGTTTCAACAGGCAAATCGATACCGAAGTGTCCAATGATTTCCGGTGACACGCCCCTTCGCAGGGTGCAGGGCAGATCCGGCCCAAAATTGCAGGTAATGCAATGTCCCTTTTAACCAACTTCAATGCTTCTGTAAACTTGCCAGATGCAATTAACCTGTTCATTTGCGGGATTTCCATATGGGCTGGGCAGGCCACCTGACAAGGCCCTTCGCAATCGCCGATATGTTCGCTCAGCAGCAGTTCGAGTCCGGTCTGACGCGCCTCAAAAATCTCATCATCGTCGGTAATCACCGACATCCCTTCGGTTGAGGTCATAGAACAGGATGGGAACAACCTGCCATTGTTGGCGTCCTTGACAAGGCACAACATGCAGGAGGTGAAATGCCCCAATTCCTCGTTAAAACAGAGTGCCGGGACTTTTACCCCGGCCATATCAGCAGCCTTCAGAACCGAGCTACCCTCCTTAATTTCAATGTCCTGACCGTTTATTTTTAAATGAATCATCCCTATAGAATGTTTTATAATTCGCTAATCAATTTATTCCACCTCTCTTTGTGTTCAAATTTCAAAGCATTATCTGTCTCTACCAACTTAACGTAATTCTCTATAAACTCATATGGGTTTTCAAGCAATCTTAGGTAGTATTTCAACGAATCCATAATCCCATTTACAATAAGCTGACAACCATGAATATTCTTAATCCTCTGAATTTCAATTGATATCTTATCCATTTCATCCTTAATAGGATAATGTGCAGTAGATAAAATGTAATATCGTTTAACCGGAGTGGTCTGAAATTTAGAATAAGCGTCCTGAACCAATTGAAATGAGATTGGAATTCCATGTTTAACTTCAACAGCTTCAAAGGAACGGCTATTTTCATCTATCACCTCCACATCGCCTATTCTACCACTTCTGGTGTCTGCCGAGGTATGGCTTTCTATTGGTAGAAGTTTCTTATTTTCAAATCGTTTGGCTTCAATTGTCAAGCACTTATAGATTGCATAAATCGCTAAAACAGGTAAACGGGAAGCACCTTCGGCTTGATATTTTGAGTTAAAATGGAGATCCAACAAATCCAAAATAGATTTAATAGAAAGATTTGCCGGCTTTGCCAATTCAATGATCTGTTTATTTCGTTTCAATATTAAGCCTTGAAAAATATATTGTAAATAAAGCGCACATTTTGCTCCGTTCTGAATATTGTCCAAAATACCAAGAAATGCAGTTTTTAAAATATTGGGTTTGATTGCTCCAGTATAATTCCTATCGTATGGTACTTTCTGCTCTAAAGACCTTGTTAGCCAACCACTTTCGGCCATTGCGGGAAAGTGGCACGATTTAAGGAAAGGAGTGATATGTTGAGAATCAAAAGTTCTTCCCGAGTATCCCCCCTTAATGCTGTTTTGATGGTTTCTGATGTCCTGCTCAGGGTGCAAGGCTTTATAAACAATACTTGTGATACAAACTGTTAAAATGCCCTTAGCTTGTTCCGAATGTTTGATAATTATATTAAGGAGATCTGTTTCTTCTACGGTTAACTGTGTAGTTATAAAATCATTAGAAGCAATTAATTTAACCGAAACATCAAATTGATTATTTAGAAATTCTTTTGGTTCCATACTATAATAATTGATCCTTTACTTGTTTTATTACTTCTTTAACCATAGGAACACAAACAGAATTTCCTATTTGTTTATATAGTTCACTTGTATTGCTGATTTTAATAAAATCATCGGGGAATCCCATCAACCTGTAACATTCGTTTATTGTGAGTTTCCGGACGGTACCTTCATCGTAAATCCAGAACCTGCCTGAGGTTTCCTGCGAAGGCAATGCAGGATGAAGGCCTTCCGAGGAATAGATCCGGTTGGGTTGCTTATGGACCCTGGATAAATGTTCAGTTCCGGGACGAACACCTGCCCCCCTGATCTTTTTATTCCTGTGACCGACAAAGATCAAACCTGATTCCTGGCTCCTGAAATTTTCAATCAGCGTATAGGGTTCGTTTAGGTATTCAAATTCAACGTCTTTTTCCAGAAACGGTTTCAATATCATTTTTGGTTTTTCGGTAATTTTAGAAAAATCAAACTTCTTTTGTTTATTGCCTACGATGATTATCCGTTCCCTATTCTGTGGCACCCCAAAATCCGAAGCGTTCAAAACCTTCCAGGAAATGAGATATCCCAAATCCTCAAGATGTTTTAAAATGATCTTCAAGGTATTGCCATTGTCATGATGGACCAGGTGCTTGACATTTTCCAAAACTACTACCTTAGGTTCCCGTTTTTCGATAATTTGTAATACATTGTAAATCAACGTACCACGAGTATCTTCAAAACCTTTCATTTTACCTGATATGCTGAATGGTTGGCAAGGAAAACCTGCTACCAAAATATCATGATTGGGAACAATGTCCAGATTAAGTTTGGTAATATCACCAAAGGGAACTTCCCCAAAGTTCAGTTCATACGATTTTTGAGCATAAAAATTGTACTCAGAGGTAAACACACATTTCCCATTTAACTCCTGCATGGGAATTCGGAAGCCCCCAATTCCGGCAAATAAATCAATGAAAGTAAAATCAATCTTTTCAGGAGGGGGAAAAGGAACATCAAAATCCATCGGTAAAACCAACTGAATCTCTGGTTCGAGGACACAGTCCAATTGCGCATTTAGCTCATTGTAGAATTTGATTGCTGAATCCTTGAAATGCGGTGCAACTCCATTTTCATGGTTTTGCAAGTAATGGGTCAGGAAAGCGAGGTCATTGTTGTCACCTTTCTCAATTTCAAATTTCAAATTTTTCTTTATCGTTGTATATTTAACCATTACCCTCGCTTTTTGACAAAATTACTCAAAATCGGGCATAGTTCTTTTTTAAAGTTTTTGATTTTATCAACAATTAGGATTTTCTATTCTTTCTATTTTTCCTTCAATCCATAAATCTCTATCGTTCAGTTATTAGACCAATTAAAACCGTTCAACTCTATGTTCAAGGAAAAGATGAAGGTACTGTTGTCGATTAACAGTTAATGATTTTTTCAGCAACCCCCCTGGCCTGTTTGATCCGGTCGCCCATACCGATCCCGTCGTTGATATTGCCCGCGAGAACCAGACCGGGATAAACATGCTGGATAAATTCGATGGCATTCAACCTTTGTTCCGAGGTAATTGTATATTGTGGAATGGCATGTTGATACCTGAAAATTCTGAAAAGATCGGGTTTGATCCCCTTCACATGCAGCAGTTCGCCAACTTCCTCATCGACAAGTGTTTTGATCTCCTCATCATTCAAATTGAAGTATTCACCATTTTTGATCCCTCCCAAAAAAACGGAGAGCAAAGCACCATCTTTTGGGGCCCGGCCATTAAAAATAGAAGATGGGAAGAGTATGCCAAGGATTCT
>CAIYPA010000197.1 GCA_903927965.1 uncultured Bacteroidia bacterium | reverse complement strand
TTCCCATGTTTAAAGCCGAACACTTTGACCCCAATGAGTGGGCTGATTTATTTGTTCAAGGGGGTGCAAAGTTTTTTTGTATGATGGGAGCGCACCATGATAATTTTGCAATGTGGAACACCAAATTGTCCAGGTTTAACGCTGTGCAAATGGGTCCAAAACGTGATTTGGTAGGTGAAATAGAAAAGTCAGTTAGAGCTAGGGGACTGAAATTTGGCGTTTCCAATCATTCGGGTTGGAACTCTGGATTTTTCCAATTTAATTTTCTGAACAAGGGTGATGCCAAAGACACAACTTATCAGGATTTATATGGTAATCCGGTTATTGAAGGTAATAAAGTTAGTCCAAGCGAACGCGATTTGAATCGTTGGTTAGCTCGCACAAAAGAGCTCTGCGATATGTACAAACCCGATTTATTCTATTTTGATTGGGATATAAATCCTGCGGTATTTGAATCGAGAAGAATCGAATTTGCGGCACATTATTACAACAAGGCTGTTGAATGGGGAGATGGAAAGTTTGGTGCACCGGGTGTCGTGCTAAACTATAAGAATAAGGGATTCCCCTTGGGAGCTGCAGTTTTGGATCACGAACGTGGGGGTGAAGATTCAATACCGCGCCTTGTTTGGCAAACCGATGATTGTGTTTATGCCGGTAATAATTGGGGCTATGTGGAGAATTCTCCCATAAAATCGCCCAATACGATCATTGATGAATTGGTGGACATCGTCAGCAAGCGGGGCGTACTGATGCTTTCATTTGCTCCAAGGCCTGATGGCACTTTCCCCCATGACCAAAAACAATTGATGTTATCAATTGGCGACTGGCTTAAAAACTGTGGCGAAGCTATTTACAGTACCAGACCTTGGGTGGTTTACGGTGAAGGTCCTGCCTATTTAAATAAGCAAAAATCACCAAAATTCACTTCGGAAGATATCCGATTTACCCGGAATAAAGCCAATAACACGCTGTATGCCATTATAATGGATTGGCCACAAAAAGATATTGTCATTAAAAGCCTTGGACAAACCAATGCGCCTAAAAAAAGTATTAAATCAATATCCATCATCGGTTTAAAAGAGAAAATCAGTTGGTCACAGGATGCAAATGGGATAACAATTAAACTGCCAAAAAACAAACCTGCTTTGGATTATGCTTTTCCTGTGAAAATCGTTTTTAAAGGGAGTGTCCGAAAATAAACCAATGAAATACCCATCTCTTTCAGCAGACGGATGGGTATTGACTTCGTCGATCTTCGATTCCAGTTGGCCGTTAAAAAACAAATATTAAACAAATGATAACCAATATTTTAAAGCATAATTATCAGGTACTTATTGTTATTACAGCTTTTTCAATAGGGTTACCTGCATTTGGTCAGTCTAAGGATTTGTTGCCTAAACTTCCTGTGTCAACCAACTCTTTCATACCTGCTAATGAACAAATTACTCCGATGTCTCTCGAAGAAAGGGTCCAAAGAGGTGTAGTTCCCCAAAGAGGTGTGGTTAGCATTGCTCCGGGTGTTGGGAAGAATGATTTGCTCTTCTCGGGAAACGGTAATATGTACATCAAAGTTTATGGAAACCCGTTGTCTGAAAGGATCATTTTTCAGCAAGAAAGATTGTTGCTGCCTTGGAAGCGGCCTTTTGAAGCACCCAAAATAGCTTATGTGCTTCCCGATGTCACGGATCTTATTCTGAAAGGTAAATTCCAGGAAGCGTTCTATTTATCCCTTGATGCCTCCGCCAAAGTTGGAATTCCAATCGGTATGGGTGGTCATCGTTTAATCCCGGCATTTGAGATGGAGATTGAGCAGCAGAAATCGGGTCGCATAAAAAATTATCTTCGTACAATAGATTTTGAAAGTGGCGAAATTAAAGTGTTGTGGGAAGATAAAAATGGTTCGTGGGAGCGACAGGTTTTTGTTTCCCGTCCCGACAACTCAGTGATTCAATTCCTTTCGGCTCCTTCTGGCCAGGTGTTAAATACCAGGATTAACCTTAGTACCAGTATGAATGAAAATTTATCCATCAGAATGGAAATGGATAAATACACAACGGATGCTAAATACAGAAAGGAACCTGTTACTTACACCCGCGATTTTAATGAGCATAGGTTTATCCAATAGTTCGGTAAATTTTGATATATGTATTTGAATATCAGTAAAATAAGTTAAAAATAAGTATGAAAATATTTGGTTAAGACCTTAGAAATCAGTAATTTAAAAGATTATTCCGTAATTTTTTATTTATGATTCCTAAGGTCAATAATTCAATCAAGTATCTGATAAACAGCATATTAGAAAAGGATGCTTTTAATATGTTAAATAAACCGCGCAAGGCTTTTATAGTAATCGTTCTTTGGCACATTTTGAGCATCAAAGGTAAGATTAATTTCTTGCAACTTGGACGGTTTGGCCCACTCACCGAGCAGACATATCGGAACCAATTTGAAAAAACGTTTGACTTTCTCGGTTTTAACAAGGACCTGATCAAGCAAGTCGTTTCTAATGAAGCCGTTGTTGCGCTTGACCCAAGTTATATCCCAAAATCGGGAAAATCCACTTTTGGCTTGGGACGGTTTTGGTCCG
>CAIYPA010000196.1 GCA_903927965.1 uncultured Bacteroidia bacterium | reverse complement strand
TACTATTATGAAGGGGAATCGGGCAATGACTATGAGAATATTGTGACATCAATCATCGCAGGAAACACGTTGCTGACAGGTAAAAATATCCCGGTTGCCGGTGAATGTGAAGTGAAGAATTCCCAGGCGATGAAGATCATGTCCGAATTTGGTGCAGGTGGTTCATTTTCTGAGTTTTACCTGATGGATTTCAAGGATGATGTGGTGATGTTGGGCCACGATGGTCCTGCCCATTTTGCGATAGCCGATGGAAAGGTCAAGCTTGTCCCCCTCCCACTCTACCATGGAAAACCTGGTAAAGGCCTATCGATCCAAATGACAGTCAAACATGGTCCGGTAACTTTGCTATCGGTGGTTGAAGGAAAGGATGAATTGTTCCTATTGGTTGCCGAAGGTGAATCGGTTGCAGGTCCTGTACTTGAAATCGGGAATACTAACAGTCGCTACCGCTTTTCGGTTGGGGCAAAAAGGTTTATGAACGAATGGTCGAAACAAGGGCCTGCCCACCATTGTGCCATTGGAATAGGACATATTGCCAATAAAATTGAAAAATTAGGGCAAATCCTGAATATGAAGGTGGTAAGGGTTTGTTAGGAGAATTGAGAGTGAATTAAGTTGAAATAAATGGAAACATATAGAGTTGCTTGTCCCTATCAGTCAAGTCATTCTTGAAATCATGTTCTCTGCAAGTTAAAAAAAACAGTAAAATGAGACATCTAATTTTAATTCTAACGATTATTTGGAGTATAAGTTGCCACGCTCAATCACCAAATTCAAAATTCAATCTCGATTTTGAACAAAACAATCTGAATAATAATTTACCCGATAATTGGATTAAATGGGGTAACTATGAAATCAAAAAGGACATGGTAATTTTTTATTCAGGCAAATGCTCCGCACTAATTGTTTCCGATAAAGAGGGAAGTTCGTTTGGAAGTATCGCCTATAAGATTCCTGCCAACTACAACGGCAACAAGATTTTGCTTACCGGATATATGAAAATTGAAAAGGTGGAAAACGGATTTGCAGGGTTACTATTACGGGTTGATAGCATAGGTCATCCACTTGCCTTTGACAATATGGAAAAACAGAAGATCGCTGGGACCAAAGATTGGACCAAATACAGCATCACTCTACCTTATCCGAAAGGTGCAGATAACATTTATGTGGCAGGAATATTATCGGGGAAAGGAAAAGCGTGGTTCGATCATCTCACCCTGACAATTGATGGAAAAGATGTACAAACCTTTCAGAAAGCAGAAAAAACGGTCTCAAAATTTCCAATGGACAAGGAATTCGACAACGGCTCGAACTTTCGCCTGAACGCGGTCAATAAAAAAGAGATTGAAAAACTTTATAAACTCTGTAAAATATGGGGATTTTTGAAATACCATCATCCAAAAATCGCAAAAGGGGAAGTTAACTGGGATGATGAACTTTTTAGAATGTTGCCTAAAATCTATTCTCAGGATTTTGAAAGTGAAATTTTAAAATCGATAAAAGCACTGGGAAGTATTACCAAAATGGGAAAGGAAAAAGTTATTGCTGCTACCATTAAAATACAACCAAATACGCGTTGGATCTCGGACGATTCATTTCTCAAAAAAGAATTGAGCCAGGAACTGACCAAAATTGACCAATCGCGCCGGGAGCAATCGAATTATTATATATCGTTTGCTCCCGTTATCCGAAATCCAATTTTTCAGAATGAAAATTTATATCCCGGGATGAAATGGGAGGATACAGGTTATCGATTGCTGGCATTATTCAGGTATTGGAATATGATTGAATATTTTTTCCCTTATAAAAATTTAATCGAAGAAGGGTGGGACGAAGTTTTGAAGGAATACATTCCCAAAATGGTCGCATGCCATGATGAATTGGCCTATAAATTGACGATTTTAAGTTTGATTGGCGAGATACACGATACACATGCAAATATGGGGCAGCAGGATAAATCGCTGAATGATTTTTTTGGAAACAAGATCGTCCCTCTTGAAGTTAAATTTGCAGAAAATAAAGTCGTCATAGTGAAAAAATCTGATCTGTTGAGCAGTAATTTGCACATCAACGTCGGCGATATTATTACTGAGATTAATGGAATTAAAATTGAAAAAATTGTTGCCGAAAAAATCAATTATTGTCCGGCATCGAATTATACGACAAAATTAAGAGATGTTTCGAAGAGGCTCTTAAGGACGAATGCCAACTCCGTCGTTCTGACGCTTGAAAATCCAACAATAACTTACACAGAAACTGTGAATACGGTTCGTTCAACTGCCGTTAGGTTTCAGGATGCAGAAGTGGCCTCCCATTCCGAAATTGGTAAAAAGATTGGCTACATTTATCCAGGTACGCTCAAAGAAGGAGAAATTGACGAAATCATGAAATCGTTTCGGGATAAAAAAGGAATCGTAATTGACCTCCGATGTTATCCCTCTGACTTTATTGTATTTAGGTTAGGGAAATATTTAATGCCTGAACCTACGGAATTTGCAAAATTCACCACGACCAGTTTAAAAACACCGGGACTTTTTACATTTCTTGAGCCCTTGAAAGTGGGAGAGAAAAACCCGGACTATTATAAAGGGAAAGTGGTAATTCTCATTGATGAAAAAACTCAAAGTCAGGCCGAATATACGACCATGGCTTTAAGAGTAGCCCCAAAAGCAACGGTAATTGGGAGTACAACTGCCGGAGCAGATGGCGATGTATCATCAATATCGCTTCCCGGAAATATAAGGACGATGATTTCCGGAAAAGGAGTTTATTACCCAAATGGTTCTGAAACACAAAGAATTGGAATTGTTCCTGATATCGAAATTAAACCGACCATTGCCCGAATCAGGGAAGGGAAGGATGAAGTTCTGGATAAAGCGATTGAATTGATTAATAAAGATTGAACTTGAATTATGAAAAAGATTTTAATCCAACTGTCCTTTATATTGTTGATCATCAATATCTCTATTGGTCAACAATCCAATCTGTCGGGTGAGAATTTCAAGAATCCCCCTTTGAAATACCACTCACGTCCGCTGTGGTTTTGGAACGACACCACTGTTTCTAAAAATGGTATCGAACAGCAGATGCAGGATTTTCGTGATAAAAGTGGGTATGGTGGTTTTGGAATTTTACCGTTTGGGAAGCACTTCAAACCGGAATATTTGTCGCCACAATATTTTGAAGTCTATAAAACAGCTTTGGAAAAAGCCAAAAGTCTGGGACTTACGATGAGCCTGTACGATGAGTTTGGTTTCCCATCCGGAGGGATCGGTGCCGTAAATGGCGACGGAATCAACCGATTCCAGATCAATTTCCCTGAACTAACGATCAAACGCCTCGACAAAACGGAGGTGACTGTTCATGGGAATTCGGTGGTCAACGAGAAAGTCCCGACAGGTAATTTGCAGGCAGTCATTGCGATGGAAAAGACTAAATTGGAACTCATTAACCTTAGGAAATTTATCAAAGATGGTATCTTAAATTGGAAGGCTCCTGCCGGTGAATGGACTGTGATGTTCTTTACTTGTGTCAAAGATGGTGATCCAATCCTCGATTATCTTGATCCTGTTGCGACCCAGAATTTTATCAAGATGACGCATGAAGCCTATTACGATAGGTTTAAGGAATATTTTGGGACTGTGATCAGTGGGACGTTTTTTGACGAACCCACGATGTATCGTGCAAAAGGGAGGATGTGGACACCCTTGTTCAATGAGAAATTCCAGAAAAAATATGGCATCAATCCTGAAATGTATTATCCGGCTTTGTGGTACGACATTGGACCGGAAACAAGGGTTGCCAGAAATTACCTTTTCGGGTTCCGTTCGGAGTTATATGCCGAGGGTTTTATGAAACAGGTCAACGATTGGTCTGTGAAACATGGGGTTACGGCCACCGGACATCAGGACCAGGAGGAGGTAATCAATCCGGTTAGTGTTTCGGGCGACCTGATGAAATGCTTTAAGTACCTCGATATTCCGGGGATCGACAAAATTGGCGGTAACCGCCCTGCCGAAAGGTTTTACAAGATCGTTAGTTCCGCAGCCAATAACTGGGACCATCAACTGGTGATGTCAGAAACTTACGGGGCAATGGGCAACATCGGTTGGAACGAAATCTTTTCGGTGGCAATGGACCAGTATGCAAAAGGAATCAACCAGTTGATCCCCCATGCGGTCTGGTACAACGACAAAAAGGTGGTTTTCAAACCGGAATTGTCATACCGCAACCCAATTTATGCCGACAGTCTCCAGATATTTAACATGTTCATGGCACGCCTCAACCTAATCCTGCAAAATCCGGGACAACATGTGGCCGATATTGCAATACTTTATCCGATCCACATGCTTCAAGGCGAGCACTTTCTGGATGGTCCGCTTGGCAATTACAAAGGTGGTGTGGCCGTTCCAAAAGCAGATTATGTCGATGTGGCCAATTGGCTGACCGAGGATGCCGGGAAGGATTTCACCTTTTTGCACCCCGAAGTGTTGGATGAAAAATGTATAGTTTCCGGCAAGAAACTTCACCTTCAGAATAAGATCAACAAGGAGTCGTTCAGTATTTTGGTTATCCCATCCTGCAAAACGATCTCATTGTCGAACCTCTTGAAAATCAAAACGTTCTACAACAATGGTGGCAACCTGATTTTTACGTCACAATTGCCGGAGTTTGCAACCGAATCCAACAAGGACAAGGAAATCAAGAAGATCATCAATTCAATGTTCACCTTAAAAATACCTGTTGATGGAAAACCCATTTTAAATAAGGCTGGAGGAAAAGCTATTTTTATTGCTGAACCAAGCGGAAAATCGATTACAGAAGCCCTTCAAAAGCTGGATTTCAATTTTGATGTCGAATATCCCAACAATAAGGATATCAGGTATATCCATAAAATCATCAATGGAAAGGATACTTATTATTTTGCCAATTTGGGTGCTACTTCGGCTAAGATCGATTTGGTACTGAACGGAAAGCACCAACCCAAACTCATGGATCCCCATACCGGTGAAATTCAGTCAATAGAAGCAGCACCTTTGGTTAAAAATGGTTTGCAAATGACCAAAATAGTACTGAAATTAGAACCGGTCCATTCGGTGTTTCTTGTGGAATAGCTTGGAGCAAGGGGCATGGGGCATGGAAATACGGAAAAGGGAGACCGGAGAAGGGAAAAAGAAAAATTTGAAAATTCGTCAATTTGAAAATTTGAAGATGAGGAATTATCTAATTGTGGATTACTATCAAAATCGTTCAATAGTGCTGACCTTGTAAGGGTCAACCAGGAATAACCCAGGGTAAGCAATCCCTCACAAAAGCCCCTAGTGGCTCTATTCTTTTAGGATTGCGCAACCCCGGGAAAATGAAAACACAAAAGACCGTCCGCGATCGGAATTCCGGAAAAGCGTAAAGGCTGTCTCGGACGGAACTGTGAAACTTAAAGGAAGAAAATAAGAGAATTATATTATTAATCAATTACTTACCATCATGAGAAAAAACCATTTGTTTTCCATTTCGGGTATTCTGCTGCTGTTTGTCCTTGCAATAGGATGTGCCCCAAAACCTGTCGTCCTTGAAGGAATCCAAACCTATGCGAGACTTAAACAAAATTTCGTCGATCCGTCTTCCGAATACCGGAGCGCGCCTCTTTGGGACTGGAACGACAAAATCTCCGAAGATGGGATCGACTTTCAGATGAAGAAATTCAAGGAAGGTGGGATCGGCGGTGTGTTTGTCCATCCTCGCCCTGGTTTGATCACCGAATACCTTTCGGAAGACTGGGACTACCTTTTCAATTATACAGTCCTCAAAGGCAAAGAGTTGGGAATGAAGGTCTGGATTTATGACGAGAACTCCTACCCAAGCGGCTTCGCAGGTGGACATGTTCAGGCCGAGATGCCCGATTCGTACAACCATGGTACCGGTTATGGCTGCGAAGTTCAGGAGACCTTTAAGCCCGATACCTGCAAGTACGAGGTGATCTTATTGATGGAAAACAACAAATTCATTGACATCACTTCAAACAAGGATTCCTACGTTGGCAAACCAGGGAAGTACTATCTCTTCAAAAAAACCTACGGCACAAAATCGTACTGGTATGGCAATTTTCCATATGTTGACCTGCTCTATAAAGGTGTGACAGAGAAATTTATGGAGATCACGATGAGAGGCTACGCGAAATACAACAAGGAAGAATTTGGCAAAACCCTGATGGGCATATTCACAGACGAACCTAATCTCGAAGCAGCCATGGGTCCAAAAACAGCTTTGAGGTGGACACCCGACCTGTTCCCCGAATTTGAAAAAAGATGGGGCTACGACCTGAAAATGAACCTACCATCGCTTGTTGATGAAGTAGGCAATTGGAGAAAAGTAAGGCACGACTATTTTGAATTGTTAGTTGAGATGTTTGTTGACCGTTGGGCCAAACCTTGGGGCGAATATTGTGAACAAAATGGTTTGAAATGGACAGGCCACTACTGGGAACATGGCTGGCCACGTCCGACCGATGGGATGGATGAAGCAGCCTTTTACATCCACCACCAACAACCGGCAGTGGATATGCTTGGTAATGAGTATGTTCCAAATGGCCAGGGTGGACAGTTCGGCAACTCACGTGCCATCAGGGAGTTGCACAGTGCTGCCAATCAGACCGGCCGTTCGCGCATGATGAGCGAAACTTATGGTGGGGCAGGATGGGAGATCACATTCAGCAATTTTAAACGCCTGGCCGATTGGGAATGTGTCCTTGGGGTGAACTTTGTGAACCAGCACCTCTCCTACTACACGATCAAAGGTGTGCGCAAGTTCGATTACCCACCATCCTTTACCTACCACGAACCCTGGTGGGATACCTATAAACCGCTTGGGGATTATTTGGGTCGTGTTTCATTGGCAATGGCGACTGGTCAGCAGATCAACAAAGCCCTTGTGATCCAGCCCAATACAACTGCCTGGATGTATTTTTCAAGAAAGGTTAAAAATGCCACACTCGACACGATACAGCGAGATTTCAAATATTTTGCCTATCAGCTCGAACGCAACCATTTTGAATACGACCTTGGATCGGAGCAGGTGTTAAAAGCAATCGGTTCGGTAAAAAATGGTCAATTGGTTGTGGGTCAACGTGCTTATGGTTTGTTCGTTATCCCTGCCACGTTGAACAACATCGACAAGGTCACCTTCGAATTATTGGGAAAATACCTCAAACAAGGTGGGAAGGTACTTTCGTTTACCAAAGAGATCAACTACCTCGACGGGTCAGAATCCACAGAAGTGGGAGCCTTATTGAACAAATATTCAGGGCAGGTCACTTATGCCAAAGATGCCAACGAAAAAGCCGTTCAGGAATCGTTTGCCCTTGCAGATTTCTCGATCAAGGAAGCTGACCCAACCTCGGGTGAACTTTACCATCAGCGCAGGATACTGGAGGATGGCCAGATCATCTTTGTGATCAATACCGATACTTTACAAAGCGTTTCCGCGAAGGTCAGTGCTTTAGGTAATAGCCTGGTTAAGATGGATTTAATGACAGGCGAATGTTTTTCCATTCCGACAACTGCTGAAAATGGGAAATTAACTTTTGATATTTCGCTTGCTCCGATCGGAAGTGCGTTGTATTATGTCTCCAACCAAAAAGTGACAGAAATGGAAGCTCCAAAGGCAACAACGACAGAGCAAATCGTTTCAGGAACTGGTCCATTGGCGATCCAGCCAGAGAAGGAAAATGTTTTGGTGCTTGATTATCTGGATGTTAAATCGAGCAAACTAGACCTTAAGGACACCTATTTTATGAAGGCGATGCGGCAATTGTTCGACAGCAACGGTTTCAAGATGGGAAATCCTTGGCAGCATAAGATTCAGTACAAAAAGGATTACCTTGCTTTGGATACGTTTAAGGTAGGTTCCGGTTTTGAAGTCAATTACCGGTTTACGATTGCCCAAAATGCGGATGCCGAAACGGTCAAAAACTTGTCGGCGGTTGTGGAACGTACCGAACTTTGGGAAGTGTTCATCAATGGTCAAAAGGTGGAAAAAAGCGACAAATGGTGGATCGACCGCGAATTTTTCAAAATCCCGGTTGGCGACAAGGTTAAAAAGGGATTGAATACCATCACATTAAAAGCACCCAAAATGTCGGTCCATGCCGAATTGATGCCGGCGTATATCGTGGGAGATTTTATCCTGAACCCATTGAAGCAAGGCTTTGAAATCGCCTCAGGCAAACTTGGCAAGTTAGGGTCATGGAAATCAATGGGGTATCCGTTTTACAGTCAGAAAGTTGACTATTCCGACAATTTCACCGCTACGAAAGCTGGAAACCAGTTTAAGGTAAAACTGAACAAGTGGAAGGGGATTGTTGCCGAAGTCTTTGTAAACGATAAGAGTGCAGGTGTTATCGCCTATCCTCCTTACGAATTGAATATCAGCCATTTCATAACCGATGGCCAGAACAAGATAACCGTTAAAGTATCGGGAAGCCTTAAAAATACGTTTGGCTATTTTTACAAAAACAACAAACGTTGGATCAATGGTCCAGGCGACTGGGACACGACTCCGGCACAACTTCCAACAATAAAAGACTATTTTTTAATGGATTATGGATTGGAAGAACCGTTTAGCGTTGTACAAATGAACTAGGCTGGCAATGGGAAAAGGCGGCTGGCGACTAGCGACTGGCTTTAGCTGCAAGTGGTTTAATTTTGATTGCATTCCGCAGATAATTCTACACTTGCGGCTGGCGGTTGGCAACTGGCGGTTGGCTTGGGAAGAACGCGGCTGGCGACTAGTGGCTGGCGGCTGGCTTTGACTGCTAGTGATTTAATTTTGATGGCATTTAACAGTTAATTTTATTAGCGGCTGGCAACTGGAGGCTGGCAACTGGCTTTAGCTGCATGTACTGTAATTTTGACTTATTTCACAGATAACTTACAAACCCTCAAGGTAATGGCACCTTGAGGGTTTAAATTTTAGAACGATAAATAATATTTGAACAACTCCCCCTTTCCCAAAAGGGGGCAGGGTGGATTTTGAGCAACTATTTAATTCATAGTACTTTATAGGATGCAATGTCATAGCAATAATACACGAAAACAATCGTCACTCGAACAGAAAAACAAACTATAGGATGAAGTGTCCCGGTGACTTGGAGCAAATGCCCGCACAAAGAATTACTGCTTTTCAGTCACCCTGACACTAAAATAAGATTTTAACATTTTTAATATTAGGCTCTTCCCCGTCCAAAAGGTGGTTACCTCTTTCCCGGAGTTTCGATCTCGGATAGTTGTGGGGGTTGCTTTCCAATTCGCAAACACCGTCGGGAACGGGTTTGATCGTCAAACAACCCGTCGGTGTGCGAAGCTCCCGACGGTGTTTGTTTATGTTAGCTTTTGTTGGGGACCGCATACTCGGGTAACCGTTTTTGCGAAGGGACCGGTGATTTCCAATGGCGATTTATAAAGCGATTGGAAATCACTCGACCCGAAAGTTCAAAACACCAGTCGCCAGCCGCTTTATTTATGCAATGGATATTCACTTGTCCGACACTTACTGCCAGCCGCCTATAGCTAGCCGCCAACCGCCATTATAACGTGCCACAAGATTTATCCACCTCGGCAAGAATCATCTTCCCAAAAACTGAACGGTTGGGCAAATCAAGATAAGGATAGGTGACCTTCGAGAGATAAAGACCTTGCGCGTAGGCTGGTATGATGGTCTCAGGCGTTTGCTTTAAAATCAGGAATTGCTCGAATTCACCAATGGTAAGTTTTCCATAACCGATTGCGAGCAGTTTGCCGACAATGATCCTGATCATCCCGGCAAGGAAACGGTTCGATGAAATGTGAAACCTGATCCGGGTTTGATCAGAATTTGTAAACAATTGTGATTCAGTTATATTGCAAATTGTGTGCTCATATTTTAATGGAGACTTGCAAAAACAGCCAAAATCGTTGAAATTGACAAGCAGTCGGGCAGCTTCGCTCATTTTATCAATATCAAGCTGATTTTCTGGATAATAGGAACTTAAACCGATGAGGTAAGGATCTTGTTGGGTATGGATGTAATAATCGTAACTCCGTTGGATGGCATCGAACCGGGCATGTGGCAACCCTTCCATTTGGATCACATCATAAACAACAATGTCGTGCGGCAAATTTTTGTTCAAAAGGAACAACAAGTCAGGGAGCCGCCCACCCTCAAAATCGAAATGAAAAAAGAACTGGCTGGCATGTACCTGTGCGTCAGTACGTCCGCAACCCAGAATGGTAACAGATATTTTTAGTATCCGGCTAAGGATGGTCTCGATAACCTCCTGTATGCTCACAATCCCCGGTAGCCTTTGCCAGCCCCGGTAGTTGTTCCCGTTATAAGCGATGTGAATGAAATAGCGCAAAGAGGTTACTTTTTATATTTCTAATTATCAATATTAAATTGTTTCAAATGGAAATTCCGGCAAGGTTTAAAATAGTCGTTTCATATCATCTTTTCCATCCTTGCACCATCTTTATTTTTATCAAAATTAATGCTATTTTTGAATAGAAAAATTTTTAACCTTATGAAATCAATCAACCCGTTCACAGGCAAAGTCATCAAGGATTATCCGGAACATACCTCCAAAGAAGTAAACAGGATCATTGATCAGGTCGATGCGGCTTTCCGGCAATGGAAACGTACTGATTTTGAATATCGTGCCAAACTGATGAAAAACCTCCAGGCAAAATTGCTCGAAAGAAAGGAAGAGCTTGCTGGAATTATTGTTTCTGAAATGGGCAAGGTATTTCGGGAGGCACTTGGCGAAGTCGAAAAATGTGTCCTGGTTTGTGCGTTTTATGCCGAAAATGCTGCTAAGTACTTAAGCAACGAAACCATTCAGACACAGGCAACTGCATCGTATATCTCCTACCAACCCATCGGGACTGTATTGGCGGTGATGCCCTGGAACTTTCCATTCTGGCAGGTTTTCAGGTTTTTGGCCCCTACTTTGATGGCCGGGAACACAGGTGTCCTGAAACACGCATCCAATGTTTCAGGGTGTGCATTGGCAATAGAACAACTTGTGGCTGAAGCTGGTTTCCCAGAAAATGTGTTCAGGACTTTATTGATTGGTTCCAGCAAGGTGAGGGAAGTTATTGAAAATCCTCTGATAAAGGCAGTTACATTGACAGGAAGTACTCCTGCCGGAAAAGCTGTTGCATCTGCTGCCGGATCGGTACTCAAAAAATCGGTCCTCGAATTGGGTGGAAGCGATCCCTATGTGGTTTTGGAGGATGCGGATATCGAACTGGCTGTCAAGGCGTGCGTATCTGGCCGCCTGCTCAATGCCGGGCAAAGTTGCATCGGTGCCAAACGGTTTATAGTTGCGGATCAAATTTATGATACTTTTGAATCGAGGTTTGTTGAATTGATGGGTGAAGCCAATTATGGGAATCCGATGAATCCACAGGTAACGATTGGCCCATTGGCACGTCACGACCTGCGGGACGAACTGCACCTACAGGTCACCAAAAGTGTCGATCTGGGGGCAAAGTTATTGCTTGGCGGTTATATCCCCGAAGGGAAAGCACCACTCTATCCACCCACCATTTTGACGGATGTCGTACACGGAATGCCGGCTTACCATGAAGAGATGTTCGGGCCTGTTGCGGTTTTGTTCAGGGCCAAAACGGAAAAAGATGCGATCAGGATTGCCAATGACACCGTTTTTGGGTTAGGTGCTGCAATCTTCACAAATGACATCGAAAAAGGCAAACAATTGGCTGAGAAAGGGTTGGAAGCCGGCTGCGTTTTTGTGAACGACTTTGTGAAATCAGATCCACGGCTTCCTTTTGGCGGTGTCAAAGAGAGTGGTTATGGACGTGAACTATCAGCCGTTGGCATCCGGGAATTTGTGAATATCAAAACCATAGTAGTGAAATAACAAGTAATGAACCCTTTGCGTAACTTCGCGTGCTTTGCGAGACAATAAAAAAATTCTCACGCAATGACCGCAAAGGCCGCAAAGGATCATATAAATAAGACTTTGCGCAACTCCGCGTGCTTTGCGAGACAATAAAAAAAATCTCACGCAAAGACCGCCAAAGCCGCAAAGAGTTCAATAAACAAGACTTTGCGTAACTCTGCGTACTTTGCGTGACAATAAAAAAATCTCACGCGAAGCTCGCTAAGACCGCAAAGAATATAATAAACAAGACTTTGCGTAACTCCGCGTACTTTGCGAGACATAAAAAATATCTCAAGCGAAGCTCGCCAAGACCGCAAAGAGTTCAATAAACAAGACTTTGCGTAACTCCGCGTGCTTTGCGAGACACTTAAAAATATTTCGCGCAAAGACCGCCAAGGCCG
>CAIYPA010000195.1 GCA_903927965.1 uncultured Bacteroidia bacterium | reverse complement strand
TGGACCAACGTTTGACCCAAAGAACCCTGAAGACAAAAAGTGAAAAAGAGGAGGGAAAGAAGGATTGATTTCATAACTTTCAGTAATTCAAAGTGTGGTGGTTAATTATTTTTTTATCATCTCAGCTACCTGGTCTGGAAATTTGGTAACAAGCCATTTCAAAACATCTATTTGATCCTTACCCGGAGCTCTTCGAACCTGGGCAATCAGTTTAATGGCTTCTGGCCTGTTTAATGTCAGGTTTGAGGCACCTTCATTACAGACTGAACAAATCGCCCTCAAATTGCCTGGTTCATCTTTGCCTCCCATTGATTTATCAATGATATGACCAATATGTAACCGGGTTTTACGGCTACTATCAAATGGATGAGGCTCACCTGCCGCTGCACCACACATTTGGCAGGTAAATCCGTTCCTATCAAGTACAAACGCCCTTAATTCTTTTGAAATTTCCCTTTCAAAAGCAGGCATAGGTTTTAGATCAAGTAGGATATATTCACCTGGTTTTAAATCACTTCTATCGTTATGGGTAATGATATTCAAGCCTTCTTCATTTCGCAGTTCGCGGACACGCCTAGCCCATTCACTGGTGCCTGCAATTTCTCGTAATTGATCTGAGTTTAGGATTTTGCCAACATTGTCAAGAAAGAATTCCCGAAGTTTTGCTCTCGAACCTTTTGTTTTTGGAGTTTTTTGTGTCATAGTCGATTAGTGCTTTTTTTAAAGATAAACCTATTGCAAGGGCAACCGGTGGAGGGAAGGCATTTCCAACTTGCCTATAGGCTGGTGTTTTCTTTCCAACAAATTCCCAATCCTTTGGGAATCCTTGAACAAGTGCGGCCATTTTCAAGGTGAGTTTAGGCATATCGGTAAAACCATTGATTGGAGGTTGATTGGCTAACCCGCTGCCATCAATACCGAGTGCAGCCCATGCCAAACGTGCCCTTGTAGGCCCTAAGTCAGCACCTCCATGCTTTTTTGATCCTCCAACTAAAGTAGGACCAATACCACCTGCCTTATTCTTCCAAGTATTTACATTTTCCCAACCCAAAGATGCCATCTGTTCATAAAGAAGTTCACCAATGGATATAGGTTTTTCCTGAAATGGAGAGGGCCAATCAAAATAGTTGAAAATTTCTTTTTTTAGGGCTACCAAGATTGCCCTGGGTCGTAATTGGGATACATTATAATGAGAGGAATGTACTAATTTCCAATCACATTGATAACCTAAGGAATAAAGTTTATCAAGTATTGTTTTGCGGTAATTTTTAAATTTAATATCGAGTAATCCACGAACATTTTCAAGCATAATGGCTCGTGGATTACATTCCTCAATCAATCTTAATGCCTCTGGGAATAGATCCCTATCGTCTAAAATCCCCAATTGTTTCCCTGCAATTGAGAATGGAGGACAAGGAACTCCTCCTGCCAACAAATCGATATTCTTATAATCAATAGCCGAAAAACTCTTTACATCGCAATTTAAAACATTCCAATTTGGCCTGTTCAATTTCAAAGTCTGACATGCCAGAGGTTCAATCTCGACAAGTACCAAGTGTTCAAATCCAGCAAGTTCCAACCCAAGAGCTTGACCCCCAGCACCGGCACATATTTCAATTGAATTATACATCTGTCTCTATAAATTTTCCTACAAATTTAATTATTTCAAAACATTGAATGAGTTAAAAATAGAGACTACTACAAATCCTACAACTTCATCTCCCACCCTTTCTCGTATGTCCTGGACCAGAGTTTATTGGCTTCTTTGTCACCCAGAATATGCCCTGATTTTGGATCAATGTTCAGCGAATGGCCAACCCTTTGTGAAATATTCCCCAACTGGACCAGTAAAGTGCTTTTATGTCCCGAATCGACGTCAGAATGAAGTTTGGCACCATTGAAAATTCCGTCGAACATATTTTTGATGTGCAAAGCATCCAATTGTTCGGCAGGATTTGCCAGGTCGCGAGGGTCAATTTTCTGCTCGTCTTTTACTTCTCTTACGATTTTGCTTTGAAGGTCAAAAATTGTGTATGCATTCCCGCTTGGGATCAGCAAACTTCCTTTTTCGCCATAAAACATCACCCCTACAGAGGTTCCTTCAATGTATTTCCCATTGCAGCTCCGTCCTTCCCACGTCATGGAGACACCTTTTTCAAAGTCGAGGTTGATTACTTGTGTATCAGGGGTTTCCCAATCATCCTGATAACGGAACCGTCCTCCGTTGGAACTTACCCTGACTGGATAATCCACATCCAAACCCCAACGCAGCAAATCGATCATATGGGTTCCGTTGTTAAGCGCTTCACCGGTTCCCCAATGCCAGTGCCAATGCCAGTTGTAGTGGATCAAATTGTCTTTGAAATCTTTTCGTGGTGCGGGTCCCTGCCACAAGTCCCAATTGAGCCACTCGGGTATTGCTACATTTTTGCCGACACCGATCGATTCACGGTTATTTGTGTACCACCCTTTCCCAAAATAGACACGACCGATTGCGCCATCTTTGAGAGCCTGGATTCCCTCGACTACTTTTGGCCACGAACGGCGCTGGTTGCCCATCTGCACTATTTTCCCATACCGTTTTGCTGCTTCAACAAGCATTTCACCCTCATGTGGATTGTGGCTGCATGGTTTTTC
>CAIYPA010000194.1 GCA_903927965.1 uncultured Bacteroidia bacterium | reverse complement strand
GATTTCATTTCAGGACATGAGGCAACTATTTTCACACCTACCTTAGCGGCTACATCCAATGCTTTTTGAAGTTCACCAAGATTTGAAAAGAAACTAAGCGAATGGGTAATGCCAGCCTCTTTCATCTCACGGTAACGCGCCTCAGTCGTCTGACTGGCCGGAATACTATACCAGGCCAGGATCGGAATTTGTTCTTTTTGTTCCAGTTTCTCCTGACTGAATGCATTTCCAATATAATTAATTAAAAATAAGCACAATAAAATAATTCTTCTCATGATAACATCAATTATTATGAACTTTGTGATCCTTAGTGTCTTTGTGACTTTGTGGCCTATTTTTTCTGCCACCAAGGCACTAAGTCACTAAGATTTCACAAAGAACTGCTCGATTATAATTCGGAACTACAGTATTACAATTTAAGACTGTAAATATTGATTGCATTTTCCCTCAACACTTTATTAGCTATCGCGATTGCTTCATCTTCAGTGAGGTAGCCCGTTTTCACTTTGTTGATCAGGGCTGCTGCAACCGTTTCACGGGCAAGGATGGAAGCGCCATAAGCACCTTCGACATTCTGGCAATCGCCACCATAACACATGATTTTGTTTGCCGGAACAGTTTCGATGTATTCCTCAAGATTCCGTATCGTATAGGAGGGTGAAATCATAGCCGACCAAGCCATATCAATATAGACATTTGCGAAAGTCTTGGCAATGGTGGCGATTTCCCCACCAAAAGGATACCCGGCATGAAGCAAACAAAATTTCAGTCTTGGGAATTTGAAAAAAGCCTTTACTAAACCTGTCGGATTTGAGTTTGTAATGTCGTTCCCTGTACCGGTCTGAAGTCCGGTATGAATCTGAACCGGAAGATTATATTTTTCACAAAGGCTTAAAACTTTAAAAAAGAGGTAATCCTGCAGGGGTTTGGCTTCATCAAATGAAAGGAGTTTTGCCGGATCAGCTTTCATCTTCTCAAAAACGGCATTGGCCGTTTCTTTTGAAACCTCATCAAACTTTAAAGTTCTGCTATAGGCGATTCCGAACTTAATACCCTGGATCCCTTTTTTGACATCATTGCCAAAAACTGTATCGATCACCGATTCAAGCTCCTTTAAAGATGTGAATTTCAAGCCATACTGTGCCACCCTTGTATTCATCCTGTCGTAACCAAAGATGGTGACGAACTTATCGTAAACGAAAAAACTCCTGAAATTGCAGTTCCCTTCGTTCCTGACGTCCCTTGGAGTTACTGTATTGTACTCCATGATAATCGAGGCATCAATCTTTGCTTTCTCCTTCAGGACCGTCTCATAATATTTTTCCTTGTGGGAATCTTTGATCCGTTTCGATAACTCCTTGTAGGTGTTCTCATTGATGTCGTCGATCCCGTAAAGGTCTTTGGCTGTGATAAGAACTGTCCTGCCGTAGCCTGTGGATCGTGTATTGGCCCAATAGTTTTTGAAAACATCCCATTTTTCCTCAAGGCTTATGTCTTTTGACTTAAAGACAGAATACAACTGATCGGATGGGGCACCTGAAGAGATCAGGTCTTCCAACTGATAGTTGATAAACAGCGTACTGAAATCGGCAACACCTGTCAACGCCTCTTTTTCGCTCATCAGGTGTTCGTGGGTGTCGATCAAACGGATGGAATTGACCGCATCGGTGATCCGCTTTTCAAAACCCTTTTTTGGTAAAGGCCTGGCAATAACCTGTGAAATAGCAGGTTGCCAACCGATAAATAATACGATAATCAGAAGATGGGATTTTAACCTGTGCATTAGAATAGTCCTTAAATCCGAAATTTAGTGCATATCTGGGATTCAAAGAAACCTTATTTCAACACTACGGTCGTCAAAAAAAAGGTTCTTTATTCAAACGGAAGCAGGCAACCGGCCATTAATGGCCAGTTACCTGCTTGAGATATTAGTCTTTCAGCATTTTCAGGGATACCCATAAAATATACGACATGCAGAATCCAATAACCCCTAAGCTTGCAATAGAACTAATATGAGAAATCACAAAACCCATTACCGGAGGAAAAACAGCACCACCTGAAACCGCCATTATCAATAAACCGGAAATCTCATTGGCTCTATCAGGCATTTTTTTCAACGCAAAAGAGAAAATAATAGGGAACATACTGCCAATTCCTAACCCGATGATGAAAATGGATACAAACGCCATACTGATCTCTGAGTTAAAAAATAGCTTTATTTTATCCATGAAACTAACAATTTCAATATTTACAGCTACATGACTTGGTGATAATACGACACCGGCAATACCAACAAGTGAAATAATTGAAGCCAGTAATAAAAACAAGCGTGGTTTGATCCAATTTAATATGATCGTACCTATCAAACGTGAAACTATTTCACCAAGGAAAAATGCACTGATGCCAAGTGTAGCTACTGTTACGTCAATGGTGTATTTTGATGTTAAAACAGAACCTATTTTAGTATTAATGGCAACCTCAGCGCCAACAATCAAAAAAATGGACAATGCCATCAAGGCAATAAAGTTGTTTTTTAGTAAGCTAAGACATGAACCAAAGGTGGCTAATTTACTGTTCGATTTTGCTTCAACAATAGGAGTCATTGATAACCAGATCGCTCCAATAATTGAAGTTATCCCGTAAACCAATAGAACAAGTCGCCAATCGCCAAAACTAGTTGCAAAATAAGAGGCAATAATTGGTCCCGAAAACGAAATAATTGCTTTTACAAATTGAGAACTGCTCATGTAACTGGCTAGTTTCTCTGACGGAGAGACATCCTGTAATAATGGGTTTGCAGATACCTGAATAATTGTGTTTCCAATTCCGATAAGTATAAAAGAAATATATACTAAAAAAACCATGGAAGGGGGAGCATAATGGATAAATGGTAACAATAACCCTAATGCCTGCACAACCATACCAATTTTAAGCATATTTTTTTTTCCATATTTATTTTGTAAAACCCCCATTGGCACTCCAAGGATGAAAAACCAGACAAGGATCATACTTGGAAGAAAACCTGATACGGTTTCTGATAACCCAAAATCTTTTTGAATATAACTGGTGGCTGGTCCTAAAATATCAACAAAGCCCATGACTATAAAGGACATAAACACCGGAAGCAATTTCTGAAGCCCGAATTTTGAATTGTTCACAATTTAAAGTATTAATTATTAATAATTTGAATATATTTTAAAGTTTTAAATGCTAAGATCGCCAAGTATTCGATAGAGCCGCAAAGCCATATTTAGAACTTCGCGATTAACTTTGCGGTTCTCTGCGGTAAAAAGAATCATTTTGAAACATATCTATTCTTCGAGAAGGTTGACCTCTTTGATCGTACCATCGCGTTTGATGCGGAGGGTTTTGATTTCTAAAGCACCAAATTTTCCGGACCATTGCTTTTTGACAAATTTCAAATCGAGTTTGGCTGTAGTCGCAGCACCTGAAGTTTCTACACAACGCACAATTGTATCGTCCCCAATTTCGGATTGTTTAATCGAAGAAACGATCACATTGGGCACATCGACCGAAAGGAAAGAATTTGATTTTGGCAAAGTACCGCCATGGATGCCCTGGTAAATCGCAGGTGCAGGTTCGACAAACTGCTCTGCAAGCCTTACCACGTTGGCTTTTGCCCATGTATCGGCATGAGGGACCAGCATCATTTTAAAGGTAAACATCCCCTGATCCATCCACAAATGTTCGGCAGTCATGTCGAGAACTTTCGGATTGTGGTGGGCATAAACAGCCGAACGGGCAACAGAGATGCGCATGTCGTTGTTTTTCACATTGTAACCGTATTTGGCATCATTGATCACCGTTAAACCATAGGTGCTGCCAGAGCTTTTGCCGGTAACGTCAATCCAGCGTTGTCCGGGATCTTCATTGCCGTTAGCTTCCCTGACGATATGTCCGTATGGGGTTTCATAAGTTGGGACCGGAGCCTCAATGTCAACCGGGAAGCTGAATTTCAACATCTTGAGATGTTCGTGCCAGTCCAATGTAACTTTAGCGCCAATATTTCGGGAACCGGAACACAACGACCAGTCAATGGATAACGAAGATGCACCCCAACTCGTGGTCACACGTAGAGTTGCACGAACAGGACCATTCTCCAATATTTTAATGTCCGCCTTTCCAAACTGACCGATCTCCTTGTCAAAAGTCTTGATATCATGGCTCCAGGTATCGCTTGGATCATCGATTACAACCGCTTTACAACCTGTCTGGCCACCAGCAAAGACCTCTTTTTTGTTTTCCTTGTCATAGATGCTCAAAGAACCATTCGAAGAGATACTGATTTTATAGTATTCATTTTCGAGCCTGTTTTCCTCAGCCTTTACCTTACCTGCGGGAACACCTGCCTCTCCATCGTGAATCCTGATCTGACGGTACCCCATTGCTGGAACCGGAGTGTTTACAATGATCTTCCTGCGGCTTCCTGTCTCGGTTGAACCTGCAGTCCATTGGTGTGGAAGCGGATTTCCTTTTTCATCCTCAACACGTGATCCTTTGTGATTATTTCCCCAGTTGAAGTCGTATTCGACATATTCCTGAATATCCCAGGCATGGGGATTAAATACAACCATATAGGATGAATCCGGATCTTCAGCGGCAATCTGCCATTCAAGTTTCTGAATTGCCATATAAGTAGCCTGACTTGCTACATCAAGGGCATGACCGTAGCCGTCGCGGGCAGTTTTGGAATGGTCCCAAAGTGAGGTGCCAGCCATGCTGTCGTGGAATTGCATAAACAGAACCCTTTCCCAGGCTTTTGTCAATTCTTGCTTTGGATATCGGGCGCCCCATGCAAAGGAACCGACTGCGGCAACCTTCTCAGCCAGAACAAGTGCTGCTTCCGACTGACGGTTTCCTTTCTTGATTTCCATTTCACCGGTATAACAACCGGCTGCATGGTGCTGAAGGTCATCATTTACAGTTGTAAGCTTTAGTGATTTGTCGGCGCGGATCTCTTTAAAATACCGTTCCGGTGTACTATAAAGGACAACTGGTCCCCCTTTTTCTTTCTTCAACTCTTCGATTGAACGCATGTTTTCCTTAGTTGCGCCACCTCCGTGGTCGCCAGCCCCAAAGAAATAGAGGAAGCTCTTTATGGGTTGCTTGTCTTTAACCTGGGCAAGGACTCTTGGCATCCGGTTCTTCACATCGCCACTATCGTTGTAACTTTGTTCAATCCTGTATGTCAATACTTTGGTTCCATCTGCACCTTGCCACCAGAACAGATCATCCGCAATTGGTTTCTCGTGTGGCCCGGGGCGCATGAAAATATAGGTGTCCATCCCTTGCTTGGAAATGATCTGCGGCAAAGTGCTTGTATGACCAAATGAATCGGGATTAAAGGCGATGGTTGCTTTCCTGCCGAATAATTTTTGGAAGGTCAACTGACCATAAAGTCCCTGGCGCACCATCGCTTCACCACTTGGGATGTTCACATCAGGCTCGATCCACCATCCGCCCATGATGTTCCAACGGCCTTCGTTGATCCGCTTTTTGATCTGTTCGATCATCTTTGGATCGTTTTCGGCAACCCATGCATAAAACTGAGCAGAACTTGAGATAAAACAAAATTCGGCATTTTCGTTCATGCGGTCGAGAGCCGACTGAAAAGTGCTGTGTGTAATCGCAAGTCCCTCAGACCATGGCCATAACCAAACCGGATCGATGTGGGCATGACCAATCATGTGAAATTTGTACTGTGGTGCATCGGCAGGCCAGGGTTGAGCCTGCTGAAAATCTTCGGCCATTAAATTGATGGCAGGAGCTACTGCCAATAAAGCCGTTCCTGCTGCTGCATTACCAATAAACGCGCGTCTTGAAATCCTGCTTTTCTCTTTAAGTTTGTTATTTTCCTGCATGGTATAG
>CAIYPA010000193.1 GCA_903927965.1 uncultured Bacteroidia bacterium | reverse complement strand
TAAATTTCTCAGAGATAGACGAAGCGGCATAAATAAAAATGGAAAACATATAGCCTTGATAATCTGTATCTTAAAATTAGACAATTTTTTCAATCGATTGACTGTTAAAACCTGAGATCAAGTGCGAAACATTAGTTATTTAAATAACTGTTGCAAATAATATTTCCAATCAGATTTTCCACTACGCCGCCACCCCTTTTCCTACCTGGGCCAACTCGAAAAAATGCTGAAAGGTGACATCCACCTTCTGTGAAAAGAGATTCATATCGTAACTATCTTTTGGCAATAAATTATCAAGAACGAGTTGGATCTCCCTTTTTACTTTTTCCTGTGTGGATTTCTCTTTCCACCACTCCTGGATCAGGATCTTGTTTTTCGCGTCAAAAAGTCTCTCCAACAAGGCATGGGCGGCAAGCCTTACACTTTTCTCCTCCTCTTTGGTCAGTTTGTCTTTTTTGAGGAGGTCGAAAAGCTCCTGCTCAGGCTCCGTCATTTCGTTTTTTGCAGCTCTCCGCGCTTCTTCGTCCATTGCCTCGGCCCTTCTTAACAACTCTTCATAAGCTTCATCGATGGATATACTCCCCGAATTGTAATCGTCGATAATCTTTTGAAAATTTACAAGAAAACTGCCCCTCGTCTTGTTCTGCGCAAGCATTTGATTGAGCTTGATTTCCAGCAATTCCCTGAGGTCGGCAAACTGAATGTTCTTGTGTTCCTTGTTTGGGAACTCTTTTCTTAGAACGGCAAAATCGAGTTTGCTCAGGTCGATTTGCTTCCACGTTTCAATCGAATACCTGTTTTTTTGCTCTTCGTGCAGGTCACCTTTGCCTAAAATGCTGGTATCGAGCAATTCGTCGATTTTCTTTCTTGCCCTATCTACAGCATCGTCACGGTCAACATTGCGGTCAACAACATCGCGAAGGTATTGAAAAACATCGCGGTTCCTTTTATAGCCCGGACGGTCATAAACCTCGGGTGTGGCCGAATCATAAAGTGACACAATGGTATTCACATACAGCCCCAACTGCTTCTTGTATTCGTCTTTGGCAAGGATCAGGTTGGCATATTCCTGGAACAGTTCAATGTCCTTGAACCCTTTTTCGCCCAGGTTCAGGATTTTGTCCATATCGGCGCCCAAATTTTGGAAGTAGCCCTTTGCCTCAAGAATGACCTCGTCGAGCAATAAAAACAGCTCTTCGAATTCCTTTGCAGGATACTCGTCACCACCATCGCCGCCTTCCTCTGCTTTCTTCCCTTTCCCTTTTGTCCCTTCCGCGTAAGCGGCCAACGCAATTTTAAGGTTCCTGAAAACGCCAAAATAATCGACAACCAACCCGTTTTTCTTCCCTTCGATCACCCTGTTCGCCCTGGCAATGGTTTGCATCAAGGTGTGGTTCTGAAGTGGCTTATCGAGGTATAATGTTGATACAGAGGGCGCATCAAAACCGGTCATCCACATGGCCGTTACAAAAACGATCCTGTAGGTATTGTTTGGGTCCTTGAAATAGTCTTCAATGTTGCGCCCATCTTCATCAGGCCGGTCGATCAACTCCCTGTGCGGCCTGATGTTTAGCCCGGCATCGGCAAAGACTTTTTCTTCGTCCTTGTCGCCACCTTCCTGACTGATGACCACCGCCATACGGGTCTCCTGCATAAACAGGATCGCCCTTTCGTGCCGTGCCTTGATTTCAGGATTCTTTTCAACTTTAATCTTTTTCCGGAGTTCCTTGATCTCTTCCTTGAGGTGGTATTGCACTTTGTCGAACATCCTGACCGCTGTAAACTTGTCGATGCTGATGACCATTGCCTTCATGGGCCTCCGGTACTTCTCTTCATCGAGGACATCCAACCGGTAGGGGAAATGGCTGACAATGTGTTTCGCGATCTCTTCGAGCCTGTCGTCGCGCCTCACAACCTGAAGTAGCGTCGAATATTCCTTGTTCAGCTTCTCCTTCTGTTCTTCTGTAAGGTTTTCGTTTTCCAAAATTTCAGCTGCTTCACCCACCAGATCGGGGTTGACCTGCTCCACCCTAGGAACGCTTTTCTTGTAATAGATCGGGACCGTTGCGCCATCTTCGATGCTTTGGGCAAAGTCGTATTCCGAAACATACGGGCCAAACCAATCTTTGGTGAGTTCGCTGCGCAACAGGGGCGTGCCTGTAAAAGCGATGTACTGGGCATTTGGCAGGCCGATCCGCATATTTTCGGCCAGGCTTTTGTATTGCGTGCGGTGCGCTTCATCCACGATCACAATCCAGTCGTTCCGGTCGGTGAGCTGCTGGAAGGTCTTGCCGGTTTCGATCCCGAATTTAAAGATCAATGAGAACACGAAAGACCTGTTCGACTGCAGATATTCCTTTAATTTCTCTTTATCGGCTGGCCTGAAATAGTTCTCTTTCTGGTCCTTGGTTTCGACAATGGTTTCGGTCTCCAGGAAGTTCCTGTAAATCTGGCTATCGAGATCCTTCCGGTCGGTGATGATCAGAAACGACCAGTTGCCGGTCAGCTTGCGGTGTACCTTTTTGGAGAAAAAGATCATCGAATACGATTTCCCCGATCCCTGTGTGTGCCAGAAAACGCCGAGTTTCCCTTTATTGCCCTCCTTGTTCTGAAGTGCCACAATGGAATTGTTCACGCCCAGGAACTGATGGTTCTTGGCAATGATCTTGACCTTGTTGCGGTGGTACAGCACAAAGTTTTCGAAGTAATCGATCAGTTTGTCTTTTTGACAAAGACCTTCGCCAAAAATCTTTAGGCTAAGGTGTTCTCCTGTCCGTTCGCTCTCCTTTTCGATCTCGTCTTTTGTAAGCTGGTCGTGGGTGATAGAGGTGTCCTTCAGTTTCAACCACGAGAAAAAATGGTCCCACGGCGCATTGAAACTGCCAACACGCGTTTGGATGCCGTTCGAGATGCAGACGAACAGGTTGTACCAGAACAATTGGGGGATATCGCGCTGGTAATCTTTGAGGTTTTTGTCGTACCCTGTTTTTACCTTTTCGGTGGCATTCTTCAATTCGATCATCACCAATGGCAATCCATTGATATACAATAGCATATCTGGACGCCTCGTAATATTTTGGGTAAGCTGGTATTCGATGCTCAACTGCGTCACGACCAAAAAATCGTTGTCGTTGGCCGGACTGAAATCGATGATCCTCACATAATCGTTCTCTTCCCTGCCGTGAATATTCTTGTACGATACCTGCACCCCGTTTTTGATCAACCCATAAACTTCCTTGTTGGCCAAAACCGGCAACATCGTTGCCCGGCTTTTTGTCAGTTCGCCAATGGCAGTTTCGATGCAATGTTCTGGAAGGTGGTTGTTGAGTTGCTGCAATTGGTGTTTTAGCCGGTCGGTAAGGACCACCTCTTTAAGGCTTTTCCGTCCGAGGATCTGTTTTTCCCAGGCGTTGATATGGGAATATCCCAATTTTTCGGTAAAGTAAGCAATGTCGGCAAGTTCGATGTGCGATTCGTTCAGGTAGGCCATAATCAATTATTTAGTGTTCATTTTTGCAATTTCCATTGCCCTGCGCAGTTTATCGGCAAACCACTGTTTCGATGGCAATTCTGTGAGGTATTGTGCAACCTTAATTTCCTGTTGGTCAAGCATTAGCAGTTCGATGTGTTCGGTATTTCCTTCGCTGCAAAGTAACAAGCCAATAGGGACATCTTCGCCAGGCTGCATTTCGTGTTTTTGGAGCCAACGCAGGTAGAGTTCCATCTGGGCTTTGTGCTTGGGCTTGAATTTTCCAAGTTTCAAATCGATGGCTACCAAACGTTTGAGTTTTCGGTGGTAAAAGAGAAGGTCCAAATGATAATCGATAGCGTCGATTGAAATTCGTTTTTGTCGTTCAACAAATGCAAATCCAACACCCAATTCAAGTATAAAGGCTTGTAAATTATCAATTAGTGCCTGTTCCAATTCACTTTCTGAATATCGCCCGGGAAGATTCAGAAAATCTAAAACATAAGTGTTTTTAAAAACTAGATCAGGATTTATATTCACATTATTACCAAGCTGTTGAAGTTCATTTTTTATGATTTCATCAGGATGGGAAGCGATAGCAGAGCGAAAGTACAACATCGAATCGATATTTTTCCGCAATTGTCTGACTCCCCATTTTTCCAAGCTGCAAAGCGTGCCATAGAACTCACGATGCAAGGGATCTTTGACACTTAATAATTCGACAAAATGGCTCCAGCTCAATTTTGCAGACAGTGTCTGCAAAATGTTTTCGTCGGGATAAAATTCATAAATTTTCAACATATTGGCTAAGTTCCTTGTACTAAAGCCTTTGCCAAACTCAATGACTAATTTTGCCGACAGTGTCGGCAAAATCTCTTTTCCATATTCAGCCCTTTCGTTTGTGAACTGAAAAATATGTTTACCAATATTCCAGTATAAAATTGTAATTTCCGAATTAATAGCAATAGCAATTTGCTGGCGACTTTTTTCAATAAGTTGCTTCAATTCCAATACCAATGGAGCTGCATTTTTATCTATATTGCTCATAATGGATATTGTAAAGTTTATTATGAGAGAATGTCAAATTTTCAGTAAAGGTAAAACCAATTATCACACATACAATAGATTAGAAACAATTTTGAGTTACTAAGGTTAAAGTGTTTAAAATAAGATTTTTTGGCATTGAAATAACATTTTTTAAAACCTTATTTTTCTGAAAAAACCTTAGTAACCAAGCAAATACAACAACAGGCCAACCTTATTCCCTTATTATGGTTTCAGCGTTTTTGGGTAGAATACACACAAATTAAATTATCGCAAACATGTCACCCACTTCGGGGTTTTTCGTTGTAATAAATTGAATTCCACGCCATAATCATATCATCGCTATAATCATTTCATCCCTTCGGGATTGCCTCCTCTACCAAATGCTCCACGCTCAACTTGCCGCTGATCAACCGTGGCAACAATAAATCACGAGTCTGCTGGAGAAGTTGGTTTTTCTGTTGAAGAATCTGTATTTCTTCAAAGAACGGTTTAACCATCAAATCGTATTTGATGATAATATAAGAACATGGACTTAAATAATTTATCTTTTTAATTAAATCCTGACTTAAATTCTGTTGTGCAGCACCCATACTAATATTGAAAAGATGAAAACGAATTGATTTAAAAAAGAAGAAAGAATAATATAATGAATACTTTTCTGGTTTAAGAGGATTAAACACACAAACAGCTTGATTTGCTGAAGCTGGCTTTACGGAAATACCTAATTGACCAATATTTACGCCGTACATTGCCATTAGAAGTGTGTTCGCAGGAAACATCTTTGCAGATGAATTTTTCAACCCAACATCTGTGATTTTTTCATCAGAGTCAAATACAAAGGTATCTTTTAACTCACCGGTTTTAATCCAGTCGATATCCCCTCCATAATAATCTGATTCTTTCTCCCTTGATGGAGTTCCACCTGAGGAAGTCTTGAAAACATCTTCAACCTTTTTCTTTTCCCATCCTTCCGGCAAACCGTCCACAAACTTTGCCGTTTCGTGCCCCGGGAACCGCATCCTTACAAACCACTCCTTGTAAATTTCTTCGGCCATCTCTTCCAATAACCTGATACGCTGCTTGTTGTTTTGGATCAGCTCATCGTAAGCCGAAAGAATGGAGACGATTTTGCTTCGGAATTCCTTTTTTACAACTTTAAGTTTTAAAGGATGAATATGATTTCTATTTAATGTCGGGTTTGCTGCTCCGGCATCAAATTTTTCAAAATGAAGTACTTGTAATAGATAATAAATAAATTTTGGGTCATTACCTTTAAAGTTTTTGACCCATAAAGAGGTACTATGCGGCCAATAATCCTCCGCAGTATAGTAAACTTTCCCTAAAGTACCTTTTCTTCCAATAACAACTCCTGGTCCTTTTACTTTAAATTCATTATGGAAACTCAAAGTACCACCAGAAGATATAACCGGCACTATACCAGTAATTTGTTCCTTCTCCGAAATATCGAAACCTCTTTGTAGTATAATTAAATCATCTAATCGTACTTCTTCCATCATGACAAAAGTGAATTAATATTGTCTCTTATCAATTTTTCCAAAATGGAAGATTTTTTGTCCAATTCTTCAAGACGAAGATGCAAGGATTTTATTTTCAATTTGATATCATCAGAACTTGATATATCCTCATCAATCTCCACCCCAACATATCTCCCTGCATTCAGCGAATAATCCTGTTCCCCTGCATATTCCTGTTTATCAGCCACTTTGCATAAACCCACAACATCGGCGTATTTGGCATCTGGGAAACGGCTCTGCAACCAAGTTATATTTGTATGCCAATAGGTTACGTTGTCAATGGCTGTTTTCCAGTTCTGGTACAATTCGTCAAGGGTTTTCGAGAGGTTGTTGAGTTCCAGCTCAGCCCATGTTTTGTCGGCCTTGAGCTTTAAGATTTTATCGGCCTCCGCCCAGATTTCGCAAATCGCGTCCTTTGCAATTTTCAGGTTGGTGTCCTGCTCTTTGAGCGATTCAATATCATCGGCCAGTTTGGTTTCGAACCTTAGCAGGTCTTCGTTGGTGGCTTCCGTAATATCGTCAAAATCCTTTAAGATGGTCGTCCAATGCAATACTGGAAATTCCAATTCCGGAACTACCAATGAACCGAGTTTTTGCATCAACCCGCTTTTGTCGAGTACCTTCTGTTCGTCAGGTTTTCGTTTAGTCCCGCTTTCTTTTGCATATTGCCCAAGCTTTTCGAGCGAGGTTAGCAATTTTAACTTAAATGCCTCATAAACAGCAGGAAGTTCCATGATACTGTCGGTGGCATTTCCGGCATAATGCGCCACCAACTGCAGGTAGCGGTCGGTTTCGCCACGGTAAAGGCGCACAATGGCGGCAAGGTTCTGGACCTGTTCCTCTCGCCATTCGCGGTGGGCACGGTCAACCTGGGTATAGGTGTTGCGGGCATCGAGGAAAAGGATCTTGTCCTTCCGGTCGGTATTAGCTTTTTGCTTGTCGAGGAACCAAAGCGTAGCCGGAAGGGTCACGGTAAAAAACATGTTCGATGGCATCGATACCATGCAATCGACTATATTGCTGTCAACCAATTTCTTGCGGATTTCGTATTCAGAGTTCCCAGCATCGGAGGCCGAATTGGGCATCACAAAACCGGCCCTCCCTTTTTCGTTGAGCGAGGTGGCAAACAGCGAGACCCACAGGTAGTTGGCATCGGTAATGCTGTCATCGGTGTTTTTGCCCTTGTTCTTTGGCAGGCCATATTTGTAAAAACGCTCGTCATTTTTTACCGTGCTCTCCTTCACCGATTTCACGTTGAACGGTGGATTGGCCATCACAAAATCGAACTTGCCGAGGCTTGTGTAAGGGTCGTTCTCGTAAGAGTTTGTCTCGGTAATCTCGCCACGTATATTGTTTACCATCAGGTTCATCTTGGCCAAACGGGCAGTCTCGCCCATGTATTCCTGACCATAGACATAAATATCGCTCAGGTCGTGGTTGGCCTCCTTGATAAACTTGGCGCTCTGTACGAACATTCCACCTGAACCACAGGCAGGGTCATAAATTTTTCCGGCAAACGGTTCGATCACCTCCACGATAAACCGCACGATTGAGGTTGGCGTGAAGAACTCGCCCCCTTTTTGCCCTTCGCTCATCGCAAACTCGCCAAGGAAATATTCGTAGATCTTTCCGAAAATATCGCCACTTGCGTCTTTGGGAATGTCGGAAAAGGTTTTGAGCAGTTGCGGGAGGATGTCGGGTTTCTTTTTCTCGATGTCGAAATAGGCCTCTTTGGGCAATACGTTTTTGAACTTTTCGTCCTGGTACTCTTCGATCCCTTCCATGGCCTTGCGCAAAGCCTTTGCTATGCTTTCCTCGTTGGGCAGGCCGAGCAGGAAATCGTACCGCGCATAACCAGGCAGGTAAAACCCGCACTTTTCCAAAGCGATTGATTCAATGGGCCTTTCGAGCCTTGTCCCTTTGTCGGTTTCGAATTCTTTGAGGATATCGGGTTCGTAAAGGGTGTATTTGTTGTCGGCAAAACGGAGGAAAATCAATCCCAGCACCGGCACTGCATAGTCGGCAGCTTTGAGCCCGCCATAAGCCCGCAGCGAATTGGCCGAAGCCCAGAGGTCGTTTTCGAGTTTTTTGAGTTGTTCGTTGGTCATCAGTAATCCCTACCTTTAAATTAAACGTGCAAAGTAAGAAATCATAACCGTCAAAATGCAGAGGTTTTAAAAATATGTTGGAATAGTTTTCAAAATTGTGGATTTCGCCACAAAGTTTTTAAAGTTTTAGGAAGTTCACAAACATCATAACAGCACTTTCTTCCTCATGACCTGTCATTGCGCGGAGTGCTGTACAATCCAAATTTGAAAGGTGATCATCAGCACGACAAAGCAATCCCAAACTAAGGAGCACCATCCAAAAACAATATTTTGAAAGTGCTTCAAATTTGGGATTGCTTCACCAAACATATTGAACATTCCAACAATCTAATTTACAGATATTTGGTTCCAAATGACAGCTTCTGGAGAAAAATCCTCCTAATAATATTTGTGCCAACCACTTTTTTTTTACCGCTCTGTTCCGTCCGAAGGGGCATTGGTTCTTTACCGAAATATCGATCGCGGACGGTTATCTTATTGCTTCTTTTACCCCGGGTGGCGCGGTCCAAAGATCTTTTGTGCTTTGACCGATCTTTTGTTCGGAACCGCTTACCCGGGGTTATTCATGGTTTTTCCCTTTCAGGGAAGAAACCATGGTAGGATATTGAAACGATTCCGAAAGTTTGACCTAAATGATTCGTCTGACCTATTCTTATGAACAATTAAGGTCAATTTTAAAATATAGTTATATTTTGTTGATAATCAAGGTCCAAGAAAAACTCCCTTTAGGGTTGGGTTGGGAAAAACAACTGTGATATTTCAAAATTCTGGAGTACGGCACAAAGTTTTTAAAGGATGATAAAGCTAACTATCAATATTATAAGCACTCACAAACATAAGACTTGTCATTGCGAGGTTTGCGACATAAGACATTGTCAATCAACAGAATAATATGCAAACCGTGGCAATCCCAGACTAGAAGCACAATCAAAACATTTAATTTACAAACGTTTGGTTCGCAATGACAGTTTCGGGAGGAAAATCATTCTAATTAAAGTACTGTAAACTTATACTTCCCGCTTCCAACCTCAATATTCACTTTTCCTCTACTTTCAGAAACTGTAATAGATTTATTTCCCAATATTGGAAGGTCATTGACTAAAATGTCCTTTAATTCCACATGATCGAAACGAATTGTCGCAGAGGTATTTGGTGGGACCTGGCAGGAATAGTTCATTTTACCGTTTTCAATGTTCCATTCAGATAAGATCGTTCCATAGACTGTTTTCAGGGTTGCGGATGCCGATGTCAAACCACCACCTGGGTGGGGCAGAAGGTTGAAATGCTTGTATCCAGGAAAATCAGGGTCACCTGCGATGCCCGCCACATAGCTATACAACCAATCGCCAATCGCACCATAGGCGTAATGGTTAAAGCTGTTCATACCCGCATCCTGAAACGATCCGTCAGGTTTTTGCCCGTCCCATCTTTCCCAAATTGTGGTCGCACCCTGGGTTACCGGATAGAGCCACGATGGGTACTCCTTCCTCATCAGCAGCATAAAGGCAAGGTCGGAATAGCCATTGTCTGAAAGTGCCTGGCAAAGCAACGGCGTTCCAACGAAACCTGTTGTAAGGTGCCCCATTTTCTTCACGTCCTCAGTAAGGAAGGATGCTGCTTTTGAAACCAGTTCGTCTGGCAACAGTTTAAATGTAAGAGCCAATGAATAAGCTGTTTGGGTATTTGAGACCAAACGTCCGGCTGGTGTAACATATTCGTGACAGAAAGCCTGCTTGATTTTAAGAGTCAAGTCGTCGTATTTGGTGGCATCTTCATTTTTGCCCAGTACCTTCGCAATTTTTGCCAGAAGGCTGGTCGAGTAGGCATAATACGCGGTAGCGATCAAGTCTTTATCGGTAGTTGCCCCGGGATAGTCCGATTTTGTGGTTGCAAAAGCCAACCAGTCGCCATAATGGGCATCACCGGTCCAGAGATAGTCATCACCCGCACGCTGCATCATGTACCCGACCCATGCTTTCATACTATTGTATTGATTTTCAAGAATACGGGTATCGCCATAAACCTGATAGACCGTCCAGGGAACAATAATTGAGGCATCTGCCCATGCTGTCGAACTGCTGCGTCCTGACCGTACATCGGGAACTACATCTGTCACTTTCCCGTCCGGCAACTGATCTGCAGCAAGATCGAGCATCCACTTTGAAAAAAAAGGTGCAACATCAAAATTAAATGAAGCCGTGGGGGCAAATACCTGGGCATCGCCGGTCCACCCCAATCGCTCGTCACGTTGCGGACAATCGGTTGGGATATCGAGGAAATTGCCACGTTGTCCCCATTGGATGTTGCTCTGAAGACGGTTGACCAATGAATCAGAACAAATGAATGAAGCCGTCTGAGGCATGTTGGAATGAATCACGATCCCTGTCAGGCAATTCAAGTCGGGTTTGCCGGGATAATTCTCCACTTTTACATACCTGAATCCATGAAAAGTGAAATGGGGTTCAAAAGTTTCTTCCTTATCACCACCTTTAAGGATAAAGTCATCAGTTGCTTTTGCTTTTCGGAGATTATCGATATAAAAATTGCCTTCTTTGTCGAGGACTTCAGCGAATTGCAACCTGATGTGGCTACCTTTTTGTTCCTTCGCAGTGAATCGGACCCATCCGACCATATTCTGGCCCATATCGAAAATAGTCTCACCTTTAGGCGTAATGCTGATTTTGAGTGGTTTAAGTTGTGTAATTGCCCTGACCGGATAAGAGTTGGAACTTACAAGGTTATTTTTCGGATGATCGTATGTTTCAACAGGTACAAACGATCCTTTTCCAAACCCAGGTATGTCCCATCCCGAAATATCCACAGTCGCATCATAGGTCTCCCCATTGTAAATGTCGGATATGATAATTGGACCATTGCCTGAAAACCATGAGCCATCCGTATTGACAAATTGCCTTGTACCATCAATAAACGAAATTTCAATTTGAGCCAAAAGTGCTGACTTGTCGCCGTAGTAATTCCTTTGTACCTTACCCCCAATGTTGCCCCTGTACCATCCATCGCCAACAATTGCACAGATCGCATTTTCAGATTTAAGCAGGTTTGTGATATCGTAGATCTGGTATTGCAGTCGTTTGTTGTAACTTGTCCAACCTGGAGTGAAAAGATCGTTCCCAACTTTTCTACCGTTCAGAAAAACCTGGTAAAGACCTAAAGAAGTGATATATAGACGGGCAGATGCAATTTTCTTTGAACATGCGAACTCTTTTCTGAAATAGACAGGCTGGTGGTCTTCGCTGGTTTTACCTGGTGCAACAATCCATTCTGCCTTCCACAGGGCGGTATCAAGTAAGGCAGTTTCCCACCATGCACGGGCACTCCACTCAGTTGCTCTTCCCTGATTATCCCATACCATTACCTGCCAATCATATCGGGTTGTCGAATTGAGCGCAGGCCCGTTGTATTCAGTATTTACCGACTGTTCGCTGTTTACTTTGCCTGAATTCCAGATCAGTTTTTTACGATTGGGCGATGATACTGTTGAACTCTCAACACGAATTTCATATGCCGATTGCCTGACATTGGATCCGTCGCTCTCAATTTGCCAGGAAAGTCGCGGATTTGGAGCATTAATTCCCAAAGGATTGGTCAGATATTCACAACGTAACCCGGTGACAGCTGTTTTAGCGGAAACCATGCTGTTTTGAAATATAAGTATCAGGAATATAAATAATTGTATAACTCTAATTATAGTGATCATTTAGTTTTATTTTAAAAGCCAAATTTAAAATTTAATATTTGATAATTCCCTTAAATTTACAGGCCAATTGTAATCGGGTCCAATAATTTAAAAGCAAAGTAAACATGAAGTATTTCCTATTTTTTTTGACTTCAATAATCATCATCAACTTGTCTGCCCAGAATCCCGTTGGTATTTTTCAGTTCAACCAGGACATTGGCAACCCAAAAAATATGGGTGCTGCCAGTTTTGACGAGAAGACCCAGGTTTATACGATTACCGGTTCGGGTTCCAATATCTGGTTCAACAGGGATGAGTTTCATTATCTGTACAATAAGATCAGCAGTGATTTTATCGTAACAGCCGACTTCGATTTTACGGAAGATATCGTCAAAGCAAATGCCCATTGCAAAATTGGGTGGATGGTCAGGGAATCGGCAGACGAAGGGGCAGCAAGTTGGAATGCGGTCAAGCACTTCGATGGACTTTGTCTGCTCCAATGGAGGCCTTTCAAGGGGATGTTCATGCGCGACCCTGAGGAGGAAAGGTTCTTTGCAAAAAAGGGAAAAGGAAAGCAAACCATGCAGTTGCAGCGGATCGGCAATGTCCTGACCATGAAGATTGCAAATCCGGGCGAACCTCTGCAACTTGTAGCTACGGAGCATATAAAAATGAAAAAGGAGGTGCTTGCAGGTATTTATATCTGTTCGCACGATTCGGATGCAATTGCAAGGGCCAGGGTTTGGAATGTCCGTATTGATCGACAACCAGTTCTAAACAATTATAGTTCAAATCCTTATGCTGTAAAAACCGTAAACAGCGATGTTTTGGGATGCAGGGTTGAAGTACTTGATATAGAGAATTTAAACCGAAAAGTGGTTTATGAAAGCAAGGCAAAAGTTGAAGCTGCCAGTTGGATGCATGACGGGAACAAATTGCTTTTTAGCGAAGGTACGGCAAATTATGTTGTACCTGTAACTGGGGGAAGCCCAGAAAAGATCGATGCCGGTGATCTTGAAAAAATGACCAATCCTTCAAAAGTTCTTGAAAAGAAGATGATCCAACCTGTAATAACCTTAACAAAGACGGCAATCGTAGATGGAACAGTAAATTCACCAGATGGGAAATTTATCTATTACAATACAAATGTGACTGGTACGATGCAGATCTGGCGTATGAAACCGGATGGATCAGTCAAGGAGCAACTTACTTTCGATGAATATCACAATTGGTTCCCACATATTTCACCCGATGGAAATTTAATGGTGTTTGTATCGTTTCCTCCCGACATTGACCCGGACGCGCATCCCACCAACAAAGATGTGATGTTGCGTGTATTGAAACTGAATTCTCCGGGAACCACAAAGGTCGTTGCCTATCTCTATGGCGGTGATGGGACGTTAAGTGCCAATCCCTGGTCGCCCAACAGCAAGAAAATTGCATTTATCAGTTATTCAGGGAAATAGTAATTTTATCAAATCTTTTACGATAAAAACCATTTCCCAAACGGTTGACTTCGACTCCGCTCAGTCACCGTTTAAATGACCGTGTTCCCCAAACGGGTGACTTCGACTCCGCTCAGTCACCGTTTAGATGGTCAATTATGGCAAAACTTCCGAACACCGTTTCTCTGCTCTTCGGTGGCTGAGCGAAGCCCAAGCCCACTTCTCCGTTTCATGTTTTTTCCTACTCCTTGTTTTTATCTTCCGAAAACATATCTTTGCTTCGTATGAACAGGTATTTATTCAGGGAGTTTAACAATGGGGAAAAAAGTAATATTTTGTAATTGTGGTGCAAAGTTGATCAGTCCCGAAAGACTGGACGAAATTGCGCAGTACCTAAAACAAATGGGTATTCCCTTCGTGCAGATCTCCGATCTGTGTGGTTGCTCGGTAACCCGAAAAAAAGAGATATTTGAGATTTTTGGTCCAGACGGTGAATTTATGATTATCGCCTGCTATCCGAGGGCCGTACGTCTTTTGCTTGAGAATTGTGGTGTAAATTACTCAACTGAAAGATTTAAACATTTGAATTTTAGGGAACTGGAAAATCCCGCAATTTTTGAAACGATAAATGCTTTTTTGGATGGTTATTCTCCAAAAGGGGAATTTACTGAACTTCAATGCGATACCGAATGGCCATCCTGGTTTCCTGTTATCGACTATTCGCGTTGTACGGCCTGTGGTCAATGTGCAGATTTTTGTCTTTTTGGTGTTTATCAGAAAACCGATAAAAGGGTGATTGTTACCAATCCACAAGGATGCAAGAACAATTGTCCTGCCTGCGGAAGGATTTGTCCCCAAACAGCCATTGTTTTTCCCAAATATGATCAGGGCGGTGCTATTTCGGGTGCAGATACAATTGACGAAATCGCGGAGCAGCAACGCCAGAAACACGATGTGGACACCATTTTGGGAAGCAACATCTACAAGGCCCTCGAATTGAGGAAAGCGAAGAGGCAGTCGATCATCCGTTCCGAAGCCATGCGCAAAGCAATGGAAGAAAGGGATATCGCAAAGAATGAAAGAATGAAAGAATGAAGGAATTAAGGAATGAAGGAATGAATTAACTTTTTAGTACAAACGCAGTCTAAGTTATTTTAGAAAAATATTTATCTAATGTCATTATTAAGAAATTTTTTAAGGTCTGACAGGAAGTGTTTGTGGAAGTTTGCCTTTAACCTTGGATGGAAAGGGATGAGCGGCTTCAGTAAATTCGAAAAACGAAAGAAGAAAGGGGAGGTTTTCCCCTGTTTTCAATTTATTTCCGTTACTGACGACTGTAACCTGACCTGTCAGGGTTGTTGGGTCACAAAAGGAGAAAAAAGTGAAAGTATTGACATACAATCTATTAATAAAATAATTGTTGAAAGTAAGAAATATGGCAGCTATTTCTTTGGAATTTTGGGCGGTGAACCTTTGATGTATAAAGATTTATTGACAATATTCAGGGCACATCCCGATTGCTATTTTCAATTGTTTACTAACGGCACCTTATTGACCGACCGTGTAGCAGCCGAGTTGCGCGAAGTGGGCAACGTAACTCCCCTGATCAGCCTCGAAGGCGATGAATTTGTTGCCGATATCCGCCGGGGGAGCAACAGGGTTTATGAGCGTACAGTGAAGGCAATCGAAACTGCCACAAAAAACAAGCTAATCACAGGTGTTGCCATAAGTGTTTGTAAGTCAAATATTGAAATGGCTTTATCTGATGAATTCATTCAAAAACTTCACGATCGTGGGGTCGTTTATGTTTGGTATTACATCTACCGGCCATCGGGCGAAAACCCTCATTATGAGTTGGCACTCTCTCCCAATGAAATTTTGAGATTGCGGAATTTCCTTGTCGATGGCCGCACCAAATACCCGATTGTCATGATCGACTCTTACTGGGACGCCGATGGGATACCTTTCTGCCCCGCAGCTGAAGGATTGAGCCACCACATCAATCCATCAGGAAATATTGAGCCATGCCCAGTTATCCAGTTTTCGTGCGATAACATCCAAAATGGTGATCTGAAATCAGTTTACGAGCAATCTGTCTTTCTGAAAGATTTTAAATCGGAAATCAATCGCAAGACAAAGGGTTGTATCCTGATGGAAGACCCTGCCTGGCTTGCGAAATTTGCTGCAGATCACAGTGCCATCAACACATCGAACCGGGGAGATCTGTCGCAACAATTAACCGATGGAACTGTTGTTACTAGTCATGGAAGTTGTCCTGTGATTCCTGAGAAAAACTGGATGTACCGGATGGGCAAGAAAAAAGCTTTTTTTGGCCTGGGCGCATATGGGTGATAGGTGTAACTAGAAATTTGTATGTACGATTTGAATTATTAAAAATTATATGCACGATCACCCCCATTAGGGCTGGGGTTTAGGAGAAGGCTTGGGGCATGGAGCTTGGGGCATGGAGCATAGGGCAATTGGCTTGGAGACGGGAGAACGGAAACCGGAGAATTCAACATTTTTTTCACTTTTGAGATTTTAAACACATGAAGTCAAAGATATTTCAATCGTTATTTGTGCTTGATGTTCCTGCAGAAACCGCCAGGAGGAGGTTGATCAGGGCAAGGGTAGAGTCGTATTTCCTTGAGAATCCGGTCATGCCCCCTGTAAGTTATGATGGATTGCGGGTTTATGCAAATGCCCTTATCAAGGCTGAAGAGTGGGAAGAGCGTTTTACCGCCTTTGTCATGGTATGCTGCGGAAATGCAATCTGGCGTCCTGTTGTTGGTGCGATACCTTACAACCGTCGTATCTTTTTGTTGCCGCAATGCCTTCGGAATGTATCCTTATGTCAGGCACAACAGGATGAACTTGGACTATTGTGCAGTGAATGTGGCAATTGCAGTATTTCTGGTTTTTTACGCGAAGCCGAGAACCTGGGGTACGTTGCTCTTGTAACGGAAGGGACAACCATTACGACCCGACTAATCGAAAGTGGGAAGGTTGATGCTGTGATTGGGGTCGGTTGCATGGAGGTGCTGCAAAAAATGTTCGATTCGGTCAGCAAATATGCCATTCCCGGAATCGGTATTCCGCTGGTTACTTGTGGATGTGTAAGCACCCGGCCCGATGCGGAATGGATCAAACAGGAGGTTTACAACTTCCGTGATGATCCTTCGATCAGGTTACTCAACCTGAATTACCTGAGGAACAAATCTTCTTCAATCTTTGGCGAGGAACAATTAACACGTATTTTGGGGACTCCCAAAAATAAAACGGAGCTGATTGCCTTTGAATCGCTCCTTTCGGGCGGACAAAGGTTACGCCCTTTCCTTGCTGTGCTGGCTTACGAAGCGTTTGTAAATGAGCCTGATCCCGTGGTGATCAATATGCTTGCCTTATCGGTTGAGTGTTTCCATAAAGCTTCTTTGATCCACGATGACATCGAAGACAATGACGGTTTCCGTTATGGTAAGGAGGCCATTCACACACGTTACGGTGCACCGGTTGCCATTAATGTTGGCGATTACCTGATAGGCGAAGGGTATCGTTTGATTTCGGAAAGTACCTTGTCGCATGAGCTGATTTGCGAAGGGGTCAAAATTGTATCCCGAGGCCACCGTAGCCTCACAATCGGGCAGGGGGCTGAACTGATTTCGATCCGCTCCAAAAAAATCCTTTCGCTGTATGAAATGTTGGAATTGTTCGACAACAAGACTTCGGCGGCTTTCAGGGTTTCCTTTTTGCTCGGAGCTGCAGTTGGTGGGGCTTCACCCGAAATTCTGGAGGTTTTAAGCCTGTTCAGCCATTACATTGGGATAGGTTATCAAATCAAGGATGACCTCGCCGATTATTTGGGCGATAAGGGCGATATTGCTGTAAGGAAGTTCTCCATCTTGCTTTCTGTTTTGGAAAAGCACCTTGATCCTCTCGAAAAAGAAGTTTTAATGGGTGCTTTCAGAACCGATTTTTTTGAAACGATTTACGGGATGATCGAGGAACATCAGATCGTTCAGATTACCAAAGAATTGTTGGTCAATACGATAAATGAGGCAATTAAATGTCTCGGATCGCTTCCTAACCTGGGTTTAAAACTGGCATTGCATGAAATTTTGGGAAAAGTTTTCAAAGAGTATATTTAAACTTGCTGCCAAATCGCAGCTTAAAAAAATACGCCCCAAACTTCTCGAACCCGTCCTTGCACAGTCGATAGCAATGCTGGATGAGGGTATGATACTGGAAATGAGGTCATTTGTGCTTAGCCAGCAAACTGTCGAAGGTGGATTTGCCGACCGTGCCGGAAAGTGCGATTTGTATTACTCCCTTTTCGGATATTTTATTTCCAATTCACTGGAAGTTCCGGGCTTTAAAGAACCACTTAAAAAGTATGTTGAAGCAACCGTTCCTTCGGGTAACCTGACCGGCGTTTATCGGTACTGTGGCGCGATCCTCTATGCAAAATTGATCGGACTAGACGTTATCACGGAAAAACTCCGGAACGAAATACTCGAAGACTTGCTGCGACCCGATCTTAAACAACCCGAATACAGCGGTTTTCTGGGCATATTGGCCCTCTTTTATCTTGAAGACTACCTTTCGATCCAACGTGTGGTAAAACGGTACAAACGATTGCTCAATTTGAAGGGGCATCCATGTCCGGTAGTTGCCACCACAGCGGTAATGATGGGAATGGCAGGCAACCCACAATCCGAACCTGTTGAAGCTCTTCTAACATTTTATCGTGGAAATGGTGGGTTTGCAGCTGTTTTAAGGGCTCCCGAAGAGGATTTGCTTTCGACTGGAGTTGCCTTGTTCGCACTCCATTTCCTGGATGCGGATATTCGTTTGATCAAACCTGATTGCCTTTCATTTGTTGATGATCTTTACGACAATGGAGGTTTCAGGGCCACTTCAACCGATTTTATCACCGATGTGGAATATACCTTCTATGGTTTGCTTGCTCTTGGGTCAATGAATTAGTTGATATAAACAACTATATAAAATTGGTTATTAATGATTTAGCAATTATATTCTGTGATGGGACAAATAGATCTTGAAAATCAATACAAAAAGCTGGTTGGACTACTAAAGGACGAACTTAACCCACAGGGTTTTTGGTCTGGTAAGCTTTCATCGAGTGCCCTTGGAACAGCCGTGGCGATTGTGGCACTCAAAATCAATGGGGATGATTCGGATCATCTTCTGATTGTCAATGGATTGGATTGGCTGATCAAAAACCAGAACCCTGACGGCGGATTTGGTGACACCCCACAGAGCAAAAGCAATGTAAGCACTTCCTTATTGTCCTATGCTGCAATCAGATATTGTAAAGACCTGAATGTCGATTCTGGATACTCATTGTCCAATATTGAAAAGTATTTGCTTTCACAAAAAATAGACTTGAACAAGAAGGACATTACAACTGCTGTAATTGGCTATTATGGAAGTGATTACACCTTTTCTGTCCCAATCCTTTCGATGCTGATTATTTGTGGCGTGCTGTATCCTGAAGTAAGCCACAAAATCCCACAATTGCCATTTGAATTCACATTATTGCCTGCCAAATGGTACAGCTTGTTCAATTTGCGCGTGGTGAGCTATGCCATTCCTGCCTTGATTGGTGTCGGCATCTTTATTTTTAAGACACGCAAACACCACAATCCGGTCATGAAATGGCTAAGGAACAAATCCATAGCACCGGCCATGAGGAAATTGGAAAGCATCATGCCAGAGAGCGGCGGTTTCCTTGAAGCCATCCCATTGACAGCCTTTGTTGCGATGTGCCTTATATCCTGTGGATTAGGTAAAAATGCAGTTGCTGAAAAAGGGATTTCCTTTTTGCGAAACCAGCAACGCGAAGATGGAAGCTGGCCCATCGATACCGACCTCTCAACATGGGTCACCTCCTTAAGTGTGAAAGCGTTGGGACCTCAAATGATGAACGAATTTTCTAAGCAGGAAATTTCAAATCTTTTAACCCATTTCAATTTATTTCAATACAAATCCATTCATCCTTTCAACCTCGCAGAACCCGGAGGTTGGGGATGGACCAATTTTTCAGGTTCGGTTCCCGATGTGGACGACACGTCTGGAGCGATCCTTGCATTGCTTGATTTGTACCGTCCTGGAGATACTGATACAGTTACAGCGATTGTCAACGGTTGCTGCTGGCTGACAACCTTGCAGAACAAGGATGGCGGATTTCCCACGTTTTGTAAAGGATGGGGGAGGCTTCCCTTCGACAGCAGTTGTGCCGACCTGACGGGTCATGCGCTCTTCGCATTGGCCAAATCGTTGGATGTTTTGGCCGAAATTATTCCTGGCGATTTGCGAATAGCCCTAACCAACTGTATTGCAAGAGCCTTCGGTTTCCTTTGGAAGGTACAGAACGACAATGGAAGCTGGAATCCATTGTGGTTTGGCAACCAGTTCACCTCAGATAACAAGAATCCTGTCTATGGTACCGCCAAAGTTTCAATCTATTTGAATGATAGTTTATTGTGCAAATGTCTGGATGATACCATGAAACGCAATATTGGTCAAATGTTGGACAAAGCTACGAATTATCTGATTGCTCAGCAGAATGAGGACGGAAGTTGGGGTGGTGAAATTGGAATGAATGGCACAATTGAGGAAACTTCTCTCTCCATTGCTGCGTTGACCGGAAAAGATAGGTTGGTATGCCTGGACGGTTTTAACTGGTTGCAGAATGAATTTGATCAGAATGGTTTACGGTCCAACCCGATAGGGCTCTATTTTGCAATGCTTTGGTACGACGAGAAGTTGTATCCGTTGATCTATTACATCGAAGCGTTGCGTAGATTTTTATATTGAACCCAAATTTGATTGCGAATAAGCCATTTTGCAAAATAGTTGGTTCATTCGCAAAGTATTCAGGTATTTACAAATAAAATTTAAACGATGAAGTTACATATTGTCGGAGGTTTTTTGGGAAGTGGAAAGACCACAGCGATTACGAATGCCTCAAAATTATTGATGCGTCAAGGGAGCAAAGTTGCGGTTGTAACAAACGACCAGGGCAAATACCTGGTTGACTCAAGTTTTATGGTTGCGAATCATATACCATCCGCTGAGGTTACGAATGGCTGCTTTTGCTGTAATTTCAATAGCCTGAGCAGCAAGATTGAACTGCTGGAGCGTGAAATCAAACCTGAGACCATCTTTGCCGAAAGTGTGGGATCGTGTACCGATCTTGTAGCAACTGTTTTAAAACCTCTGAAATTGCTCAAAAAGGAGCTGTTTAACGAACTGACCTTTTCGGTGTTTACCGATTGCCGGTTATTTTCAGATTATCTTCATGGAAAGAAATTGCCTTTTAGTAATGACATTTCATATATTTTTTCAAAGCAAATCGAAGAGGCCGATTTATTGGTGATCAACAAGATTGACTTGATGCCGGAAGCAGATTTCGATGAACTTCGCAACCTGGTGGCCGTACAGTTTTCAAAAAAGAAGGTCATTCTTCAAAATTCTTTGGATGATCAGAATATTCAAAACTGGCTCGACATCTTAAGTAAATTACCTGATCCTCATTGTATTTCATTAAGCATTGACTATCAAACCTATGGAAAAGGGGAGGCAGACCTGGCCTGGTTGGATGAAGAGATCAACATTCATACTGAAGACCAATCAGCCTGGAACCAGGCGATCAAGCTCATTGATCATTTGATTGCGGAGATCAAACAAAACAGGGTCAACATCGGGCATCTGAAATTTATGTTAAAAGGGGAGGGGTTTGACGAGAAAATCAGTTTTACAACCATCGCCGATGAAAACTGGAAAAGACATTTTCCAGTCAGGAACGTTGACAATTTGAGGATGATGGTCAATGCAAGGATCGAAACAACTCCCGAAGAAGCCCGAAGGTTGGTCAGGAACAGTGTCTTCGCAATTTCGGGCAATGGTGTTTTGGTCACCGAAAGTAAGGAAGATGCCTTTCAACCCGGTTTCCCGAACCCTACGCATCGGATTGAAAATGAATAGATTGTTTTTATTTGCTTGTAGCAAAAAACATTGAAACTGTAATAAGGGAATAAGGTTGGTGTGTAGGTGTAATTGCCTGGTTACTAATGTTTAAATGGAAAAGATAAGGTTTTTGAATAAAAAAATCTTGTGGTTTAAAAACCTTATTTTCAATTTTTAACCTGAGTAACTCAAAATACACTGCTGCCCCAATAACCTTATTCCCTTATTGTTCAGGCTATTTTGAGAATCAAATTAGTATGTCGGTATTTATTGCTATTTCCTTGGTCGAGGCCTTTCCCAACATCGAAAAAATCAGCTCTGGATCGGTCATATGGTCCCGAAGATTTTGACTTTTTAAACCTTTTACCTCTTTGGCTAGTTCTTTATCGCGTTGCCGCAGTTGAAATTTGTATTTCTATTCCAGGCACGGAAAAATTGAAACTAATCTTCCTTCCTTTTGTTATAAAACTCAATTCCCACCCTGTCAATATGTTCCTTCAAATTGGGCTCATGAAGGTTTTCATAAATCAGCACATCAAATTTGTAGGGCATGTTGGTTTCTTCATTCAACCAGTAGCTTATCTGGTTTAGTGTATCGAGGTCCAGACCGGTGCCTTTAATAGCGATATCGACATCACTGCCGTTTTTGAAAGTGCCTTTTGCACGACTGCCAAAAATATAAGCCTGTTCAACTTTGGGATACTTGACCAAAGTTTGTATAATTGCCTCTATGTCAGAATCTAAAAGTCCGAATCTATTCTTTATGGCTCGTTTCATCCAACTTCTGCTTAAAAGTAATGAGCAACGCATTCAATAATGGGAAGTACTTGTTGTGAATTAAATGCTCCAGGTCGGTTGCCTTTTGTTCATCATAAGTGTGTGAGGTTAAATTTCTGTCAACCAACAAGTCCATCCAATCGTGGCCATCTTCGATTATTCCTGTTTCAAATGCTTTTTTTAAGGCTCCCCTTGGGGATTTTACATCCACAAAACCTTGTTCTTCCAAATAATCTTTTACCATGTTCCATGCCAATTCAAAACTCATTTCAAAAAACTGGATAATGCCCGCTTTCTGAACAATGTCAGGATCAGGAATTTGCAAAGCGTTTTCTAAAAGACGCATCGACTTGGTATAGTTTTGGAATCTTTGGTTCCACCTTATATCTAGACTTTCCATGGGTTTTCCAGTTTTCGTTCAAAAACTTTACTTCTCAAACTTCTCCTTGTAATCGGATGAAAGTACTTTAAATTCAGTCCTCCGGTTGATCTGGTGGCAGATCTCCATCTTTTTCTCGTCTTTAAGCGACTCGATATAGGTACACGTGAGTTCGACCCCCGGTTTCAGGAATGGATATTGTTTGGCGATGGCTTTGGTCACCGTTTTTGGGGCAGTTTCCCCATAACCCTTAGCCACAAGCCTTCCGGCTTGTATCCCTTTGGATATTAAATAAGTAACAACCGATTGTGCCCTTTTCTGCGATAGGATCGAATTGACTTGGTCATCCCCACGACAATCGGAGTGCGACATCAATTCGATCACAATGGTCGGATTGAGCACGAGCAAAGACGCCAGACTGTCAAGTGCGGTAATCGATTCGGGCAGTAGGTCCCATTTGGCATATTCATAGTTGATATTGTCAACATTGATCGGTACATCCGATGGGGTCAGGTCCAACCTTACCTGGAACTGTTTTCCTTCGTCCATTCCAACCGTAGAAGTAACGGCCTTCGCATTAAGGAACCCTTTTTTATAGGCTGCTATAACATACTCAACTTCAGGTTTCAGCTTGAATTTGAACTTTCCGTTTTCGGCAGTCATCCTGAGCATCGTCCCATCTGTCCCGATCAACCTGACCGATGCATCATTGATCCTTGTACCGGTTCCTTTGTTAAAGATATCCCCTTCCAGTTCATAAATTTTAGGTGGGAGTAAGAAACTGTAAATATCATCTTTACGGCTTCCGGTGCGGTTGCTGCTTAACAAACCACGGTCTTCGCCAGGGTAATAGGTGATCGCAAAATCATCCCCAGTGGAATTGATCGGATACTTCATGTTCTCAACGATCCACTTCTTATCCAGATTTTTTTTTGCCATAAAGATATCGAGCCCACCCATACCGACATGGCCATTCGAAGAAAAATAGAGTATTCCATTGTCGCGGATAAAGGGGAACATTTCGTCACCAGAAGTATTGATCTCAGAGCCTGCATTGACAGGTTTGTCCCATTTATCCCCTTTTTTCTTCACATACCAGATATCCTTTCCTCCATAGCCTCCTGGTCGGTCCGAAACAAAATAGAGTGTATCTCCTTTTGCCGAAATGGTAGGATGGGCTGCCATTAAACTATCGTTGAGAATCGAAACTTTTGTTGCATTTCCCCAGACTCCCGAGAGTTGGGTTGCGGTATAGATTGCAGTCCCCTTCTCTCCACTCTTGTCATAAGGGCAACGTGTAAAATACATGGTCGTCCCATCCGAAGTGAAGGTTCCGGCCCCTTCCTCTTCAATAGTATTGATCACATTGTTGGCATCGATCAATTGAGGTTTGTCCCAATGCTTTTTCTGTGCATTGTAGTTGCTCCTGTAAATATCGGCATTGAATTCACCTGTAATCGCACTTTTCTTTTTGCCCGTGCTACCTTGCCTGACAGATGTGAAAAAGATCTCGTTGTCGTGTACACCAGCATAAGCAGCAGAAAAATCGCTGGAAGCAGAATTCAGGTCTTTCATGTTGGCAATAATATAGCGCGATTTTACTTTCGGCCATTCTTTGGTTACAGTTGACGATTCGATACCGTTCAAAGCCATTTGATCACCAGGTACCGAATCGAGATAGATCTTGTAATTTTTGATGGCTTCAGCGTATTTCCCATTGTCGCGCAGGACTTCTGCATAATGCAACCAGGTTATAGCTCCCCCTAATTTACTGGTTATTGCATTTTTATAGTAACTCTCGGCCTGGCGGTATTGCCCGATCTTGTAATAAGCTTCAGCAATTTTAAACTGTATAACTGCCTTTTGGTTTTTATCCTTTGTCTTGCTATATACCTTCCGAAAGGAGGCAATGCTTTTTGTATATTCCCCAATTTCAAAGGAGGTTAAAGCAGTACGGTATCGTTTTGAAACAGTACAGGAGCTGGCAAACACAACCAGAACCAGAAGACAAATATGATGTATTTTAAGATTACCCATAGTTTAAAAACAATTAATCAATGCCGTTTGAAGGCAAAGTTATCGGCAAAGATAAACTTATAACAGATTATTATTTAACAAGGTCATAAAAATTATCCTGAATTGCCTGAAAGATTTTACCTTTGCGAATAAAATTTTTTTAATTATGATTCAAGCTGAAATTCATACCGTAAAGGGAGTTATGAAGGTTAATTTCTTCGAAAAGGATGCACCGATAGCTGTTGCCAACTTTGTTAAACTGTCGAAAGCTGGTTTTTATGATGGACTTAACTTTCACCGGGTAATCCCAAATTTTGTCATCCAGGGTGGATGCCCAAATGGAACCGGTGCCGGTGGCCCTGGTTATAAAATCAAATGCGAGCTGACCGGTGACAACCAGTACCACGACCGTGGGGTATTGTCGATGGCCCATGCAGGAAAAGACACTGGCGGTTCCCAATTCTTTATTTGCCACAGCCGCACCCAAACAAGCCATCTCGACCGTAAACATACCTGTTTTGGTAAGGTTTACGAAGGACTGGAAGTGATCGATGCAATCCGTCAGGGTGATAAGATCGAAAAAATCGTGATTATCGAATCTTAATCGGAATTGAAAATAAGGTAAATAGTGGTGGTATGAGGGTGCATTTACTTTGTTACGGAGGTTTGTTCAGAAAAATAAGGTTTTAAAAATTGCTATTCACAGGATAAGAACCTTATTTAAAAGCCGTTTCGGGTTAAATTTCCGGAGCGGTTTTTTTTATAAAAAAAAGTTTTGAGGAATCGGCCTAAATCTAAAGGACTTTCAAATGTATTATTTTGTATTTTAGCCCCATAGATTAAACTAACAAAATAATTAATCAGGTCCATGAAAACGTTTGCATTTATTCTTCTGCTCTGTTTTTCAGTCGGATTTTCAGGAATTGCCGATGGAAATAATAAAGATTCAAAAAATAAATCGGAATTGCTCGCCAAATTGAAATCCGAAGTTCGTAATAATTTGATTAGTAATATATTACCGTATTGGACAAAGAATGTCGCTGATCCGGTGAATGGCGGTTTTTATGGAAGGATCGATGGCCAGGAAAAAATATACCCCGAAGCTGAAAAGGGTGGAATCCTGAACGGAAGGATCCTATGGACTTATTCTGCCGCCTATCGTGTAACAAAAGACACCTCCTATCTTTCGGTGGCCAAACGTGCAAAGGATTATATTTTTAAATACTTTGTGGATAAGCAATACGGGGGGACTTACAGAAGTGTGACTTACAAGGGTGAGCCTTCAGATACAAGGAAGCAAACCTATTCCCAATCGTTTTTGATGTATGGACTTTCGGAATATTACCGTGCTACAGGCGACCAAAATGCTTTGGACCAGGCGAAAGCGATTTACTTTGCCCTCGAAAAGTATGCAGTCGATCCTGTTTCTGAGGGTTATTTTGAGGTATTCGACCAGAAGTGGCAGCGGACCGGCGACCTGATCATTGGGGAGAAAAGTGCCAAAGATGAAAAGACCATGAACACCCATCTGCACCTGATGGAATCGTATGCTAACCTTTACAGGGTATGGCACGACCCAAAACTGGCAGGGCGCCTGAAAAACCTGATCCTTTTGTTTCGCGACAAAATCATCAATCCACAAACCTTTCACCTCAATGTTTTCCTTGACAGAAGCTGGCAGAGTACTTCGATAATCCATTCCTACGGGCATGATATCGAAACATCGTGGTTGATTGTTGAAGCAGCACAAATTTTGGGGGATCAGCAATTGATCGGCGATAGTAAAAAACTGGCGATTAAAATTGCTCTTGCAGCTTCTGAAGGGTTACAGTCCGATGGAAGCCTGATTGCCGAAAAAGATTATGCCGATGGAAAAACCAATACCTCGCGTGACTGGTGGCCACAAGCCGAAACTGTTGTGGGTTTACTGAACGCTTTTGAGTTAAGTGGTGAAGAACATTTCCTGACCGATGCCATCAAGTGCTGGAATTTCACTAACAAGTTCCTGGTCGATCATCAGAACGGTGAATGGTTTGGTGCTGTCACAGCAAAAGGATCTGTCAGCAAAGGTGACAAAGCCGGGTTTTGGAAATGCCCCTACCACAATGGACGGATGTGCATGGAGGTAATGGAAAGGGTTACCAAGCTTAAAGTTTCGAAAGACTAATTAACAAATGCATTAAATAATTGAATTATAATCTATTATGAATTTTCATAATCGTTACAATGCAACCAACTAATAACCAGGCAGAAGCCGATGCATTAAAACTTATCCAGGAACTTGAAGTTGTCAAGGATGAACTATTCAGGCAAAACGAAGAATTGAAAATGGCTTTGGCGAATGCCGAAACGGCCACTGCACTTTATGATTTTGCACCATCTGGCTACTTTACATTGGACAGTGAAGGCAATATCAGTGAGTTGAACCTTTCTGGAGCTTTAATGTTGGGCAAGCAACGCTCACAATTATTCAACGCCAATTTTAAGTTTTTTATTTCAAATAATACCCTGCTTGCTTTTAACGACTTTTTGAAGAAGATCTTCAATTCAAAAATTAAACAAACCTGCGAAATTCAATTATCCATTGGAGATAAAGCTTCAATTTTCCTGCAAGTAGAAGGGATCATTATATTTCAGGACATGAGAAAGTGCCTGATTACAGCTGTTGATATTACCAAACTTAAGCAGTCGGAGGAAGATTTACGAGAGAGTGTCTATTTTTTCAGGGAATCGCAAAAAGCAGCCTTTATCGGTTCTTACAAAACAGATTTTATTTCTGGTTACTGGGAATCGTCGGAAGTGATGGACCAGATTTTCGGGATCGATAAAAGCTACATCCGGAGTGTTCAAGGTTGGCTCGATCTGGTCCACCCTGATGATAAGGAGATGATGAACAACCATTTACAGATCCATGTTATTAAATACAGGAACCCATTTAACAAGGAATACAGGATCGTCCGTAAGTCTGATGGGGAGATAAGATGGTTGCATGGTTTAGGGGAGGTTACTTTTGATGATAGTGGAAACGCCTTATCGTTGATCGGTACGATTCAGGACATTACAGAACGTCATGAGATTGAAGCGGTATTGATTCAAAGTGAGAAACGGTATAAACTTTTGGCTGAAAATACAAAGGATGTGATCTGGGTATTGGATCCTGAAACAATGTCCCTTTTATATGTCAGTCCATCCTGCGAGCAGCTTCTTGGTTATGCACCTTTAGAACTACTGAATACTCCTTTTGAAATGACCCTTATTCCTGAGATCAGGGAGTTTTTCATTCAGAGAACAAGAGACCGGGTGGTAGAGTATTCGTGCAATCCAATACCTGGCACTGGTTACCAGAATGAGGTGGTTCATTTACGAAAAGATGGAACCATTATAGTTACCGAAGTGGTAAATAATTATTATGTCAATAAAAATACGGGCAAAGTTGAAATTCAAGGCGTTAGCCGCGACATTACCAAACAGAAACAAGCTGAACTTGCTTTGAAACAAAGTGAAGAAAATGCGAGAAAGAACAATGATTTGCTCCGTTCCATTTTTGAAAGCTCTCACGGGTTGATTATCTTCGCACTTAACCTTGAATTAAGATACACTGCCTTTACATTTTCACATCGCGAAACGATGAAAGCCATTTATGGTGTGGATATTGAAGTTGGAATGTACATGCCCGACCTTATTGTAGAGGAGGAGGACAAGCGAAGGACTTTGACCTATTATAACAGGGTTTTACAGGGTGAACACTTTATTGAGGCTGAAGAATTTGGTGATGAAGACTTCCGTTGGATATTGTGGGAAACCAGGTATTCGCCTATTTATGATGACAAACATTCCATTGTCGGTTTGACTGTATTTGTTACCGATATCACAGACCGCAAGCGGTTTGAGGAAACACTTAAGGCAAACGAAACCCGGCTTCACGATCTCAATGCGACCAAGGACAAATTTTTCTCAATCATTGCGCACGACCTGAAAAACCCGTTTAACGCCGTTATCGGATTTAGCAATCTTCTGATCGATCAGGTCAAGGAGAACGATTATAATGGTATTGATGAGTACGCTACCATTATCAAGGATTCATCTTTAAGGGCTATGTCATTGTTAAACAATCTTTTAATTTGGGCTAGATCACAAACGGGGAAAATGGAATTCAATCCTGAAAATTTTGAATTGGTAAAACTCATCGGTGAGGTTATAGAACTTTTAAACGACTCTGCGAAGCAAAAAAAGATTGAAATTTTATTGCAATTGCCTTACGATGTAGTGGTTTTTGCTGATAAAGAGATGATAGGCACAATATTAAGAAATCTTATTTCCAACGCTGTGAAGTTTACCCATTCTGGCGGCATGATCACCATTTCTGTACATCTACAGGTAGAAGGATCTCTAATCCAGGTTTCCGATAACGGAATGGGGATTAAAAAGGAGAATATTCATAAACTTTTTAAGATAGATGAGTCCTACTCAACCAAAGGGACCCAAAATGAATCGGGTACTGGTTTGGGATTGTTGCTTTGTAAAGAGTTTATCGAAAAAAATGGCGGTAAAATATGGGCCGAAAGCGAATATGGTAAAGGAAGTAAATTTAGTTTTTTGATCCCCAAATAGAGATAAAATATATTTGAACGACTCCCCCTTTAGTTAAAGGTAGCATAGGGATTTCGATGCAATTATCTAATTATAAGTACTTTATCAAAAATAGTATCTCTCCAAATGGAAAACACGACAACAGAGCATATTCTCCAAAACCTTATCTTTTCCTATTAGACCTTAGTAATCAGGGCAAATGAACTGAAATGCAACCTTATTCCCTTATTTTAAGGCATTGCACAAAGTTATTTCGCAAATAATGTATAAAAATTTCATCCACAGATGTATATCAATTTAGCAATTGTGGAATCGTAAAAAAGAAAGTACTGCCCGATCCAAACTTGCTTTCAACCCATATTTCGCCCCCGTGTTTCTGGACCAGTTCTTTGCACAACAATAGCCCAAGTCCCGTTCCTGTCTCCTTCAGGGTTCCAGGAGTGGAATATGCCTCGTCGATCCGGAAAAGTTTCCCAATGGTTTCTTCCTTTATACCTATTCCATTATCAAGAATTTTTACAATCAATTCTGTCGGTCTTTGGTTGACTGAGATCACTACCTGTCCGTTCAAATTGGAGAATTTGATTGCGTTAGAAATCAGGTTTCTAAGGATTGTACCAATCATAGAAATGTCAGCAAAAACAATAACTGTATGGGGTAATTCATTAATAAATGTGATCTTTTTTTGGTGGGCATTGTAATTGGCAAGTTCCAAAACTTCATTGACCAGCTTTGCTAAATCGAAGGTGATTGGAGAAAATGTCATTTTACCGGTTTGTATTTGTGACCATTCGAGCAAGTCGGATAGCAATGACATCGCCCTGACAGAAGAAGTCTGGATGATATTTGCATATTCTTCTATCCCTTCATAATCTTTTTCCTTGATTTGGTCGGTCAATAGGTTGCTGAAACCGATAATTGCGTTAAAGGGATTTCTGAGGTCGTGACCGATAATTGAGAAAAATTTATCCTTGGTGGCATTCAATTCCTTTAAACGAACTTCGTTGTCTTTCAATGCAATCTCCGCTTGTTTGCGCAAAGTAATATCATAAACAACTGTATATCATAACTTTACATGTTGAACAAAGATGTTTTCAGTTGAAAGTAAAACATGTTTGATGTCGCCATTCTTTGCTTTTAAATCGGCTTCAATATTTGAATAGATACCGCTTTTGTCAGCAGTTTCCAAAATCATTTTTTTTGTTTCACTGGTCAAAATTCCCAACTCAATAGCTGTTTTGCCGATCACCTCTTCTTTGGTAAAACCAAACAACGAATAGAAAGCATCATTGACTTCAATGTATTCACCAGTCTGCAAATCACTTAATCCACAGGCAGATGGGTTAAGATAAAAAACTTTGGAGAATTTCTCCTCCGACAATTTGGTTTGGGAAATGTCTTTGGTTACTCCGAAAATTGCTGGTTTGCCATTCCAGATACCAGCCTTTACCTTCGTTTCAACAGGGATGGCATTACCTGCTTTAGTGATTAACGGAACAGGACAAAACACTGATTTTCCGGCCAACATTTCACCGACTATCCGTCCAGCCTCCGCCCTACGTTCCTCCGGGTGGACCATCAGGACCGATTGCCCTGCCAACTCTTCTGAAGAATATCCAAGTCGGTCAATGACAGTCGTGTTTGTGTGCGTGATGTTCCCTTGCTCATCCAAAACGAAAAGGAAATCATCGATCGTATTGAAGAACGTTTCATAATTCTGTCGGATCTGATTGATCAATTCCTGCGAGTTTGTTTTAGCGGTGATGTCGGCTACAATACCCTCAAGGTAGGCAATCGATCCATCGGGATTGAGGACTTTTCTGGAACTCATATCCAAAATAACGGTATTGCCATCTTTTCCCCTCCAAAGTACTTTATCAAAATGTACCCATCCGTCCTTGCTCATCATTGCCCCCAATATTATAGGCCTTGTTTCAGGTTCGGCATAGATTTGGGTATTTATATTGGTCGTTCCATTGATCAATTCGTCTGTCGATGTATACCCGAGCATATTTACAAGTTTCAAATTCACTTTAAGGAACCTTCCTTCCGGTGTGGAGTGATAAATACCAATTGTCGCATTTTCAAATATATTCCGGAACTGATTTTCGCTCCTCTTCAACTTTTCTTCTTCTTTTTTCCGGTTTGTGATATCGACCGCTGTAATCAAGCAAGTGTGATTTTGAAAAACATTGCCATCTAAATGTAGAAAAATGGATGGGGTGTCGTGAATGATCAATTGAATTTCACAATGCTGCTTACTTTTTAATTTAAAAGTGTCCTCAAGGAAATTATTAAAGATGGGGAGGGTACTGGAGGAGATAAATAATTTGATTTGGCTATTGATCAACCTGGAACGTTCCGTCTGAAGCATTTCTGAACCGGATTGATTGATTTGCAGGATCGTACCATCGATTGCAAGGGTAAAATAACCAGAAGGGGCCAGGTTGTACAGGGCCGTTGCTGTTTCTGCTTTCGCAACTGCCATCAATAACTCCTCATTTTGAGCCTTCAATTCAGTTTGAAACAATTCCAGTTCTTGAAGCAGTTTTAACGTTTCTACCTCTGAAGTCTTTTTCTTTCGTGCAAGCATATTATTAGGATTTCAATTTAGATCAAATTTAAAAATAGCTAAAATCCCACGAATTAAGTTATAAATTCTGAAATCTCTATGTTTCGGTAACTATAAATTTGGGAATCGTAAAAAAGAATGTACTGCCAGTTCCAAATGTACTCTCAACCCAAATTTTACCCGAATGTTTTAGTGCCAATTCCCTACAAAGCAACAATCCAAGACCGGTTCCGGTCTCTTGATGGGTTCCACGTGTTGAATAGGTTTCTTCGATCCTGAAAAGTTTCCCAATGGCTTCTTCCTTTATGCCAACACCCTTGTCCTGAACTGCAATGATGAATTCTATTGGCCTTTTGGTTACTGAGATATTGATCTGTCCATTCTCATTCGAAAATTTGACTGCATTGGAAATCAGATTTCTCAAAATACTGCCAATCATCGATTTATCGGCAAAAAGATTAACCTGTTCAGGCAAATCAGTTGATATTGAGATGTTTTTATGCATTGCGGCGTCATTGGCAAGTTCAGTAACTTTATGGATCAGTTTTACCAGATCGAATGTTGTGGGTGTGAAAACCATTCTACCGGTTTGCAGCTGCGACCACTCCAACAAGTCCGAAAGCAACAACATAGCCCGTAAAGAAGATTTATGGATGATATCAGCGTATTCCCCAATTCCAACATAGTCTTTTTCCTTTATCTGGTCCGACAAAATGTTGCTAAACCCGATGATTGCATTAAAGGGGTTTTTTAAGTCGTGGCCAATAATCGAGAAAAATTTGTCTTTTGTTGCATTCAGTTCACGTAGCCTTGTTTCGTTCTCCTTTAATTGATCCTCCATGTTTTTCCGATCTGTAACATCATGGATGATTGAATGTAACAGTTCACGGCCAGAGATAGATATTGGGCTGGAATAGACTTCCACATCGCGGATTTCTTTAGTCGATAACCTATGCCTAAACTTGTGAAATGATTTTAGCCCGTTTATTGCGACTTGCATCTCTTTGATTATTTCTTCAGCAGGTAAAATATTGAGGTTGCATATATTCATTGATTTCAATTCTAACTGAGAATATCCGTAGTAATTCGAGGCCGCTGAATTGGCGTCAACAATGGCACCGTCTTTCGGATCAATTAGCAACTTAACTGCCTGATTCTTTTCAAACATTGCATGGTACAATTGGGCTTTCTCCTGTAATGCACTTTCAATCAATTTTTCATCTGTAATGTCCCTCACAATGACCATAACTTCTACTGTTCCAATTGGAATCATTCTTGCCTCGAAGGAGAGCAAGCCTTTTTCGGGAACCGGCAAGTGGTATTCGAAAACCTGCATTTCACCTGTTTTAAAGGCCAATCCCATATTTATATCGACCAATTCTGCAAATTCTGGGGGTGTAAGGTCACGGTTGTTTTTCCCGATTATCGAATCCTTCTGATAATGCAAATCCTCGGTGTTTGCCTTATAATCGAGATATACCCCATTTTTATCAAGTGAGAAAATAAGATCCGGAACAGCCCTGATTAATCCCTGCGCCCGTTTTTCACTCTCCATCAATTTCTGTTCAGTATGCTTGCGCTCTGTAATGTCAGAATGGGTTCCTGCCATGAGTAACGGTTTGCCATCGGTTGTCCATTCGACCACCTTTCCCTTGTCGTGTATCCAAATCCATTGGCCATTGTGGTGTTTCATCCGGCATTCAAGGTCATAATATGAAGATTTGCAGTTGAATACCAGTTCTAAAAGCCGTTCGGAAACAATTAAATCTTCAGGATGGGCAAATTTGAGCCATGTATTGATTGTTACCGGTGAGATTTCGTCCAATGTGTATCCAATTATTTCAGCCCATCGTTCATTAATGTTCACCTCACCAGATTGTACATTCCATTCCCAGATACCCACATTTGTAGCTTCTACGACACTGTTCAAACGGTCCTGAACTTTTTTCAGAGCCTTTTCGGCCCGAATCCGTTCAGTTATATTTCGGATATTGCATTGAATAACTTTTTTATCTTCAACGAGATAGACATTGCTTACGAATTCAACCCCTATCGGTTCACCATTTTTGGTGACCAAAGGCATATTTTCAAACCGGATATATTCCTTGTTCTGCAAGATTGCAAACGATTCTTTCGAGGCCGCAATATTTTTAAAAGTGCCGATTTCCCAAAGCTCCTTTCCCAATATTTCTTCTCGCGTGAACCCTATCAATTCAATCAAATAAGGGTTTGCTTCGACAATTTGCCCACTTTCTGCGTCAAGGATAAGGATACCATCTTTTGCCGATTCAAATAGCCGTCGAAAGCGGGTTTCGGAAGCCTGAACTTTTATTTCTGCCCTTTTAAGTTCCTCATTCTGAATTTCAAGCTCTATCGTATGAACCTCAAGTTCATGGATGAGTTTTTGTATGTCGGCTTCATAAAAGTCTTTGTCACCACTACCTTGACCTTCCTCCATATTTTTTAACACTTCGGGGGATAGTTTTTTGTTCAACTTTTGTTCAGCTTTAATCCGGATTTTATCGGCATCCGGTGATTTCTTTTTACTGTGTTCCATATTCTCCAGGAGTAAAATGGTTAATTATCAGGAACATATATTGATATTTATATAATTAAAAAAATAATATGTTGTTTACGAACTTTCTCAAATACAAAACCACAAGTTACCTTATGGCATCGGCCTTTTGGGGCAATTCATCTTACAATTTGATCTTTAACATAGCACCGGATGAGAATCTTAAACGAAACTTGTTAGTCGCGGATAAAATGGGGTAGGGGATCCGGTAATTCAAACGAGATTTCGACCAAACCATTAAAAATCCCGTTTTCAAAGAGTGGAGATTGATGGATTATTTTTTTTGTTCCTCCCTTTTCGATTGTGTATGTGTTTGTTGAAGGAACTTGCAACATTTCCGAAAGTTTTGACCTCGAAGGTTCCGGGTGACAATCAAGCAAGTTTTTCCCGATTAAATCACCACCTCCGTATTTTGAAAATTGCTTCCGCGATTTTTCATTCATATAAACAATGATGCCGTCAGGGTTACAAATCGTGACAGCTCCTTCGAAAATATCGGACCAGTTATTCATTGAATGGTTCCTATTTGGCTTGTTTTTTCCTTAAACATCGTACCCAGTCAATTTCAAAATAATGAGGCAATGTTCCCCCGTTGACCGGGTGATGAAGGCTTCCCACAAAATTAAGGAAAAGTTCACCCACATTTTTTGTGAGACGCTCCCGATGAACTTCATAGTTATTGATCTTCCAAACAACTTCATTTCCAAATATTTCCAGTCGGAAGACATGAAAACGGCTGAAATTCAAACCTTTAATCTGAACCAATTTTTTAATGCCATTTTTATCGGGTTGGTCTATAATTCCAATACCGACACAGTTGTGGCCACTTCTGAAAACATCGATCTGGGGAAAAGGGTGGTTACCTGTCAGTGAAAATGCACTTGTAATGGCACCAACTGCACTGAATTTCACTTTTGCTTCAATGACGCCTTCAGTAATTTTGAAGCCTTTGCCGGTGTTTAAGATCGAGGAACTGTAGTCAAACTGTTTTGGGATAACCCCCACAGCAGGATCCCAGACACGTCCATTGGCTTTCTCTGCTTTTGTCACAATTGACAAAACAGAATTTTTGATCTCAATGTTTTTAATTCCGTTATAGGCATGAATTTCATCAACCTGCGAGAAGCTGCAACCTGCCCGGCTTGCGTGCCAGTAATTTTCAGGCTCCCAAAGAGAATCAGAAAGGTTGCTATTATGAAAATTTTCATCCAGGACCACTTCCCATTGTTCAAAAAACGAAAGTTCAGGCCGTTTTTTCAACTTCCGGTAATGTGTCATGAAATTGCTCTTATCCAATTCGTTGTATTCAGTTTCCAATTTATAGTCATTGGTAGTTTCGAATCTTTTTTTGTTTTGAAGGAAAGCAACCCGTTCTTTGAATGTTGTGTCGGCAACTTTAATTTTTAAATCATGAAAGTGGGCCAATTGTTTTGATCCCTCAACCTCTTCGTGGTTTTTATTGATTGAGGATTTCTGAATTTTCAGATAAAACAGGATATCAGGATTTTTGTCCAAACTCTTAAATTCGGAAAGCAAAGCAAAGTCTGGCGTTGTTTCATACCTGGATTTGTTTTTCAGGTAAGCAACCTGTTTGATGAAAGGTGCTGCTTCAACCTGCTGTTTCAACTGCTCCAATTTGCCAACAAGCCCCATACTTTCGACCGTCTTGACATTTTTATAACTTTTGGAATTCAGGAACTTAAGGTATGCCTTAAACTTGGGATCCTTTTTCGATGCCTTGTCAACAGGTTTTCCTTTTAGTGTGGGCTCCGATTCCAGGAAGGACCTGTATTCGTTGGAGGCAATGGTTGTGTAATACCTTTTCAGTTGCCGATTGCCTTTTAACTTATTGTATTCCTCAATTTTAATGTATTCTGGCGAACCTTTGTAACGAAGGGATTCCACATCTTTTTTTCGCTGAATGAAAACCATCGACTCTACTACGGTTTTCTTCAATTCAAGATACCTTGCCAATGCGGTGCTTTTGGCAATTTGGTTAAACCTGGTAAAATCCGCTGATTGTGTAAATCTGAAATAATCTTTGATGGGTTTAGAGTTCTCAAGGTCTTTCAATTCTGTGATCACGTCATATTCGGGACTTCCTTTGTAGGCAAGGTTAACTATTTCACGTTTTTTATTATGAAATTCAGTGGTTTGCACGATTGAATTCAATTCATTGAAACGAGCCAGCTCTTTGGATGCTTCCAACTGAAGCAACTCTTCCCGCAATTTTTGAAGTTCAGTCCACACAGAATCAATCTTTTGTGCACTTGGAATCAATCCTAAAAAATACCTTAACCGAAATGATGATGACATATTGTTCGTTTTAAATCAGCTGAGTACAAAGTTAATGATTGTACTTTGAATTTTAGGTAAAACTAAGGAAATCTTGAAATATTCAATGTCTATATTTTATAAATCCAGCTAATTTTTCTTTTCAGAAAAGGAAAACCGATCAAAATAGCTATTTTTGACTTTCATTGCCTGAGATTGTCAAAGACAGGAATGATTTTTTATAAATCCGAAATCAAAAATCCCGGAATCAAAAATGATTTTACCCCACCTGTTTGCTGAACGAATGGTTAAAATACTTGGTAATGAATACGATGAGTTCCAGTCGTCGTATGATAGGGATACCTCAACCACGATCAGGCTCAACCGGAACAAATTCAATGGCAGAACAGATTTGAATCCTGTAAATTATTGCGAAACAGGTTATTTTGTTCCCGAGCGGCCGTTGTTTACGATCGACCCTTTTATTCATTCAGGGGTTTACTATGTTCAGGAATCAAGTTCAATGTTTTTGGAACAGGCAATTAGACAATTGGATGTAAAATCGGGTGTGAAAGTTCTTGATTTGTGCGCTGCTCCTGGCGGTAAGTCCACCCACCTCGCTTCGTTAATTTCTGAGGATAGCTTGTTGGTGAGCAACGATGTGATCAGGGCACGTGGGCAAATCTTGTCGGAGAATTTGAAGAAATGGGGCAATGCCAATGTGGTTGTGACCAACAATGATCCCCATGATTTTCAGCGATTGCCCCAGTTTTTCGATGTGATTGTTGTTGACGCCCCTTGTTCTGGGGAAGGTTTGTTCAGGCGTGATGAAAGTGCCATACTGGAGTGGTCGACCGACAATGCCCAGCTCTGCGCCCAACGCCAGCAACGGATATTGGCCGATATATGGCCTTCACTAAAAGATGGAGGGGTCCTGATTTACAGTACCTGCACCTTTAATCCTGCTGAGAATGAGGATAATATTATGTGGTTGAATCAATTTGCAGATATTGAACCGGTTCCGTTGCATATATCTGATAGCTGGGGAATAACTATCACCGATTCAGGAGGGTTTCCATGTTACCGGTTTTATCCACACAAAGTTTCAGGAGAAGGTTTTTTTATGGCAGTGGTACGAAAACGGGGAGAAAATAGTCCGTCCCAACTTCGGAAATTGAAGGAAAATCCTTTACAGGCATCCAGGGCAGAAAAGGAGCGTGCAATGTCCTTGTTAAATAATGAACGGCTTGAAATTCTACGGTTTGAAGATTCCTTGCTTGCCTTTCCTGCAGCATTGATGCCTGACTTGTTGCAAATCAAAAATAACCTAAGGATTATCCATGCAGGGGTTAAAATAGGGGAAATCAAGCAAAAGGACCTATTGCCGGCCCACGAATTGGCATTGTCCAAAATACTGGACCGTTCCGTATTCCCGGAGATTGATTTGTCTTTGGAAGATGCGATTACCTATTTAAAGCGTGACGATATATCGCCAAAATCAACTGAAAAAGGCTGGAATTTAATTACATACAGGAATGTCCCCTTGGGATGGGTCAAAAACCTCGGCAATCGGTTCAACAGTGCCTTTCCAAAAGAGTGGCGGATCAGGATGTCCGTCACCGAATACCAGGGAGAAAGGCTGATAGCAGAGAAAAGGAAGTTTCCGGTTTAAAGGGCTATTGGCGGCTGGCTACTGGCTTCTGGCAACTGGCGGCTGGCTTCTGGCGACTGGCAATAAGTTAATTCTGGTTTCCAAAACCTGATAGTCCATTACTACCAATTCGGAAACGTTTCAAAATCCCTCCGCGGTCAGTTCCTGTAAGGGTAAAACTTGAATAACCCCGGGTAAGCGGTCCCAAGCAAAAGCACAATTCAAGATCAAAGGATTACGGGACCGCGCCACCCGGGGGAAAGGAAGCAACAGGATAACCGTCCGCGATCAAATGTCCGAAAAAATGCAACTCTCCCTTCGGACGGGGATGAAAAGCCCCCTAAAGGAGTGGAGTCTAAAGTGTATTGTTCCCAATTCTGGAAATGTCCAATCCTGGGTTGTCATTGCACTTTTTATTAGAAGTAAAGTTAAATTTGAAGCAACATCAAAGCAAGTTGCCAGCTGCTAGTTGCCAGTAGCCCTTCTAAATCGCCAGCCGCTAACCCACAGCCTCCATTTTCCGATGGTCCAGCAGATACTGTCCAACCCCAATAATGATCACCCCGACCATTGCGATGACACCACCGATGATCTGATGGGTTAAGGGCAGCGTCCCAAAATAAAAATAGGCTACAGGGATAATGATCAATCCTTTCATCGATTGGATGATGGTTCCCCGTGAGGCTTCAATGTATTGATATGCCTTATAAACCAATAGGATAGCCAAAACAGGGTCAAGAATAGCCGCGATGGTTATGTTGGTGAAGGCATGTGCTGAAACGACCATTGGAGTCCCGGCAGTAATCACCCAACCCGAGAAGAAGATCAACAACCAGAGGGTGCGGTTAAAACTTAGAATTTCTGGAGATAGGTTGTTCACTTTTGAACGTACGATCACCGTTGCAGAAGCAGCACCCAAACAATTCACGATCACCAGGCCAACACCCGGAATAAAGAAATCTTTCAGGGCCAGGTTTCCCGAATAGGAGGTGAGCAAAGCACCCGCAAAGACAATCAAGATTCCCAAAGTTTCGATCTTGGAAAACCGTTCCTTTAAAAATGCAATCCCAAGGATTGTGGTAAAAAGAGGGAAGAGGTTGCCCAAAAACCCTGTAACGGCGGGTTCTGCTATTGCATTGATTGAAGCGTAAAAAGTAATGCCGGTAAAGATTTCAAGAACACCGAGGGTCGGGAAAATCCACCATAAATTTTTGGGGACCGTTGCCAGTTTTGAAAATCCACCTTTCTTCCAAAGTAGGACCAGGTTGATCATAAAACCGATCAAAAACACAAAGAACAAAAATTGGGGAAGGGTAACTTCGTTTAAAGCGGCCTTGCTAAAGATATAAACGTTGCTGTAAACAACCGTTGCCAGTACAGTATAAGAATAACCTTTAAGAATTTTTTTCTGCACGTACAAAGTATTAAATGACTGTTATTTATAATGTTGTGTAGTATCGGTGTTTATTGTTCAGGTTGATTGCGCAACTGATCGATTTCCTCGTCTGTCAGTTTGGTTATCGCAGATATCACCTCATTTGAAAAACCTGCCTTGATGCCGTTCATTGCATTTTCCAACTTTCCTTCCAGCTTTCCTTCCAACCTTCCTTCCAGTTTTCCTTCTTGTTGTATTGAAAATAACATCTCTTTTCGCATCTCGTTTTCCTTCATTTTTTGCAGGACAAAAGGATCCAACCTATCGTAATCGATTAATCCAATGGCCTTTGCAATTCCCTTGTTGTTCAGGTTTAACCTGTAGTTGACAGGTTCCTTCATCGAGGCGTAAAACAGGTCGAGCCAATCCTGATAATTCTTTGGGGTATCGGAGTTTTGATACTTTTTTGATGGGTTCAAAAATACCATACTGTGTTCGTACAATTTTACGAGCTCCCCCTTTAAATTCCGAGGGTTGAAGTCGATCACCATCACATTGTCCCTGACCGGTTGGTTGTCTTTTTGGCTGAACCGAAAAGGGCGCGCAAAAACGACAACTCCAAGGACGGTCTGCTTGAATTTATAGTCGGCAAAACTCTTTTGCTGGTTGATGATGAGCGTGAGGAAATAGTGCAGGAACCGGTCGAAATTTTTATCGTAATCTATTTTCTGGATTTCGATCACAAAGCTGTGGTCGGTACTTTCGGCATAGATATCCAGCTCAAAGTTGATCGGCGAGAGCGGCGGTTCGAACCGTTTCTCCGTCTCAATTTTATCGACAACAATATCGACATCAAAGAGGTCTTTCACAAACTGTTGGAACACAACCTTGTCTGTGAATGCCTTTTTAAAAATCGTCTCATTGTCGAGTGGTGCAAGCATAAAACCAAATTTTGAATGATGCGAATTTACGATTTTTATAACAGCTTTCCAAATTCAAGCAAATACGGTCAATGTGATCAAATATGGGGTTGGCCTTGCACAGGACATTGCCAAAGGTTATAATGATATCGCACAATGGCTGGGATTGCCTCAAGTGATGAAACCGTTTTTGAAAAAGGAGTAAACGAGATTGAAAATTTGGAATGGTATTGTATTATCAATCTGAATTATACTATTTTACAATCCTGAAAGGATTGAAGATGAATAGCCATGGGTGCAACCCATGGAAAAATAAACGAAAAACAACCTGGAACCCTGAATTGGGTTCAACTTGAGAATTAATATGTTGGATATCTTGATAATACGTTGAACCCTTTCAGGGTTCTGGTGTTTACTTCATCATTGTTACCCCGCATTTCATATGGGGCTATTCACGTTAAACCACTTCCGTGGTTTTGAAGTGTCGGCGCACAAACGGATATGTCAACACTTTTAGAAATTGTAGCGCAGTCAAAACATTGTTTTTTGGATCCGTGCTTCAAAGTTTGGGATTGCTTTTCCGAAGGATCGGAACATGTTCTGTGCAGATGATTACCTTTCAAATTTGGGTTGTGCCGCACTCCGCGCAATGACAGGTCCTAAGCCGGAAAGTGCAGTTAAATTATTTGTGGTCTTCATCCAACTTTAAAAATTTTGTGGCGCAATCCGAGATTTTGATTTTTCCAGTCTCCGGTTTCCTGTCTCCGATTTCCCTTCTCCAGTTTCCGGTCTCCAGTTTCCTGTCTCCGGTTTCCCTTCTCCGGTTTCCTGTTTCCGGTTTCCTGTTTCGGTTGAACTTTCCTAAAAAATCTTTTCATTTTGATTATTCATTCTTGTTATCTACTTTTAGAAAAAAAATTGACCAATGAGCACTGCCATTCACCGTAAATCCATCCGCTTTTACAGCGACCCCAAAAGGGTTATTGTCCGATTCTTTTTCCCCGGCCCTGAATCACGTGTGCAATCGATTATCCAAAAGGTGATTGACATGCCAGAAGAGGCCGCCCATCTGAGCCTTAACCGCACCTTGCGCGATTTTTCGGCCAGGCACCGCAACATTTCAAAGATATTCCATAAACATTTCGACCGGGTACGTGACATCATGAACGGCAGGATAGGAGACCTCAGTGACATGTCAATCAATAAAAAGCTACTGATCGGCGCTTTTTTTTCATCGGAATATTCTATTGAGTCTGCCGCTTTTTTCAATCCATCAATGGTTGAGGATCCCGATCAGACAGGCCTTCAGGAGGGTCAAAAACGGGTGATCATCAGTTTCAGGGCAACCGGTGAAGGGCATATCTCATCGATTGCTTTTCGTGGTGGGATTCTTGATGCAAAAAATAACCTCGAACTCATTCCTACTGGCCGACTGATCGATGAGGCAGAAAATGTTTACAACTATAGTTACAACAAAGAAACTTTTTTCCAGAAACTTTACGAAGTGTATGGTGTTTGCGAATTGCCGGGTGAGAATGTAGTGGTCGATCACCTTGTTTCAAGGCTGAATTCAGAATTTGACTACAATGAACTTTACAGGGCTATTGACGAGATCAAGAGGGAATTGCAGCCGGATGAGTCCCAGCGAAAAATGTTGCAGATAATCAGTTGGTTGGGCGATTCCCATTACAGGATTAAATTTTCGCTCGACACAGGTATTTCAGATCGGGTTATTTTTCCAATATCCGCTGCTGAAAGCAATGGGATCGAAGATGCCCGATTTGTAAAATTCACCAATGAGGATGGATTAGAACGGTATTATGCGACTTATACGGCTTACAATGGTGTCAGCATTATGCCAATGATGATAGAAACAAAAGATTTTTACCATTTCAAGGTTAAACCGATCCATGGCGAAAATGCCCAGAACAAAGGGATGGCCTTGTTTCCCAGGAAAATAAAAGGCAAATATGCCATGCTTTCACGGATAGACGGTATCAACAACTACATCATGTTTTCTGAAAAGATCAACTTGTGGCATGAGGCGATACCCCTTCAACAACCCAAATTTCCATGGGAATTTATCCAGGTCGGCAATTGCGGGTCCCCCATCGAAACGGAATTTGGTTGGCTCGTGATCACCCATGGGGTTGGCCCGATGCGCAAATATGTCATCAGTGCGATTTTACTTGATCTGGAAGACCCGACAAAAGTGATTGGGCAGTTGAATGAACCCCTTTTGATGCCCAATGAAGAAGAACGGGAAGGTTATGTCCCCAATGTCGTCTATTCATGCGGTTCGATCATCAACAATGATGAATTGGTAATCCCTTATGCAATGTCGGATACCGCATCGACCTATGCGACCATTTCTTTAAAGGAATTGCTGACCAACCTTCTTCCTACTGACATGAAAATGGGACGCCCAAGCCCCGAAAAAATGAAAGCAAGGATCCTGATTGTTGAAGATGAGGTGATTAATCAGAAACTGATTGGTAGCATATTAAAATCGGAAGGTTATGATGTTGACATCGCACCTGATGGAATAATCGCTTTGATGCAGATATCCAAAGAGAAATACGACCTGATCCTGTCGGATATTGCCATGCCACATCTAGATGGTTACCAAATGCTTGAATACATGAAGAACAACAAGGTCAACATCCCAGTCATCTTCCTTTCCGGTCATACTGGTACCGAGTACGAGGAAAAAGGCTTAAAGATGGGGGCTGCAGAATACATCAAAAAACCTGTCGACCCAAAATTGCTTTTGCTCAGGATTGATAAAATACTGAAGACGAACCCTATAAAATAAAGGGTTTTGCCACAAGCCACGAAATGAGGTAGGCTAGGTTGCTTTCTGCCCCCTGGTTCCGGTTGATGTTGAACTCCTCAATCCCATCGTTGCATCCTTTCGATTCGAGGTCGAACAAACTGATATCAAGATCGTTCTTTCCGAAGAACCAATCAAATGATATGAGTAATTTGTTGATATATTCTTTGTTACCTGTTGCTTCCCATGCACTCTTGTAAAGGATGACCATGGCCATGGCATCGATGGGTTGTTGGGCAAAAAGTTCGTAATCGTAAATCCTGTCCAGGTGCAACCATTTCCGATTGCCAATCAACGACAACCAATCTTCCTTAAAACATTTTGACTCCAAAAATAACCGGCTTTCATCAGCAACCTGCAAATAGGTATCGTTGCCCGAAATTTCATAGGCTTTGTATAAGGCGGCAGGCAAAAGGCCATTGTCGTAAGTCAGGGAGGTTTCAAACCAGTTCCAGTTTTCACGTTTATGATCATTGAACTTTTCACAGAGCTGATCGGATAAAACCTGCAACAATTTCAGGTATTTTTCCTGATCGGGAAATCGTTTGATATAATGGTACAAACCCAAAATACAATTGGCATATCCACGTGCGTAGGTCAGATTGTTCAATTGGGGCAGTGCATGTTCGAATAATTCAAGGGCCAAATGAAAATAGGGCTCGATGGGAGCAAAGCGGATCAGGTATCCCAGGGCCCATATTGTTCGTCCATAAGCATCATCCGAAGTACAATCCAATAAAGCACCTTCATAAGTCATGAAATTTTTAAAATACCCATCAACTTGCTGCATATAAGCAACATACGCCATATATTTATTCAGAAGGTCAAGGTAAACCTGATCATTGGATTGATAATAGGCGGTGGTGCAGACCAGAATGGCCCGGGCATTGTCATCAAGGCTATATCCGGCCTTGTAATTTGGAACATTGGTCCTTGCATGTTGCAATAAACCGGTATCATCAGTAAGCCGTTTCAGGTGGGCGATATCAAAATCTGGATAATTGATGGTCAACTCTTTAATCTGTATGGACTCTGATTGATTCCTGTTCGAAACGGTAACATCGAATAAGTCAAGATAAGCTTTGCCAATTTTAGGCCATGCAATTGTTTTCCCATAGTCATAAGCCTTTTGTTGCAATTGGTGCATCAAATCCAGGTTATCGAGCAATTGGTTCACGATCTGAGCCAGTTGTTTATAATTTCCGAAGTCGAACAGGCAACCTCGTCCTTCAGCAAGCAACTCTTCTGCATGCCAGTAAGGTGTTGAGATTACTGCACAACCACTACTAACTGCATAACTTAATGTCCCGCTTGTAATCTGGGCTTTATTTTGATAAGGTGTAATGTATAAATCAGCAGCTTTCAGGTAAGACATCAATTCCAATTCACTGACATACTCGTTTATAAACACGACATTGTCCTCCAGGTTTAGGCTCTTCACCAGTTCATGCAAAAAATCACGGTATTCTTCACCTACATTTTTGACAATACTGGGATGTGTCTTTCCAAGAATAACATACAAAACATCGGGATGCTTTGAAACAATTGCAGGCAGGGCTTTAATTGCTGTTTCGATCCCTTTGCTCCGCCCGATCAATCCAAAAGTGAGCATGATGGTCCTGTTTTCCCAGTTCGTTGGTTTGGGCAACAATTGATCCTTGTAAATTTCGTAATCCGGCACTCCATGTTCAATTCGGACAATTTTTTCGCGCGAAACATGGTAAAGTTCCGTTAAAAATCCGATTGCCAGATTATTCATCACAACGATCCGTGAAGAGTAAGCGGCAATTTTCTTCATGATTTCAAACTGATGGAAAGTTGGGGTTTTTAAAACGGTATGAAAAGTTGAGACTACCGGTATTTTTAACCTTCGCAAAAGGCCAAGGAGAAGAACCCCACTTTCGCCCCCAAAAATCCCAAACTCATGTTGCAACAAACACAATTCAGCACCCGAATTATTGATGGTTTCTGCCATCATGATGTACTCATTCATCACCCTATCGTTGATCACATGCCCGACAATTGGGGGATAATTGTATGAACTACCGTTGTCGTTCATTGCAATTACCTCTATTTCAACGTTATAAGCATGAATATCCGCAGCGTTCAAAATGGCATTTATCAAATTTCCGGTAAACGTAGCTATACCGCATTGACGTGGGGGATAATTTCCCAGACAGATAATTTTCATTTTAATCGGGTTTTATGGCTTGTTAATTTTTCGGAACCGAACTGTTGAAAAGCTTAATGGATCGTAAAGTTAGAAAATTATTCCAGTTTGTTTATTGAAGCTGCATTTATATTTTTGACAATGTCAAAATTTTTGAAACAATGGCAAACCTTGGTGAAACAATCCTACGCATCGATTTTTCCTTATCTTTGCCAACATTGATAACTTTGACGCCGTCAATTAAAACTCACTGCAATGATCCTCTTCTTTAAAGGCAAAACCAACCTGATTGCCGTTGATTCCAAAAAAAATTTGTCCACTTCCGATCTCGATAAGTTGGTCTGGTTATTCGACCAGGCATCACCAATTTCAGGCGATAAGGTTATGGGTACATTCGTAGGCCCTAGAAAAGAGATGATTACGCCCTGGAGTACCAATGCAGTCGAGATCACCCAAAACATGGGGATTGACGGAATCGTTAGGATTGAGGAATTCTTTGAGGCTGTTACCGAATCGCCGAAGCACGACCCGATGTTGCAGGTGGTTTATAAAAAACTCGATCAGGAAATATTTACGATCAAGCATTTACCAGATCCAATTCTCTATATTGATGACATTGCTGCTTACAGTCAGCAGGAAGGTTTGGCTTTAAGCGATGACGAAATCAATTACCTGAACAATGTTTCAAAGAAAATGGAACGTAAATTAACTGATAGTGAGGTATTTGGATTTTCACAGGTCAATTCGGAGCATTGCCGCCACAAAATATTTAACGGAAATTTCATAATTGACGGGGTTGAAAAACCTTCCACATTGTTCCAGTTGATCAAGGAAACAACAAAGACCAATCCCAATACAATCCTATCAGCCTACAAGGACAATTGTTCTTTTAGTCAGGGTGCTGATTCAGAGCAGTTTGCCCCAAAAACACAGGACAAACCCGATTTTTTTGAAGTAACTGATATACAGACTGTTCTATCTTTAAAAGCCGAGACCCATAATTTCCCGACAACTGTTGAACCGTTCAATGGTGCAGCAACCGGAACAGGTGGTGAAATCCGTGACCGGATGGCTGGTGGAAAGGGTAGTTTCCCGATTGCCGGGACAGCTGTTTACATGACTGCCTATTCCCGCAATGATGGGGAGGGGCGTGAATGGGAAAATGCAACTGAACCTCGTCCATGGTTGTACCAAACACCGGAGGAGATTTTGATAAAAGCTTCCAATGGCGCTTCCGATTTTGGGAACAAATTCGGGCAACCCCTTATCAACGGCTCAGTTATGACTTTTGAGCATTTTGAAAACAACAAGAAATTCGGGTACGACAAGGTGATCATGCAAGCTGGCGGCATCGGTTATGCCCGTCAGGAGGATTGCCTGAAAAGTGTCCCGGGAATTGGTGACAAAGTGGTTTTGCTGGGTGGAGACAATTACCGGATCGGTATGGGTGGCGGTGCGGTATCTTCTGTAGATACAGGCGAATTTGAGAGCCATATCGAATTGAATGCTGTTCAGCGTGCCAATCCCGAAATGCAAAAAAGGGCATACAATACGATCAGGGCATTGGCGGAATCGGGCAATAATCCGATCATTTCCATTCACGACCATGGTGCAGGAGGACATTTGAACTGCCTTTCGGAATTGGTTGAAGAGACAGGCGGTGAAATTTACATCGACCAATTGCCAATCGGCGATCCGACACTGTCGGCCAAAGAGATTGTTGGTAACGAATCGCAGGAACGGATGGGATTTGTGACAAGCAGCGAAAATATTGAACTGATTACCCGGATTGCCGAACGTGAACGTTCCCCAATTTATGTGATCGGCGAAACAACAGGGAACCATAAGTTTACGTTTACAAACCGTAAAACCGGCGAAAAACCGATCAATTGGGATTTGGCCTATATGTTTGGCAAACCCCCGAAAACCGTTTTGGAGGACCAATCCAAAATCGCTACCTACTCCGGTATTAATTACGATAATTCATTAATTAACAAATATATAGCTCAAGTCCTTCAATTGGAGTCTGTTGGTTGCAAGGATTGGCTCACGAACAAGGTTGACAGGTCGGTAACAGGTAAGATTGCAAAACAGCAATGTGCCGGTCCATTGCAATTGCCATTAAACAATCTTGGGGTCGTAGCCATTGACTATCAGGGAGTAAAAGGGATCGCCACTTCATTGGGACATGCCCCGGTTGCTGGATTGATCGATGCCGCAAATGGTTCTATCCTTTCGATTGCCGAATCGTTGACCAACATCATCTGGGCTCCGATGACCCACGGTATCAAAGGGATATCACTTTCTGCCAATTGGATGTGGCCTGCTAAAAATCAGGGCGAAAATTTCCGGTTGTACAGTGGGGTAGAGGCTGCCTCAAAATTTGCCTGCGCATTGGGGGTCAATATTCCTACAGGCAAAGATTCGCTTTCGATGACCCAGAAATACAAAAACGATTTGGTTTATGCTCCTGGAACTGTGATCATTTCAGCATCTGGCGAAGTGTCGGATATCCGCAAAGTGGTTGAGCCGGTGCTGTCAATCGATCCTTCCAAACCAATTTATTACATAGATCTATCAAAATCACCCAAAACATTGGGTGGAAGTTCGCTTGCACAGGTTTTAAGCCAATTGGGTGAAAACACACCTACCGTTTCAGATGTGTCCTATTTTGTTTCAGCTTTTGAAGCAATCCAGCAATTGATTGATAGACAATTAATTGTGTCTGGACATGATATTTCATCCGGTGGTATCCTTACCACCTTGCTTGAAATGTGCTTTGCTCAAAATATTGGTGGCATAGATGTTGACATGACTGGGTTGAAGGAAGCTGATAGTGTAAAAGCGCTTTTCAGTGAGAACCCTGGAATTGTTGTTCAACCCTTAAAAGCTTCAGGATTTGAACAGGAACTTCAAAATAAAGGTATTGCCTATTATAAAATTGGGACTCCTACCCTCAATCGAATGGTCACTGTAAAAAATGGCGAGGATCAACTCCAGTTTGATATTGACGAACTGCGTGATTTATGGTTCAGGCCATCCTATCTATTGGATCGTCGTCAAAGTGGTGAAAAGCTTGCCTTGGAACGTTTAGTCAATTACAAGAAAAACGAACTCAAATTTAATTTCGGGTCGTTTACTGGTACATTTGATAGTTTGGGAATCGATCCCAAACGTCGTCAACCTTCGGGAATTAAAGCGGCTATAATCCGTGAAAAAGGGAGCAACGGCGACCGCGAAATGGCGTGGAGCATGTACCTTGCCGGTTTCGATGTGAAGGATGTCCACACCACCGACCTGATCAATGGCCTCGAAACATTGGAAGATGTGAGCCTGATCGTTTTTGTTGGAGGATTTTCGAATTCTGATGTGCTTGGCTCTGCAAAAGGTTGGGCAGGTGCATTAAAATACAATGAAAAGGCAAAAACTGCCCTTGACAATTTTTACAAACGGGAGGATACCCTTAGCCTTGGAATCTGCAACGGCTGTCAGTTGATGGTTGAACTTGACCTTGTAAATCCAGGTCATGGCGAAAGCGTAAAAATGGCACATAACGATTCGCATAAGTTTGAGTCGTGCTTTGTTGGTGTCGATGTGCTTGAAAACGAATCGGTGATGTTTAAGACTCTCTCGGGAAAAAGCTTGGGAGTTTGGGTGGCACACGGTGAAGGTAAATTCGTAATGCCTTATGCAGAAGACCAATACAAAATTCCTGCAAAATTCTCTTACAGCAACTATCCCGGAAATCCGAATGGTTCAGATTATGACACAGCCGCCATTTGCTCGGAAGATGGACGCCACCTGGCAATGATGCCCCATATCGAAAGGGCGATCTATCCATGGCAATGGGCAAATTATCCATCCGAGAGGAAAGATGATCAGGTGACCCCATGGATCGAAGCGTTTGTGAATGCGTTGGAGTGGGTTAAAAATGTAAAGCTGGGATAAATTGACATATGGTCACCCAGAAACGAAAACAAACTTTATGACAAGTTTCCTGGTGACTCTTTACCGCATCAACAGTCACCTGGACACTAAATACAAGTTTAACCATTTTTATTTTGGAAGATCTTACTTCTGAAATTGTCATTGCGAATCAAACTACTGTAAATTAACTGGTTATCAGAATCAAATTGTTTGATGCGGCAATCCCATGATTTGAAGCACTGTCCGAATTTTGTTTTTGGGATAGTGCTTCTTAGTTTGGGATTGCTTTGGAGTGCTGATATTAATCCTTCAAATTAAAATTGTGCAGCACTCCGCGCAGTGATAGAACCTGAGTTAGAAACTACCATTATATTGTTTGTGATCTTCTCCCAACTTCAAAAACTTTGTTGCACAATTCGAAACTTCAACCATTTTATTTTGAATGTTTCTATATTGCAAAACATGACAAATGTCAATTTGATTTATTATTATGGATATATGTACAAATCTATCTTTATCCAATATTAATAAATCGTTAAATATGCCTCCACAACTAAAAAGACTAATTCCATTATTTGCAATTTTCATTTTTCTCTTTTTGGCGGCCAGAAGTTTCCTTGTTCCGAAGTCGTTTGGTGAACAAGGCCATTACCGGTTTAACTCGATCGCAGAGAACAAAGAAAAAGCAATGATTTATGCAGGAAAGGAAGCCTGTGACGATTGTCACTCTGATCGGATCCAGGAGATGGAAACTGATCTTCACAAAGGAATCTCCTGCGAAACATGCCATGGTCCCGGATCCGCCCACATTGCCAATCCCGATTCGATTAAACCGATGATCCCGAAAGGAAGGGATTTCTGCGGAATGTGCCACTCCCTCAATCCTTCCCGCAGCAAACTCGTGCATCAAGTCGATCTGAAAGAACACAATGTAACTGAAAATTGTATCGAATGTCATAATCCCCACTTGCCATGTCAAATGAAGAAATAGGAAAATCAAGGAGAAAATTTATCAAAAAGGCAGCAACAGTGGGCAGTTTGTTGGTGACAACGAGCCTGTTCACGCCGTTCAATGCAGTGGTTTATGCAGTCGAAAGGCCCAAGGATCCTTCAAAAACCTGGTGGGGTTATGGTATCGACATTGAAAAATGCATTGGTTGTGGAAGATGTGCAAATGCTTGTAAAACAGAAAATAACATACCTAAACAACCTTTCTATTTCAGGACATGGGTTGAACAATACACCATAAAAAACGATGGTACAGTTAAAGTAGAATCGCCCAATGGGGGTATTGACGGTTTTGTCCAGAGTGTTCCACCGGAGGATATCTTCAAGGCATTCTTTGTCCCTAAGTTGTGCAACCATTGCTACAAATCGCCTTGTGTTCAGGCTTGTCCGGTAGGTGCGACCTACGAAACTCCTGACGGGGTCGTTATGGTTGACGAAACCTATTGTATCGGTTGCAGGTATTGTGTTCAGGCGTGCCCTTATGGTTGCAGGTACATCAATCCTGCCAAAAATGTAGCAGACAAATGTACGCTTTGCTATCACCGGATCTCAAAAGGAAAAACCACTGCCTGTGTTGAGGTATGTCCTACTCACGCAAGGATTCTGGGCAACCTGAACGATCCAAAGAGCCCTTTGGTCAAATTTATGAAGGAGCACACTTGTCTGGTTTTAAAACCACATCTCAACACAGGTAGTAAATGTTTTTATAATGCATTAAGCGGGGAGGTAAGATAATATGGAACAGAATTTTCAGCATCTTTATGATATGTTATCACAGGTTCAGGGATTTATCTATCCAAACGAACTTGATCTGCAATGGGGACTGCTCATTGTCCTGTATCCATACATCACAGGCTTGGTTGCCGGGGCCTTTATCCTCGCTTCACTCGAAAGGGTATTTAATGTTAAAGTCCTTGGGCCAACTTACCAATTGGCACTGCTCACAGCCCTTGCTTTTCTCCTTGTCGCTACAATGCCACTGGTCAGTCACTTAGGGCATCCTGAAAGGTTTTACGAAATCCTGATGACGCCCCATTCTACATCTGCTATGGCCATATTCGGGTTTGTCTATTTATGGTATTTGATGGTTGTTTTGCTATTGGAAATCTGGTTCGATTACAGGCAGGACATCGTCATCTGGTCGAAGGAGACAAAAGGGTTTAAAGGCCGGATATACAAGATCCTGACCTTGGGGGTCACAGATTTAAGCCCCAGTACGATAAAATGGGACGATAAAATTGGTTATTTTATTACTGTCGTGGGTATCCCTTCTGCGTTTATGCTCCATGGTTATGTAGGATTTATTTTTGGATCGATTAAGGCAAATCCTTGGTGGTCAACAGTTTTGATGCCAGTTATTTTCTTGTTCTCAGCCATGGTTTCGGGGATTGCGCTGGTTCTTTTCATCTATATGGCTGTTTCCTTTTTCAGGAAGCAAAAAATAGATATGCCTGCACTCGATTCGATTGCCAAATTCCTGTTCTATATTCTGGTTATCGATTTTACCATGGAAGGTTTGGACCAGATCCACCGGATTTATGAAGCGGAAGAATCGTTCGAAATCTTGTTCCTGCTTGTACATGGACCATTGTTCCTGACACTTTTTGTTTTCCAGATATTCCTGGGAACAGTTGTGCCATTGATCTCCCTGGGTACATTACAACTTTACAAGCCAAGTGAGAAAATCAGGAAAATTATCTACCTGTCATGTAGCTTGTTGGTCCTTTTCGGGATATTTTTTATGCGATGGAATGTTGTAATTGGTGGACAGTTGTTTTCGAAAAGTTTTTATGGCTTTACTGGATATAAACTTCACCTTCTCGGATCTGAAGGGTTCTTATTCTCAATAATCTGGGTGATTATCCCATTTTTCATCCTTGCTTTTCTTTTGTGGCTTTTACCGCCATGGAAAAAAGTGGGCCAACATGAGAACAATTGATGCCATTTATTTGAGCTAACAGATGGATGATTTTTTGAAAACTGGTATAATCTTTAATAAAACAAGTTTTTATGAGTTCAAATTCAGACCAGACAATCGATACAGTTTATCAGGAACTTATTGCCAAAATTGAAGCACTGGAACAAAGGGTTGTGCAATTGGAATCGAACAGAAAACCTTACTATACGCCACCTGTAAATAAAGCTTCCGATGAAAAGCAAAGTGCTTTGGCCGAAGAGGTAAATGATGAGCAAATCGAATCCAATATCGGCCAGTACGGCCTTGCGTGGTTAGGCAATATCGTGCTGTTCTTTGGGATTGTTTTTCTTGTCGAGTATTTACGGGTCTCAGGGTTTGCATTAATTTCACCTGTTTTTGGTTTGGCAGCGGTTGGATCAGTTTTCTTTCTGGCAAAGTACCTACGGGAATCAAATGGTTATATGGCAAAAATATTTGACCTTAATGGCTATTTGCTGACCTTTTATGTCATAATGAAATTGCATTTCTTTGCAACGAACGCAATTATTTCCAGTTATTTAATTGTATTAGTGCTGCTTCTGGCGATTATTGGCTACCTGATGTATTTGTCTGTCCAAAGAAAATATGCAGTATATTCCGGGATAGCTTTCGTCTTTCTGGCCATAACCGCGATGTTAAGCGATTCTACGCACCTCATGCTTTTTTTGACATGCCTGCTTTCCTTGTCAAGCATTGCATTTTTGTACAGATTTGGTTGGATACGATTGGTATTTTTATCGATAGTGCTTGCTTATCTGGTCAATTTGTTGTGGTTGCTTGGTAACCCTTTGATGGGGCATCCCGTGCAGGTGATTGACAATCATCAGTTTGGATTTATCTATCTTTTTCTAGTTGCTGCTGTTTTTTCATCAATAGCCTTGATGCCCGTGAAGGAGGAGTCCTATACTTCAACAGGGATCATTGGTGCAATTGTCTTTAATGGGTTAGGTTTTATTGTGATGATGGGATTGTTCATCCTGTCGTTCTTTAAAGACGCCTATGTTCTTCCTACCGGGATTATTGCATTTTATTGCATAGGCTATTCCATCCTTTTAAAGGTAAAGTCAAACTGGAAAATCACGGCTGCCTTGTATGCAATTTTCGGCTATCTTGCTTTGACGGCGACAATTTATGGAATATATCATTTTCCACAGGCTTATTTCTTTCTCGCTATGCAGAGCCTTCTGGTTGTATCGATGGCTGTTTGGTTCAGGAGCAAGTTCATTGTGATCATGAATATATTGATGTATATCTCATTGTTGATCATATATTTAACAACAGCCGAACATGGAGATGCCATGAACATCTCATTTTCTTTCGTTGCCCTGGCCACAGCGAGGATATTGAACTGGCAAAAAGAGCGTTTGACAATCCGCACCGAATCGATCAGGAATTTCTATCTGATAACGGCTTTTCCTATGGTGCTATATACCCTTTACCATATGGTTCCAGGCCAGTTTATTACACTTTCGTGGGTATTGGCAGCAGTTGCGTACTTCTTACTCAGTTTGTTGCTTAAGATCGTGAAATACAGGTATATGGCATTGGGAACAATGGTCGCTGCAGCACTGTTTTTATTTCTTGTCGATCTGGCCCGTATTGAATTGGCCTATCGTGTGATTGCCTTGCTTTCGCTTGCCATTATCTCGCTTGCGCTTTCATTTTATTATACGAAGAAAATAAAGAAGAGGACCGCTGAATAGACTTTATTGGAAAGTTCAATTTTAGTTTAATTGTCGGATGGAGGCAAAAAAATTTCAATTTGCTTTCTTCCTGCAATTTTTATTTTATATCCAAAAACTGTTACTGATTTAGTTTTATAAGAATATTACCTTTGAGGATCGATTCATTGATTATGGAAAAAATTATGAAAAAGCCAATTGTTTTGCTGTTTCTTTTTTTATTGTCGGTTTGTAGTTTTGGTCAGGTGTCTCAACCTGTTTACTTGTGGCCGGACAAGGTACCGGGTGAAACCGATGCAAAACATGATCCTGTTCAAACACCCAACAAAGATGGTGATGTGATCCGGTTGACCGATGTGACCAATCCTGCATTCTTTGTATTTAAACCTTCCGCTGAAAAGCAAAATGGAGCAGGTGTAATTGTTTGTCCAGGTGGCGGTTACAGCATATTGGCCATCAATAAGGAAGGATATGAAGTTGCCGAATGGCTGAATAAACAGGGTATTACTGCATTTGTACTGCAATATAGGGTTCCGAAAAAACAGGAAGGAGCATTAATGGACATCCAGAGGGCAATGCGGTTAATACGCAGTAAGGCTGATAATTATGGGATAAAATACAACAAAATGGGTGTGATGGGATTTTCAGCAGGTGGAAGCTTATCGGCCAGGGCAGCCACAATGGCGTCTAATAAAACGTATCAGCCAATTGACAAAACGGACTCGTTGTCGTGCCGCCCAGATTTTGCATTGCTCATCTATCCTGCTTACCTCGACCTTGGCAACAACAGGTCGTTGACACCTGAATTAATTGTCAATCAACAAACTACTCCTCCTATGTTTATTTTTGCGACTGCCGATGATACCTATGGAAACAGTGCCCTGGTGATGACCACTGCTCTTCGTGACTCCAAAATACCTGTTGAATTGCATTTTATGCCGAAAGGGGGACATGGCTATGGATTGCGCCCTGGGAATATTGCCGCCGAAACCTGGCCGGAACTGGCTGAGAAATGGCTAAAGAGAATGATCGAATAATTTGAAGTTATGTTGTAAAATCACTTATATCAAATAGTTAAATCAATCTTATCTTCTAAGTATTTATGGATCAAGGCTGTAACGATATTTTGATAAGGAATACCTATTTCTATTTCTTTCAATTTAAGCTTTCTTAAATCTTTCTCTGTTAATTTTATCCTTAATTCTGCCTTCCCTTCAATTGTGGATTTTGCAGATTTTACAGCATAAACCAAATCAACCTTTCTTGTTTTAGAAATTTTCAATTGATCGTTTTCATGATGTTGTAAAATATCCAATTCTTCTTCATCCAATTTTGTCTTCATCTAAACTAATTTTTGCATTTCCTCTGCAAGAATTTTATAGGTTTGATTACCAACCGGTACAAGCGGCAACCGCAGTACATTTTCAATTTCACCTGCAGAGTGGAGTGCTGCTTTCGCCCCAGCTGGATTTCCTTCAACGAAAAGCGCATCGCACATACGCTGGAAACTAAGGTGAAGCTGGGCAGCGGTTTTGAAATCGCCATCCAAAGCCGAATGAGTCATATCGGCAATCACCTTTGGAACAACATTGGCAGCTACGGAGATCACACCATCGCCTCCAAGGGAAATAAGTGGAACGATCATGCTATCGTCACCCGATATAACAAGGAAATTTTCTGGTTTATCGCGCAATATTTTCGTGATTTCGTTTAAATTTCCCGATGCTTCTTTTGTTGCAATGAATTTGTCGGAGGCATGGGCCAAACGAAGTGTCGTTTCAGCAGACATATTTACACCTGTTCTTCCGGGTACATTGTAAAGGACCAATGGAAGTGGACTGATTGCTGCAATGGCCAAATAATGCTGGTAAATACCTTCCTGGGATGGTTTATTGTAGTATGGCACGACTGAAAGTATCGCGTTTGCAAACGACAAGTCCATATTTTGAATATTTTCGATCAACGAAGCTGTATTGTTGCTGCCGATGCCGACCACAATCGGAACCTTTCCATTGACGCGATGCCCCACAAAATCAACGATTTGCTGTTTTTCAGCCTTTGAAAGCGTTGCGGTTTCGGCAGTAGTTCCCAGAACCACCAGATAATCAATTTTATTATCAAGCTGATTGTCAATAATTTTACCCAAACCTTCAAAATCAACTGTCTGATCGGCTTTAAAGGGGGTAATCAACGCCACCCCGGCACCTACGAATTCTTTTCTCATATAAGACTCTACACTTAATTGGTTAATTTTTCAAGATAATAAACCATCTGTTCCATCAGGTATTTGCATTGAGGCTTTTCCGCGATATCGATATTCAAATCGTAATAATTGGGATCTTCGCCTTTCCAGCCAACCTTAAAGATGGCCATTGAGTGTACCAGCATATATTGCAAAGCAATTGTTTTATTGACTGATATATCGATCAATATATCATAGGGCTCCTCAATAAAGCTGATCCCAGCATTCGATTTTGGTCGGCCCATCCAGGTAACGTTACGTTTGTCCAGAAATCCTGATTTGGTATTGGTAGTCAATATTTCCATTTCACGTATCGAATCAATTTGTGCAATTCCAGTTGTTTTGATCTTTTTACCATGCAAAATTTTCCGAAGCGATTCATAGGCATCCAGGCTTCCTTCGTCTTCAGGGTTCCAAAGAATCCCAACATGTTTTGAATCATTCAAAGTTTTGATCTTTCGATCCCTTTTACGGGTATGATCAAACTTCAACAATTGTTTATCCGCGAAATATTTTATAATTTTCTTGAACATATCGACTCAAAATTACAAAATGGTTTTATTACAGTATTTTTTTGCAAAAATAGTTACAATTTGACAACTTTCAATTGGTCAACCTTAAAAGATCATCTTCCGAAATGATTGGAATCTTCAGTTTTTGTGCCTTTTCGAGCTTTGATGGTCCAATATTCTCACCTGCAACTAGGTAACTTGTCTTTGCCGAAATGGAGGTGACGTTTTTCCCACCATGCAACTCAATATAAGCCTTTATTTCATCGCGTGAAAATTTCGTGAAAGTACCCGAAATCAGGATAGACAATCCATTTAATTTATCAGTTTGTCCCTCTTTTTCCTCAGATATTGATTCAAAACAGAGTTGGTGCCCCTTTAACCTTTCAATCAATTTCCTGTTTTTGTCATTTGCAAACCATGAAACAATGCTTTCGGCAATTTTGCTGCCGATCTCATCGACATGGGTCAATTCGTCAAATGAGGCTTTTCCGATTTCGTCGATTGATTTTAATGCCTGCGCAAGTTTTTTTGCTACAGTTTCACCTACATACCTGATCCCCAGAGCAAACAGGACGCGTTCGAAAGGAACATCCGTAGAACTCCTGAGGCTTTCAAGGATACGGTTGGCCGATTTTTCCCCAAGCCGCTCCAGGTCGACCAGATCTGCAAACTTCAAATCGTAAAGATCCGCAACGTTGTAAACCAGGTTTTGCTGAAACAATAAATCAATTGTTTCAGGGCCCATACCGTCAATGTTCATGGCTTTCCTGCTGATAAAATGTTCCAGTTTCCCCTTTAGTTGGGGAGGACACCCTGTTTCATTTGGACAATACCAGGCAGATTCGCCTTCCTGCCTGACCAACAATGTATTACATTCAGGGCATCTTTCAAGGAATTCAACAGGCAAACTCATTGGATGTCGGGATTCCGGGTCAACACTGATAATTTTTGGAATAATCTCTCCACCCTTTTCGACAAACACTGTGTCGCTTAAATGCAGGTCCAAACTTTTGATGACATCGGCATTGTGAAGGGTTGCCCTTTTGACTACCGTACCGGCCAATAAGACAGGCTCAAGATTGGCCACCGGCGTAACCGCTCCGGTTCTCCCCACCTGGTAACTTACGGAATTCAGGATAGTGCTGACCCTTTCCGCCTTGAACTTATAGGCAATTGCCCATCGTGGCGATTTGGCTGTAAACCCCAACTCCTGTTGCAAATTGATGGAATTGATTTTAATGACGACACCATCGGTTGCCACTGGCAAATCCTTCCGTTTGATATTCCATTCGCGCAAAAAATCATTGATTTCCTGAAGGGAATTGCATTTACGCGTATGTTCCGAAATTTTGAATCCCCAGGTTGAGGCATGTTTCAGCAATTCATAATGCCCATTTTCAGGAAGGTTATCGCCCAAGACGCTGTATAGATAGGCATCCAATTGCCTTGAAGCGACTACCGAGGAGTTTTGCGATTTTAGGGTTCCCGAGGCAGCATTCCGGGGATTTGCGAAGGGTTGTTCTCCGATGTCCTCACGTTCTTTGTTCAATGCATCAAAAACGGCAAAAGGCAGCAAAATTTCGCCACGGATCTCAAATTCAGGGGGATAATCGCCTTTGAGCCGTAGCGGGATGCTTTTGATCGTTTTTACATTGGCTGTCACGTCATCCCCTTTTTCCCCGTCTCCCCTTGTCACTGCCCTGACCAATAGCCCGTTCTCGTAAGTCAGGCTGATCGACGTCCCATCAAATTTCAATTCACAAACATATTCATAACTTTCATCAGTAAGTTTTCGGATACGCTGGTCAAACTCTTGTACCTCTTCTTCTGAGTATGTATTTGATAATGAAAGCATTTGATATTTATGAGGAACTTGTTTGAATTCAAGGTTGAGATCACTCCCAACCCGCTGCGAAGGTGAACCGGGATCAAAAAACTGCGGAAATTGCTTTTCAAGTTCAATTAACTCTGCCATCCTCTGATCAAAAAGAGAATCTTCGATCGTTGGATTATTTAGGACGTAATAGTTATAATTGTGCATATCAAGGTCTTCACGAAGGAGTGAAATCCGATTTGCAGCTTCTGTTTTGTTCATCAGTGACAATTTTGTTTTGGAATAAAAATAGTAAAAATATCAGATGTTGGTTTTTTTTCATTGACATCAAAAAACCAAAGTAGATTCCTTATATTTGCCTCGTTTTTCGGTTTTGTCCATTCCACATCCGGAATGGGCAATGAAAAGGGAATCCGGTGCAATACCGGAGCTGTACCCGCAGCTGTAAGTCCATTATTGGTTTCTGACTCGAATACCACTGTTCCGGTTAACAGGAATGGGAAGGTTCAGAAAACCGGACGAGCCAGAAGACCTGCCGAGATTACACTACAATTTTTTTGCTTTCGGGAACAATAGCAAAAATGAACTGCAATTCATTGTTAGTCATTTTTACCTATTTTACAGGAAGCCGGCAAATGAACATGAAAATATTTTCTGAATGGAAAAAGTTTGTCCGTGCTGTCAAAAGTCGTTTAAGTGTTTAAACGATAACATTTTAGAGTGTTGGTGCCTCTTGGAACCCCTTACCTCTGATTTGCGGAAATTTCTATCGGAACATTTCACCGGATGTTTGTGTGCCGAATGTCTTACAAACTTGCAAATGAATTTCAAAAATTACACACAAAAAACGATGAATCAATGAAAAACGTTAAAATTCAATTGGCTGTTCTACTGTCAATTTTTGTTGTCCTGACGTCTTGCCGGAAGGAAATTGGTGGTTTGGTTGAAATCACAAAAGCGGATTTTGAATTGCTGGCAGTAGGAAATGGAACGTACTGGAATGGCTCCGACAAGGCTGGAAAATTTACCTCGGGTGACTTAACATTTGAGAACAACTATAATACTTTATATGGATCATGGGACGGTTTTGCATGGTCACAGAAGGCAGACGTGACGACTGCTGGTTTTGGCAATCAATACAGTGTTTTTGATCCTTCAAATGGCACAAATAAATTTGCGATCTATTACCCTCCATTTGGTTCTGATGCTTTTGTATCATTCCCTTCTGGTTCAGAATTTACTATAAAAAGTGTAAGTGTATGTAATACAACATATACAGCCTTAACAATAAAAAACGGAGATCCAAGTTTTGCCAAGAAATTCGGGGGTGTTTCAGGAAATGATCCTGACTGGTTTAAAGTTACGGCAATTGGTTACAATGCTGCGGGTGTTTCTTTGAATTCGGTCGATTTCTACCTTGCCGATTATCGTTCGACGGACAATACAAAAGACTATATTGTGAACAAATGGACCACTTTTGATCTTTCTTCTTTGGGGAAGATCAACAAATTGACATTCCGCTTTTCTTCAACTGACAATGGGGCATGGGGGATGAACACACCAGCATATGTATGTTTGGATAACCTTAAATATGAACAAGTTATAAAATAAAGGCAAATCAATCAACAGTTCATTTCTCATAAACCGTTATCCTTTGATTTAATATTTTTGATTTATCGGAACATTTTTGACCGTTTTCCGTTACTATTCATTGTATAATTCAGAATAACATGTTTTCTTTGTGGCCTTAAAATTTAGATGAATAAGATTATGACAATTGCAAAAGATAAAATGGTATCCGTTACCTATGAATTGAAGTTGGACGGAAAAGATGGCGATGTTTTTGAAAAAGCAGGTACGGAAAACCCGTTGACCTTCCTTTTTGGTTCAGGGATGATGCTGCCGGCATTTGAGGAGGGCCTTACCAATAAAAATGGGGGAGACACTTTTGAGATTTCGATCGCTGCGGCTGATGCCTACGGCGAAATTAATGAAGAAGCCATTGTTGATTTACCGAAACATATTTTTATGGTTGATGGTAAAGTTGATGAAGAATTGATTACTCCAGGAAATAGTGTCCCGATGATGTCAACAAGCGGCCAGAGGATGGACGGTGTTGTCATATCTGTGAATGAAACCACTGTTCAGATGGACTTTAACCATGCTTTGGCCGGTGAAGACCTTTATTTTACAGGTGAAGTTCTCGAAGTGCGCGATGCAACTCCTGAAGAGTTAAGTGCAGCTTACAGTAGTGGCTGTGGTTGTGGTAGCAGCTGTGGCAGTGGATGCGGTGATGGTTGCGGTGATGGTTGCGGTGATGGCGGATGCGAAACCGAAGATTGTAGCTGTAGTGAAGAAAAATCTTCAGGTTGTGGATGCTGCTAAAATTTCCTCTTTTTAAAAGGATTTAATTAAAATAGCTTACTTTTATGAACCCGGAGTGAAACCTTCGGGTTTGTTTATTTATATAACAAATTATTTGTCGATGAACACATTAGGAAGGGTTTTCCGTTTGACATCGTTTGGTGAATCGCATGGTGCTGCAATTGGTGGAGTTATTGACGGTTGCCCTGCCGGATTAAAAGTTGATGTCACTCTTGTGCAGCAGGATTTGGACAGGCGTAAACCTGGTCAGTCGCATATCACGACCCAAAGGAACGAAACAGATCAGGTAGAATTCCTTTCCGGTATCTTTGAAGAATATACTACCGGAACCCCTATCGGGTTTATAATCAGGAATAAAGACCATCATTCGGCCGATTACAACGACCTTAAAGATGTTTACCGTCCATCACATGCAGATTTTACCTATGACCAGAAATATGGTGTCCGCGATCACCGTGGCGGCGGAAGGTCTTCTGCCCGTGAAACCATAGCGAGGGTCGTTGCAGGGGCAATCGCCAAACAATTGCTTGAAAGTCAGGGAATTAAAATAAATGCATGGGTATCGCAGGTTGGGGAAATTGCATTGACAAAAGCCTATCAGGACCTTGATCTGTCGCTCACCGAATCAACAATTGTAAGGTGTCCTGATCCTGAAACTTCAGAAAGGATGATCGCGAGGATTGAAGAGGCAGGTAGGAATCACGACACTGTGGGTGGCGTTGTGAGCGGTTTAATTACAGGTGTTCCTGCCGGATGGGGTGAACCGGTCTTTAATAAACTTCATGCCGATCTGGGCCATGCCATGTTGGGTATCAATGCGGTGAAGGGTTTTGAATATGGTTCTGGTTTTGCCGGAACAGAACTATCTGGTTCACAGCACAATGATATTTTCATCAAAAAGGATGACAAGATTTCAACTCTCACCAACCATTCAGGTGGCATACAAGGAGGAATCAGCAATGGGCAGGATATTTACTGGCGTGTTGCCTTTAAACCAATCGCTACACTTTTAAAAGAGCAAAAGACAGTTGATAAAGATGAGAACGAAACAACAATCAATCCAAAAGGACGACACGACCCATGCGTTTTACCCAGGGCTGTGCCTATTGTAGAAGCAATGGCTGCGATTGTATTGGCTGATCATTATTTATTGGCCAGGTTATCCAAATTATGAAACTCTTGCTGCCGGAAGCTAGTTGCCAACTAGCCGCCAGTAGCATCAAATCTCAATATAAATCTATTATTTAATTCGTTATGGAAACAAAGGACATCGTTTTTCAGGCTCTCGAAAAGGCAGACAAACCCCTTAAAGGTGGTGAAATTGCCGACGCAACAGGTATCGACAAAAAAGAGGTTGACAAAGCAATCAAAAAACTTGTCACCGAAGGAAAAATTAATTCGCCCATCAGGTGTTTTTATGCTCCTGTAAAATAAAAAAGGGGGAGGGTTCAATACCTTCCCCTTTTTTATTTTACAGTTTATTTACCCTATCTTTAAACTAATATTCAATTATAAAGTCTATAATTTTAATAATTTGTTTTAATTTGTGTCCTTAAACTAATATTAAAAATGCACAAACTAATTGCCAGCCTGTTGATCGCAGGTCTCTTTTCATTCTTTTCCTGTTCAGAGGGAAAAGAAAACAATAAGGATTCAGGAAAAGCTCCCAGAGTACCTTCCTTAACAGTAGATGGATCAGTGGTAAAGTTGTCGTCAAAAGATTTGTCGTATGCTTATACCGGATCATTGCTTGCGAACGAACAAATTGATGTCCGACCTGAAATTTCTGCCAAGGTGACGAAAATCCTTTTTAATGAAGGGACAAAGGTGAAAAAAGGGGAACTCCTCGTCAAAATGTTTGATGCCGATTTACAGGCAAACCTCAAAAAGAACAAGCTCCAGATAGAATTGAAGCAAAAGGAGGTAGAGCGGAAGAAAGAGCTGCTTAAATTAAACGGGATTAGCACTGAAGAGTACGAAACCTCTGAAAACGGATTATATACATTGATTGCAGAACAGGATTTGCTTTATGCGCAAATTTCCAAAACCGAACTTTTGGCCCCTTTTGATGGAATAGCAGGACTGAGGATGGTCAGCGAAGGTTCGTTTGTAACGAACAGTACCGTGATCACATCCTTACAACAGATTGACCCTATTAAAGTTGAATTCTCAGTTCCTGAAAAATACAAACAGAACCTGGTTGAGAATATGGAGATAAAATTTACGGTAGAAGGATTGGACCGTACCTATTCCGCCACTATTTATGCACTTGAGTCAAAGATTGATGCTTCAACCCGTTCTATACGCATTCGGGCTCTGGCACCAAATCCTGACAGGAGCTTATTTCCGGGCTCTTTTGTTTCAATTAAACTCAACCTTTTTCCTGGAAAGCAGACCATTTTTATTACTGCCAGGGCAATCGTCCCCATCATTAACGGTGAAGAGGTTTATGTCGTGAAGAAGGGGAAGGTTCGTGAAACAAAAGTTACAACTGGGATCAGGACCGAAACCGAGGTCGAAATAGTTGAAGGCCTGTCTGTTGGAGATACACTGGTAACCAGTGGATTGCTTCAGGTTAAAGAAGGTATGCCTGTTAGGGCCAAAATTGCCAGGTAATCACAAAACATTAGCATTTTAAGAAATGAATATTGCTTCTTTTAGCATCAAACGACCAGTATTTTCATCGGTACTATCGATAGTGATCGTTTTGTTCGGTGCAGTCGGGTTTTATAAATTGGGATTAAGGGAATTCCCCAGTGTTGATCCCCCGATTATTACGGTTTCAACTTCCTATGTCGGTGCTAATGCTGACGTAATTTCTACTCAGATTACAGAAATCCTCGAAGAATCGATCAATGGTATTGCAGGTATCCGTACACTTACTTCCTCAAGCAGCGATGGAAGGAGTTCAATCTCCGTTGAATTTAACATCGATGAGGACATGGAAGCCGCTGCAAATGATGTACGTGACCGTGTTTCAAGATCAATGCGCCAGTTGCCACAGGATTGTGATCCCCCGGTAGTCTCAAAAACAGATGCCGATTCCGATGCCATTTTGATACTCTCAATACAAAGCAATACGAGAAGTTTACTTGAATTGACCGATTTTGGGATCAATGTTTTTAAAGAAAGGCTTCAAACAATTCCTGGAGTAAGCAGCATTGGTTTTTTTGGCGAGAAAAAATATGCAATGCGATTACTTCTTGATCCTGAAAAATTGACTGCTTTCCAGATTTCGCCAAATGATGTTAAAGTTGCTCTTCAGCGCGAAAATGTCGAGTTGCCATCCGGAAGAATAGAAGGCTACGAAAGAGAATTGACAATCAGGACATTAGGGAGACTTTCTACGGAAACGGAATTCAATAACCTACTGATAAAAGAGGAAAATGGTGCAGTTGTCAGGCTTAAAGATGTTGGAGTTGCGAGACTTGACGCCGAAAATCAGAGAAGTGCAAACAGGGGTAATGGTTGCATTATGCAAATCGCACTTTCTGTTCAACCTCAGCCAGGTTCGAATCATATCGCAATTGCCGATGAGTTTTATAAACGCCTTGAACAATTGAGAAAGGAAATTCCTGCGGATATCAACACTAAACTCATAAATGACAATACAATCAACATCAGAAAAGGGATCACAGAAGTTGAAGAGACGATCTTTTTTGCATTTGCATTGGTGGTGTTGGTTATTTTTGTTTTTCTCCGGCAATGGCGCACAACCCTTATTCCGGTTCTGGCCATTCCTATTTCACTGATTGGCACGTTCTTCCTAATGTATGCTTCAGGCTTTACGATCAATTTGCTTACCTTACTTGGAGTCGTGCTTGCAACCGGGCTTGTTGTGGATGATGCCATTGTTGTTCTTGAAAATATCTATAAAAAAATTGAAGCTGGCGAAAACCCAATGGTTGCTGGCCACAAAGGCTCTGAGGAAATTATTTTTGCAATCATTTCAACAACAATTACCCTTGCGGCTGTATTCCTCCCAATTATTTTTCTTGGTGGATTAACCGGAAGGCTGTTCCGCGAATTTGCTGTAACAGTGGCAGGATCGGTTATTATTTCAGCTTTTGTTTCCCTGACATTGACACCAATGATGTGCTCAAGGATGTTGAAAAAATCCACTTCCGAAAGCAGGATATATCTTTGGTCAGAAAGGCAATTTGAAAATTTAAACGAGGCATATAACAGCTCATTAAGGAAATTTATTACACACCGGTGGATTGCATTTCTTATCATGGCAGTTTCGGTGGGGATTATTTTTGTCGTTGGTTCAAAGATACCATCCGAGTTGGCACCAATGGAAGACAAAAGCCGTGTACGTGTTAGCATGACAGGACCAGAAGGTACAGCCTATGAGGCTATGGATCAATATGTTAAAGAGATTGCTCAATTTTTGGATACCATTCCGGAGAGAGAATCATTGATGGCAGTAACTTCTGCAGGTGGAGGTGGCGGTTCAAACGGAGGAATGGGAAGGATTACGTTGGTTCCACCGTCCGAACGGAAGCGAACTCAGCAGGAAATCGCCGATTATATTAACATTACCCTCCGGAAAATGAACTTTGCCAAGGCATATGCTACTCAGGAACAGACAATTGCCACAACACGTAGAGGAGGAGGGTTACCAGTTCAGTTTGTCATCCTGGCACCCGACTTTGCCCAATTAAAGGCAGTCCTTCCTAAGTTTTTAGATAAAGCACAGGAAAATAAGGCTTTCCAGGTTGTCGATGTTGACCTCAAATTCAACAAGCCCGAGCTTCGTGTCGAAATTGATCGCGACAGGGCAAAAGCAATGGGCGTAACCGTTAGGGATGTTGCCGAAAATTTATCATTGTATTTTAGTCAGCAGCGTTATGGATATTTTATTTTACGTGATAAACAATATCAGGTAATTGGTGAAGCGACAAGAAGCAACAGGAACGACCCACATGATTTATCGTCGATTTATATCCGGAACTCAAAAGGGAGTATTATTCAATTGGATAATGTATTGAAGCTATCAAATCAAAGCAACCCACCACAGATTTTTCGTTTCAATAGGTACGTTTCGGCAACAGTGTCAGCTCAGCCTGCGGTTGGGGTAACACTTGGCCAGGGAATCGACGAAATGCGGAAAATTGGGAAAGAGGTGTTGGGTGAGAGTTTTTCGACTACTCTGGCTGGAACTTCACGTGACTTTTCTGAAAGCAACAGTAGTTTGGTCAATGCTTTTATTTTTACACTGATATTGATCTATTTGGTATTGGCAGCACAGTTTGAGAGTTATCGAGATCCATTAATCGTGATGTTGACAGTTCCTTTGGCAATGGCCGGTGCAGTTTTGTCGCTTTACATCTTTAATCAGACTTTAAATATTTTTAGCGAGATCGGGATCATTGTTTTGATCGGGATCGTTACGAAGAATGGGATTTTGATTGTGGAATTTGCCAACCAGAAAAAAGATCAGGGAAAATCGCTCAATGAGTCGGTACTTGAAGCTGCCACTTTGCGTTTGCGCCCTATTCTGATGACAAGTCTTGCAACCGGATTAGGTGCCTTGCCCATTGCCCTTGCTTTAGGTGCTGCGGCCAAAAGTCGTATGCCTATGGGCATCACGATTATCGGTGGTTTGTTGTTTTCGTTGGTTTTGACCCTTTACGTTATTCCTGCCCTTTATAGTTTGATCTCCGGCAAACGGAAATTGGACACTCACGAAGATTTAGAGATGAATCTTGAGGATTAAACGGGAGGTAATGATTCTGGGACAAGTTTTACTGTCTTATTTTCAATTGACAATTTACACATTATGAGATTTTTAAGTATAGGAATTCTTTTATTGTTCTTTAACTCCTTTCAAGCAAAAAGTCAGATGGCCCGGCTTTCGCTGGAGGATGCAATTACCACCGGGCTTGAGAAAAATTTTTCCATCCGGATTTCAAAGAATAACAATGAAATAGCTAAAAACAACAATACAGTTGGTAACGCAGGCTTGCTTCCTTCAGTTGGGATAAATGGTTCAGCTCGAAAAAGCATTATAACCTCAGAGACTGAGGCTGTTGGAGGTGCTGTTACAAAAACCAACAATGGCGGGACTACAGCTCTGGCCCTGGGAGCAGCTTTGGATTGGACTCTTTTTGATGGGTTTAAGATGTTTATACAGAAGGACAAACTTGGGTTGCTTCAAAAACAAGGGGAGACTTCAACACGTGTTGCGATTGAAAATACGCTGTCAGAAATTATTGTTACCTACTATTCTATCATTCAGAATAAAAACAGGTTGAAAGTCCTTCAGGATGCGATCAATTTTTCCAACAAACGCAAGGAGTTGATCATGAGAAAGTTTCAGATTGGATCTGCGTCTGAACTTGCTTATTTACAATCTCTTACAGATTTAAATGCCGATAGCACATCCTTTCTTCGTCAACAGGTCACCCTTAAAAATGCCAAAGCAGACCTAAATTATTTATTGGTGGCCGATGCGGCTTATGATTATGATGTTAGTGATACCATAACTTTTATGGTGCTGCCAGATTATAAAACACTGGTTTCGTCGCTCACACTTTCAAATGGCCAAATCGAATTGGCAAATCAGAATTCAGAAATAGCGGAATTTAACTACAGGTTGACGCACGCCCCTAAATATCCAAATGTTGCTTTTTTTACTGACTACAATTTGAACCGTTCAAATTATGATTTTGGGTCAACGAGCAGTTACAAAAGTAAAGGACCTGTTGTAGGAGTCAGTTTCTCTTATTCTGTATTTGATGGTTTCAACAGAAAGCGAAATATTGCTAATGCGTTGATTCAGAAGGAAAACAACAAAATTCAATTGCAACAGGTTACAAAGGATATTGAAGCCCAGGTTTATCAACTTTACAACAACTACCAGACCAATATGAAACTTGTTAAATTTGAATCGGAAAATCTAAAAATATCACGACAGAATACGTTTATCGCGTTTGAAAAATATAGGTTAGGGGAAATGAGCGATATAGATTTAAGGTTAATTCAAATTAAACAGCTTGAAGCGGAGAACAGCTTGCTGCTTGCCCAGTTCCAGGCAAAACAAATAGAAACTGAGTTGCTCCGAATTAGTGGTAAAATATTGTCTAATAAATAGTTTTAAATATAAGAAACCCGCCTTTGTTGAAAATCTCCAGTCTGATACGCAAAAAATCGATCCCGCATATTATGCGGGAGGCTGATTTATTGTCTGACAGTGGGGAAAAGATGAAGCGCAACCTTACTGTTTTCGATCTGACAGCCCTTGGGGTTGCCGCAATTGTCGGGGCAGGGATTTTCAGTACGATTGGGAATGCAGCTGCCGGAGGTGGACCTGCCGTATCATTGTTGTTTGTGTTTACCGCATTTGCATGTGGACTTTCTGCAATGTGTTACGCTGAATTTGCATCCTCCATTCCGATCAGCGGAAGTGCCTACACTTATGCTTATGCCAGTTTTGGGGAATTGGTGGCCTGGATCATCGGGTGGGATTTGATCATGGAATATGCAATTGGAAATATTGCAGTTGCCATTTCATGGTCAGGTTATTTCACAGGGCTACTGGGAGGGTTGGGTATCCACCTGCCTGACTATCTGACAACAGATTATCTCTCAGCTTTGCGGGGATACGATCAGGTGGTTCAATCATTGAAAGAAGGGGTACTTTTTAATAATCTAAGTATCTCACTGCAGGAATCTTACAATGCATGGTTATCCGCCCCCCAGATTGGAAATTTCCGCTTTATTGCCGATATCCCAGCCTTAGGAATAGTCGTGTTGATAACATGGATCTGTTATGTTGGAATCAGGGAATCCAAGGTTGCCAACAATATTATGGTTTTGCTCAAAATTGGAATTTTACTTTTGGTGATAGGGGTTGGGGCATTTTACGTTGATCCGGAAAACTGGCATCCTTTTGCACCAAATGGCCTCACCGGTGTGTTAAAGGGAGTTTCGGGTGTATTCTTTGCCTATATTGGGTTCGATGCCATTTCCACAACAGCAGAGGAGTGCAAAAATCCACGCCGTGATATACCTGTATCAATGTTTTGGTCCCTTCTAATTACAACTATTCTTTATGTCGGTGTAAGCCTTGTCCTTACCGGTATGGTATCCTCCGAAAAATTGGGTGTAAGCGATCCGCTGGCTTTTGTCTTTGAATACCTGAAACTTAATCAGCTATCGGGAATTATTGCGTTAAGTGCGGTAATAGCGATGGCAAGCGTATTGTTGGTCTTCCAATTGGGACAGCCGCGCATCTGGATGAGTATGAGCAGGGATGGATTGTTGCCAAAGGTGTTTGGAAAAATTCATCCAAAATACAAGACACCTGCCTTCTCAACTATCATTACAGGGTTCGTTGTGGCGGTTCCTGCCCTATTTATGAACCTTACTGAAGTGACCGACCTCACAAGCATCGGGACTCTGTTTGCTTTTATCCTGGTTTCAGGTGGAATTTTGATTTTGAATCCGTATGGTAAGTCGTTGGAAACTGACCGTGGGTTTAAAGTTCCCTATTTTAACAGCAGGTATTTTCTCATTCCAATCTGGATTTTGATCCTTACAATATTTTCATTATCTGGATTTAATCTCTTATCTGATCAGTTCTGGTCTTTTAATACAGTCGTCAGTTTTGTGCATTCAGATCGTGCTGTACCTTATTCCTTTTTCCTTGTGATTTCGATTGTTGTTACAATCAATGCTGTTCGGTTTAAATGGTCCTTGATCCCTGTACTTGGCCTGATCACCAATTTATACCTCATGAGTGAGTTGGGCATCACAAATTGGCTTCGTTTCGGCATTTGGCTCGTCATCGGATTGGCGCTTTATTTTAGCTATGGGATAAGAAAAAGCAGGTTGAACCATCCATTGTCAGTTGGAGAAACTGTTCCTACAGAACAGATCCCATAGCTTTTACCCTCATTATCAGCTTTTATTACGTTTTTGGTCCATTGCGTATTCATATCATCAAAAAAAAGTATTTTTGTTTTTTATGGGGCACAATTAATTTTGTTTTCAGAATACTTCAACAAAACCAGATATGATTTATCGTCTATTTATAATTATAATATTATCCTCGATTTTTGGAACAACTTACAAGACTTACGGACAATCAAGGCGCAACTCTGCCATTGCTGTGAAGTACAGGAATTTTCAAATTCCCGGCCGTATCAAACTGGATACGGGTAATCCGACAGGAACAATTGTCAGTGTAATCAATCTTGATACGAATCAGCCTGAAAAAGAGATAATTGTCCCATCGACAGGAAAATTTGATCTTGAACTGAGTTACTTCAAAGACTATCGCCTGATGGTTTCGAAGGAGGGTTATTATGGGAAAGTATTGGAGGTTTCAACTGTCATTCCACGCGATGTTTGGGAAAAGGACAGTATTTTCCCACCACTGCCAATTGTATTGACGCTTTATAAGAAAGTATCGGATGCGAAATTGAGTTTTGAAGGTCAATTAGTTGGAAAAATATCCTATTCACCGAATGGATCCCTTGATAATTTCGATTCGAGCTTGTTTATTGATGATCAGACAATTCAGGATGAGATCAATACGGAAACAAGAAATAGCAGTGAGAAGGAATTTGATCAGAAAATGTCCGAAGCCCTTGAATATGAAAAGAAAAACGAACTGTCAACTGCTTATAGCGTTTACGGTGAAGCACTTAAAATTAAGCCTTCCGACAAATTCGTAAAGGAAAAATTGAAAGAATTGGCTGTTGACCTGAAGAATCTGGAGGCCGAAGGCAAAATGAAAGCTGAATTTGACAGGCTTCTCGCCTTAGGCGATCAGAACCTGATCGATTTAAAATATTATGAAGCCATCCAATATTTTAAAGGTGCGTTGAAAATTAAAGCAAATGATCCCGTGGCTGTGTCAAAACTGGCAGAAGCCGAAAAGCAATTTGCCATGATGGGTGAAAAAATCAAACTTGATGCTGAAATCAACAAACTGATGGTTTCGGGAGAGGAAAATTTCAAACTTTCGAAATATACAGAGGCTATTGCTAAGTTTAAAGAGGTATTAAAAATTAAACCTGATCACACTCCGGCATTGTCGCGTATTTCCGAGGCTGAAAACCTACTGGCATCGGAGCGTTCTGAAAAGGAGAAACAAGAAGCTGAGTTTAACCGTTTGGTAGCTTTGGGAGATGAAAATGTCACCCAAACTAAATACGAACAGGCTGTTGGTAATTTTAAAGCAGCCCTGATCATTAAATCTGATGATCCTCTTGTATTGGCTCGCCTGAACAAAGCTGAGAATTTGCTTGCTGGTGTGCAAACTGCAAAAATGAAACAGGATTCCGAATTTAATCGGCTGATCGCTTTAGGAGATCAATATTTAAGTCAATCAAGGTATTCGATGGCCATAACCAATTTTAAGGGGGCTTTGGAGATTAAACCTTCCGAACCAAAAGCTTTGGAACGTCTGGGCAATGCAGAAAGTTTGCTTGATAAAAACCAAAAGGAGGTTGCGAAACAGGAATCTGAATTTAGCAGGTTAACTGCATTGGGTGATGAAAATACAAAACAATTGAAATATGCTGAGGCAATCGGTAATTATAAAAGTGCTTTAACCATAAAACCAGAGGATCAGGCAACTTTGGTGCGCCTTAAGAAGGTTGAAAATTCTCTTGCTTCGGAAGAGTTGTTAAAAAAGAAACAGGATACTGAATTTAACCGGCTGATTTCATCTGGTGATATATATGTTACTCAGTTTAAATACAATGAGGCAATTACAAGTTATAAAGGTGCTTTGGAAATTAAACCCGGTGAACCAACGGTTTTGAAAAGGATTACGAAAGCTGAAAATTCGCTGATATCGGAGCAAACCGAAAAGGCTAAGCTTGAAGCAGAATTTAATAGGCTTGTCGCACTTGGCGATCAATATTTGGTACAAATAAAATATTCCGAGGCGATTAACAGTTTTAAAGCAGCTCTAACCGTTAAACCTGGTGAACCAACTGTCCTTGAGCGAATTTCAAATTCTGAAAAGCTTCTCGCGAACGACATTAAAGAAAAAGAAAAGCAGGGAGCGGAATTTAATCGCCTGGTTGCACTAGGTGATCAAAATTTCAGCCTGTCGAAATATGCAGATGCGATTTCCAATTTTAGGGCAGCCCTTGTGGTTAAGCCTGGTGAACCGGATGTCCTTGCAAAAATTTCGAAAGCTGAAAATAACCTGGCTTTCCAACGTACAGAAAAAGAGAAACAGGATGCCGAATACAATCGCTTATTATCGTTGGGTGATCAGAATTTGGAAAAGAAGAAATATGTCGATGCCATTTCCAATTTCAGGGCTGCCCTTGTCATTAAAACAGGTGATCAATCGGTATTGGCAAGAATTGTCAATGCTGAAAACCTAATCGCCAAAGAGAAGGAAGAAAATGTTAGAAAACTTGAGCTTTATAACCGCAATTTGGCAATTGGTGACGAAAATGTGAAAAATTTAAATTATCCGGAGGCAATTAAACGATATAATGAAGCACTTATCAACAAGCCATCTGATCAGGTGGCGCTTTCAAAGATTGCAGATGTACAACAGCTGATAGCAAAGGCAGAAAGCGAAAAGCAAAAAAACGAACAGGAGTATAACCGCCTCATAGAGTTTGGGAATGTCAGTGTTACTGCAAAAAAATATACCGAGGCAATTCCAAATTTTAAAAAAGCATTGGGATTAAAATTCACACCTGAACTTAGTTCTAAAATTGCTGAAATAGAGCAGATTATATTGTTGACTGAAAAAGAACGGATAAAAATTCAAGCTGATAAAGATGCGCTGGCATTAAAACAACAAAAATACAAGGATGCGGTCGATAAGGCGGATCAATTGTTTAAATCAAATGATTTTTCGGAAGCCACAAGGTTTTACAAAGAGGCTATTGCTATTGACCCGGAACCTCCCTATCCAAATACAAAAATTAAGGAAATTGAGGCAGTTAATGAGGCTTTGGCTTTGAAAAACCTTGCTGAAACCAAAGCCAAGACGGATGAGAATTTGTTTGCGGAAAAAATCAAAATTGCGAATGACAATTTTAATAAATCTCAATGGTCAATTGCAAGGTTCAATTATCTGGAAGCTTTGAAGATCAAAAAAGGTGATGGTTATGCGATTGATCAGGTGGTAGCATGTGATAAAATGATAGATATGGGGATTACCGCCGAAAAATTGAAAGATTACAAGAATAAGATTACAAAGGGGGATGAGGATATGAAAGTGAAGAACTACAGCTCTGCAAGATTCTATTACAGAGGTGCTTCGGATATTCTCAGCTGGGAAACCTATCCTCAGAAACAGCTTAAGGAGATTGATCGGATCATTTCGGAAAATTTGACAGAATCCGATAAAAAAGCCTTTGCCGACAATCAGGCAAGTGGAAACAAAGCCTTTGATGGAAAGGAATATGCAAATGCCCGTTTTTACTACAATAAAGCGGTCGCGATAAGTCAGAGTGATTTCATCGAAGGGCGGTTAAAGGAGATCGAGTCAATTGTGAGCGGATCAGAATCCAAAAAATTAGATGCAGCCTACGACGATTATATTAAAAAGGGAAATGAAGCCAACCAGCAAAACAACAGCTCAATTGCCAGGTTCTATTTTCAGAAGGCCAATCAATTGAAACCGAATGAGAGCTACCCAAAAGAAGCCCTCAGGAAAATTGATATTGCATCCCCAAATCCATAATTCAATCCATTTGAACCAACATTTAAATTGTTATGAATAAGATATTTATATTTTTGGCTGAAGGATTTGAAGAAATTGAGGCCGTTACCATTGTAGATGTTTTGCGCCGGGCACAAGTAAATGTGTCCATTGTATCGGTAACCGGAACTTTAATGGTAAAAGGTGCGCATCAAATCGAAGTTAAAGCCGATCACCTTTTTGAGGATGTCAAGTATTCTGAGGGCGAAATGATCATCCTTCCCGGTGGAATGCCAGGTACAAAAAACCTTGACCAACACAATGGACTCAAGCAGGAGATTTTAGCCTATCATAAGGCAAGAAAATACCTTGCCGCCATATGTGCTGCCCCAATGGTTTTAGGAAACCTGAAAATACTGAATGGTAAAAAAGCAGTATGTTTTCCGGGTTTTGAGAATTACTTAAAAGGAGCATTAATTGGAGATAGTCCCTATATTGTTGATGATAAGATAATTACTGGACGTGGTGTTGGTACGGCCTTACTTTTTTCGCTTGAAATTGTCAGGATTTTGAAAGGGGAGGAATTGGCTAACCAATTGAAAAAAGCAATGCTGGTAAGCTCCGATTATCGTTTATAAATTTTTAGGAATCCCCGCATCGAACAAACCCTTTCGCACACCTTACACGAAAATCGGGCGGGGATTCTTTTTTTGAAAGGAATTTGTATAATTTCACAATAATTTTATCTAAAAAATGGATCCGGTTAGTTTCTGTGATGATATCGTCTTATTTTGCCAATCAAATGGTGATGAAGCAACAATAATCAAATATTCGAAGTATTTTAAGGAGGGATATGATGCTTATGGAGTGCCAACTGAAATCTTTTTGGCTAAAATTGATGCATTGTATTCTTCAGGAACAATTGATCTGCCCTTGCTTCTGGAAAGTGCTCCCCAGCTTTTGCTGAGTGGCAAATATGAAGAGACAAGTTTTGTAATTGTTCTAACCGAAAAGTTCAAGAAGAAATTTGATAACCAAACCTTTGAGGCCATCGAAAAATGGTTTGAATATGGTATCACAAATTGGGCCCATACCGATACACTGTGTGGAACAGTTCTTCCATGGTTTTTTTTAAAGAATATTGTTCCACTTGAAAGATTAAATAGCTGGAGAATTTCGCCATATAAATTTCAGCGCAGGTGTGTTCCAGTTACAATGATTAAACTCTTGAAATCGACCAATGATTTTAAATTTCTTTTCGATATGATTGATCTAATGATGCTTGATAATGAGCGTGTTGTGCATCAGGGACTTGGTTGGTTTCTTCGCGAAGCATGGAAAATAAAGCACAAGGAAACTGAAGAATTCCTGTTTAAGTGGAAGGATTATGCTGCAAGACTGATTTTTCAATATGCAACTGAAAAAATGCATCCTGAGGAAAGGATGAAATTTAGGAAAAATAAACATTAGGAATCGGTAAAACTTCATTATATTGCAACCTTAAAAAAGGAATATCTTTTAACATTTGTAACAGGAATTCACCAGAAGAGAAAATATGGATTCAAAATTATTAACTGACAATTTTCCAGCAAATCTGAGGGTGCTTGTAGCTGAAGACAATCCTACAAACCTTAAAGTTGCAAACCTCATTTTACGTCCCTTTGTATCCCTATTTGATTCTGCTGTTGACGGAGTTGAAGCTGTAAAGAAATTTAAGGAAAACAAGTACGACATCATCTTTATGGATGTTCAGATGCCACTCATGGATGGATACGAGGCGACCAAATGCATAAGGGATTATGAAACCGAAAATAATCTGAAGCCAGTTAAAATTGTTGCAATGACAGCAAATGCCATGCAGGACGATATTGAATTGTGCCTGAATTCAGGCATGGATAATTACCTGAGCAAACCATTCAAACGCGACGATATGGTAAGGATCATTCAGAGTTTAAATTTATAAGTACATTAGTCAAACTTTGGATATTGGTTTAATTTGGATGCAACCAGTTGCCAGTAGCCAATTGCCAGTTGCATCCTCCTATGAGACCCAGTTTTCCTTTAAAGGGTAACCCCCTTCTTAAAAATAGCGATCTCTTTGAATCCGGTTTTTTCATGGTTCAAAAATTCGCCACTAGCAATTTTGATGATATAATCTAAAAATTGTTCCAATAAACTGCCCATCGTCACTCCATTGATCAGCTCCCCGGCATTGAAATCTATCCAATTTCTTTTCTTTATATAGAGTGCAGTGTTGGTCGATATTTTCATGGTTGGCACAAAACTTCCAAACGGTGTTCCCCTACCTGTTGTAAAAAGTACCATCTGACAACCACTGAATCCAAGTGCCGATGTGGCAACCAGATCGTTACCTGGAGCTGACAAAAGGTTAAGGCCATTTTTGCGGATCCGCTCCCCATATTTCAAAACATCAATAACCGTGGCATTTCCGCATTTTTGTGTACAACCAAGTGACTTCTCCTCTAGTGTCGTGATTCCTCCTGCTTTGTTTCCTGGTGAAGGATTTTCGTAAACGGGTTGATCGTGCGCAGAAAAATAATCCTTGAAATCGTTTATCAGGCTGACTGTTTTATTAAATATCTGCTCATTTTCTGATCGTTCCATTAATATCGTTTCGGCACCGAACATTTCCGGAACCTCAGTCAATACAGTTGTGCCACCTGAAGCGATCAGGTAATCGGACATTTCACCAAGCAACGGATTTGCAGTAATTCCTGAAAACCCATCGGACCCGCCACATTTTAAACCAATCCGCAATGAAGAAAGTGGGAGCGTGGTCCTCTGGTCGTGGCGCATCACTTCATAAAGTTCGCAAAGAATCTTAAACCCTTCCTCAATCTCATCATTTACATCTTGTGCTTTGAGAAACTTGATGCGTTTTTTGTCGTAATCACCCAATGATTTACGGAAATCTTCCATCTGAAGGTTTTCACAACCAAGGCTCAACACCAGGACACCCCCTGCATTTGGGTGAATGACCAAATCGGCAAGGGCTGTTTTGGTATTTTGGTGATCATCACCCAATTGTGAACAACCGTAGTTGTGTTTAAAAACCTCAATGGCATCAATCCCGGTAGGATTTACCTCTTTCTTGAACCTGTCGATGATTTGCTGCGCCTGTCCGTTTACGCATCCAACAGTCGGTACAATCCAGAGTTCATTCCTGATTCCAACTTCCCCGTTTTTACGCTGAAAACCATTAAAAGCTAAAGGCTTTACAGGATGTTTGATTGATCTCAGTTTCTGCACAAAATCGTAGTTGAGGGTCCCAGAAAGATTGGTTTTCAGGTTATGAGAATGAATATGATGGCCAACCCCGACAGATGTGGTCAGATGCCCGATTGGTTCACCATACTTGATGATATTGTCACCTTCAGACAGTGAAAGCAAAAGCATTTTATGTCCTACAGGGATATCCTCCTGAAGAATGATAACCTGATTTCCAACAGTCACAGAATTGTCCTTAAAACCTTCCTCAAGACAAACAGCTACATTATCAGCTGGATTGATTTTAATAAATTTTGCCATCTTATCCTATCTTCATCAATGGATTGCTATCGCTTAAAACTGCTTTTACTGCTTTTTTCATCCCAACCTGTTCGATCAGGAATAAATAACAAGTTACAGAAATCGTCAGATTGGGAACTTCGTTAAGGTCCCGTTTCCATACTTTTTCAAGTTTGAGCACTTTTTTAACAAGGGCCTGAATGGAGATTGGCCTGCCATCACATTCTGCCCATGCCGCTTTATAGAAATCAAGGATCCATTTGTCATCCTGAATTTTATACGATACCCCGTCTGATTCACCTTTAAAATAGGCGATCATGGCTGCCAGGGAAAAGACGATTTTCTGCGGCAGCATTTGATGTGTCTCATAGTAATTCAATAGTGTAGGAAGGTTCCTTGTTTCCCATTTCGACATGGCATTGAGGGCAATACTTTGCCATTGATGCCTGATATATGGATTCCTGAACCTCTCAAGAATTTTATTGGCAAACGATTTTAACTCTTTCTCTGTCCCATCCAGAACAGGCAATACTTCGTCGTAAACCAGTTCCTTCATAAAATTGCCAACTTCAAGGTTTTCAAAAGCTTCACGCACAGTATCCATCCCACTTAAAAAGGATACTGCATAACTTCCTGTATGACAGCCATTAAGAACTTGTACTTTTTGTTCCCTGAACCGTTTCATGTCTTTTACGAATTTAACGTCCAGCCCAGCCTTTTCTGCGGGAAATTCTTTCTGTACCCAATCCGGACCTTCAATGACCCAAAGGTGGAAATACTCACCAACGACAACCAGATTGTCTTCATATCCAAGTTCCTTTTGGATAGCTTCAATTTCTTCTTTTGGAAATCCAGGAACAATCCTGTCAACCAATGAGTTACAAAAAGCGCAAGAAATATTGAGCCATTGGATAAATTCCTGTTCCAGTTTCCAGTTTTCACAATGCTGAAGGACATATTTTTTTAAAATATCCGCATTTTTGTCGATTAACTCACAACAGATGATAATCAGCCCTTTTGATGGATCGCCTTTATAAGTTTTAAAACGTTGGTAAAGCAAGGCGGTCATCTTTCCAGGGAACGAATTCTGAAGGTCCATTTCCAAACGGTCGTTTCCATCCCATGCAATGCCTGCTTCGGTCGTATTGGAAATGATGAACCTCAGATTAGGGCTATCTATAACTTTCTTATATTCAATTAATTGAGTGTAAGGATTTAAGCCTCTTGTAATAGAATCAACAAGGGTAAACTCCTTAACAGGTTTACCGTCTTTGATCCCTTTAAGATAAACATGGAACAAACCATCCTGTGCATTGATCATGTCAACCATACCACGCTCAATGGGTTGTACGACAACTACTCCTGAATTAAAACCGGCATTCCGGTTCATTTTCGTGACCATCCAATCTGCAAAAGCTCTCAGGAAATTTCCTTCACCAAACTGCAAAATCCTCTCAGGATAAACCGGAAGATTTTCGACTGTACTTCTGTTCAATTTTAACATTGATTATTCTTATTTTTAGTTGCCCTTCGGCATGATAAACGTTTGCATCAAAATCCGTGTTCGCACACGGAACGGCACAAAAGTAGGATATATTTTATCTGGTTCAAGTCGCCTAAAATTATTATTTTGATCTAATCCATTGAATAACAGATATATAATACATAATAAGTTTTTATTATTAATGTAAAATTAATATTTGTATTTTCAGTTCACTAAAAAAAGGTCGTTGCATTGAATTGATTTGTATTTTTAGCTTTAAATTATGTCCGGCAATTATGGTTTATGTGATAACTGGTGGACCCGGATTTGGGAAAACAGCCCTGATCGAAAAACTCCGGCAGTTGGGTTTTCAGACAGGGGAGGAGACTGCCAGGCAAATTATCATGCAACAACTTGAAATTCAAGGTGATATATTGCCATGGAAAAACAGTTCCAAATTTGAAAAACTGGTGATGAATAGGCGTATTGAATTTCTTAATCAAATTGAAATTCAGGATATTGCCTTTTCTGATAGGGGATTGCCCGATCAGGCTGGCTTTTCCAGGTATAAAGGTAAGGATGTATCAAAGGAGTTGGCTTCTGCTATTTTGTTGAACCGGTATGCAAAAAAAGTCTTTGTCACACCACCCTGGAGTCAGATCTACAAGAATGATCCAATCAGGACGGAGACTTTTGAAGAAGCCAAAAAGATCCATCAGTGTGTTGTAGAGGCGTACTTGGACAATGGTTATGAGCTTTTCGATCTTCCCCTTACCACACTTGATTCGCGTATTGAGTTTATATTTAAATTATTATAGAAACTTCATTAATTTGTAAACACATGTCAGATCGCAGGAATTTTTTGAAAAAAGCATTTGTCGGTACTGCCGGACTTGCGGCAATACCGGCCATTTTGTCGGCCAACGACAATGAGATGGATGGAACATCATCTAAAATAAGTATTAATTCATTGAAAAACAGTCAGGTAATTCTCTTTCAGGGAGATTCGATCACAGATGCCGGACGGAACAAGGATGCAAAAGACCCCAATGTTCAGAATGCACTTGGTGGTGGTTATGCATTTCTAGCAGCTGCCGAATTGCTGAATACATTTGCTGCCAAAAGCTTGAAGATCTATAACAAGGGGATCAGTGGGAACAAGGTTTTTCAGTTGGCTGATCGCTGGCAGAAAGATTGTTTGGATCTAAATCCCCGTGTTTTAAGTATTTTGATCGGAGTGAACGACTATTGGCACAAGCACAACGGGAATTACGATGGAACTGTGGAGGTTTATGAAAAAGATTTCAGGGCTTTACTCAAAAGGACAAAAGAAGCTTTGCCAGAAGTAAAACTTGTTATTTGTGAACCCTTCGCGGTACTTGGTTGTAAGGCTGTCGATGCAACCTGGTTTCCTGAATTCGACCTATATCGGGCAGCCGCCAGAAAATTGGCAGACGAATTTGGGACCATTTTTATTCCTTATCATGAAATTTTTGCCAAGGCCGCAAGAGTTGTCCCACCAACCTATTGGACTGCTGATGGTGTCCACCCTACAGTAGCTGGTGCAAAACTTATGGCTGCAGCCTGGGTCAAATATGTCTTTGGAAAGTAAGTTTTTTTGAAAAATTGGGGTGATTGGAATTTACCAGTCATCCCATTTGTAACATCTTGTTTCATTGAAAGTTATTTTCATCATGGAAAATCCTGTCAACCTGTTTATTAAGGAATCAATCTATATGGAACTGAATATTGGGGATCTATACCAGTTGTTCAGTGTTAAATTCCCTGAGGATTACGATTTTTGGTGGAGTTTGTCCATGGAGGAGATCAACCATGCAGCACTCATCGAATCGATCAATGACGTTTTTATTGATGAGACACTTCTTCCCCTTACTGCGATTGACAAGCAAACCGAAGAACTCAACAGCATGAACCGGTCAATTAAAGATCAGATTCAGCAATTCAAATCAGTACCACCCTCTCGGTTTGAATCATTTGAAATAGCAATCAATCTTGAGAATTCTATCGGTGAATTTCATTTTGAGCACTTTATGAATGAGAAATCGGGTTCACAAATGATCGAAATTTTTCAGAAACTGAACGGTGAAGATAAAAACCATGCCAAAAGGATTTCCAATTATTCGTGTTCCATTCCGGGTGCATAATAAAAATACAATTTTTCAATTGCTTTTCTAATCGCTTGATTTATTGGCATTAAAGTTGTTCCAAGATCAGGATTGATGCTGTACAATTGCATAAAATAATTGCTAAAAAGTGGTACCATATCGGGTTTCTCAATTCCCAATAACCGTGCTTGTGCTATTTCCTCCGGACAAATCTCTTTTAATACCTTGCACGTTACTAGTTCGGGTATCCCTTCGCGGTTAAGCCGGTATCCATATCCAAAAAGCCGGCAGATCAATCCCCTTTTTTCGTATTGCAAACACGCCCATTCCCCATTTTTCCAGGCTTCAGGTGAAAACAATACGCAATAACCGGTTTTATCGCTTTCATCAAGTCGGATCAGGAATTCGTCAATCTGCCCAGTTTGGTAAAGATAAGCAGCCAATGGAATAAACTCGATGGGGCTAGCCTCTATTCCAGTCTTGTTGCAGCATGCATTGCAAAGGTGCAGGCATTTCATTCTTGTATGGGAAATAATTTTCTCAAGATGTTTTTCCAATTCTGCATAAACCTCTTCAACTGCTAAGACAATTTCGTCTGAAACCATAAAGTTAAGATTACTTATTAAATTGACATATCAAGATACATTGTTCGACCTGCAATGATAATCAATCAATTTCAAATGTATAACCTGATTTTCTGAAACTTTACATCCTATATAAACGTAATTATCATTAAATCCGATAAATTTACCAATTGCTCTTAAAAACAACTTCAATGACAGGAAAAAAATCATTCAAATATCTGATTATTATTTCATTGCTTCCTGGATGTGGACCCAAAAATGATCTAAGT
>CAIYPA010000192.1 GCA_903927965.1 uncultured Bacteroidia bacterium | reverse complement strand
TTGATGGCGGCGTTCATCTGGGCATATTCCACCGCATTGCCCGCAACGGTACCTGCGGCCAGGTTCACAATTTTTTGGGCGTTGACATCCAAACTTGTATCGACATACAGTTGGTTGCTCGACCTGATCTTTGTAGCCATAATCTTACTTTTTTAAATTAAACTTGAGTTATTGTTTTATGAAAATTGCCTCCACGATATCCGAGAACCCACGGTTCAACGGGGCTTCGTCCAAGGTGACCTCCGTACTGCCCGTTTCTGTGTACCCCCTATCTTTCAGTCCGTTCACATAAAGCATGACCGAGCCAGGGGCGTAAGCGACCGATGTATTGAAAGTTTTGTTGGTCCCGTTGACTGCCCCCATGAGCTGTTCCTTGTTCAGGGCGGTATAGACCTCTTCGATTTTTGTGATCTTTCCCAAAGGGTCGATTGTGATAATGGCATGTTTTGTCGGGCTGCCATAAACCCCTTGTTTGGGGACATCGACCGTCTGGGCAACATCGTGCTGGATACGGACCTTGTCGATCCCCAATACAATATTGTTTGGCCAACTGTTGAGCGGAGAGATTTTCAGGATATTGATCATTTTGCCCGTTGGGGAAAACATGGAGGCTTGTAAAGCAACATGTTGCCAGGTGGGGCTTGCTGGATTGAACCCAAACAAACCGGCCATCTTCGACACGACCACAAACCCTATCCTTGTGCCACCATTGTACATTTCGACCAAAAGGGAGGTATTGGCCATCCAGTCGGACGAGCTTTTCAGGTAAAAGGAGAGTATCCCCGATGTGATATCGACAGGTTGTGGGGCGGTGAAGACCAGGACCGTGGATACCGGCGAACAGGCTTCCACAGGCACATTGGCGGTGGCCGTTGTGTCGTCAAATTTTCGGACAGGTACCACATTGTAACTGTTGTTTTTGAGCCTTTCATAGGTCACGCCATTGTCAAAGCTGACACAATAGGCTTTGTTCCAGGCCGTTTCAGTCGAGGCCCAAAACGTCCCGGTAAGGTTGGGGAACAGGCTTTTCCTGAAGGCGAGCTGCTCCATTTCCTGCTGGGACCCAAGGAACCAATCATGGTACCCATCTTTGGAACAATTGGACGCGACCTTTGCCGCACAATCCTTAGCAAGTTGGTGCGCCAATAAGAGCAATGTATTTGTCCCACCTGCCCCTATGTTTGCGCCTGTTGCCCCAGTGCCATAAGGCCCTGAACCGCCCAAGGATTCGTAAAGGTCGGTACCGGCGATGGTTTCAGCGGCTATCAGCCCCGATTTCCCACCTGGGTCGAGGTAGAAAATAATACCTCCCTGGTACCGTTCCCCAACAAAATGGGTCGGCGAGGCCAATGCCGTGTCGGGGATGGCAATTCCAATTTCGATGTGCCTGTTCCCCGAAAAGGGGCTGGCAGTTGCGGCAAAATCTATGTTGATGTTTGGGTCATGGGTTTGTGAAGTGGCCCATTCGCAATTTTCGTCATAGACCAGTTCAACCGAGACCTCTGGCTGGGTGGCATTGGCAGGGACATAGACCTGGGTCACCTCCAGTTGGCCGGCCGCGGCCATTGGTTTTAAGGGATTTGCCGCCGGGGCACCTTTTAGCACGCTCAGGACACTTGATGCGTCGGCTACAAAGATGTCTATCCTTGGCAGAATTGTATCGGCAGTGTCGATGGTGAGGGTTTGGGGGGCAACCTGATAATCCTGGCCAAGGATCTTGTAAACCAGTTTTGTTGACCTGTAACCCATCCCGCTTTCCCATGTGACCGCACCCGTCAGGAGCATTGTCCTGGTATCGGGTACCGTATTGCCAGATAAAGTTGATGTGCCCCCGGTAACTGTCAGCTTTCCATCGACAATCCCAAGCGTTTTGGTGTCGAACTGGAGCTTTAGGGTCGTATCATCTGGCTTGAACAGTGGCAGTTCCGCCGAAATGTTCGACCTGTAAGCCGACAGCAACTGTGCAATTGTCAGTTTTTGCCAGCCCCCGACAAACGGGCTTTGGACTGCCAAAAGCAAGCTGTCGGAAAATTGGGCCGATGTAAGCCCCGACAGCAGCTCAGCCAAAAAAAAATCCCCTGGAGCCTCCGGTACCGGCAACGGCCCATAAGTGCGGTCAAGGTTCAGGAGCTGGCTTTCGGTCGCCAAGCGGTAGGTAAACTCAAAATCGAACATGTCCTCCACCGAGGATCTGACCACCTTCGAATCGGTGAGGACAATCGGGCTTACCGACCCGTCCTCCATAATCACGTACCTCTTTTTCGAATAGAAAAAATCCTCCATCCATAAACTTTCGCGCAAGGTCAAATAACCGGTCGATTGTTTGGTACCTGAATTTTTGTTGACCTGATATTCCGTAAACGACCCGTCGCCACCTTGGGCGACCTGGTGTTCAAGCTTCCGGTCATATTCTGCCGCGCCACTGAGCGATACCGTGTCCCATCCACCCAAGGTATTGGCCCAAACAAATACTTTTTCCGTTTCTTTTGGGTTGCGCAGCCTATACCGCTGGATGTAGCTCAAACGGTTGCCCGAAATATCTTCGAACCACAGGTCCCAGGCCACGGGGTTTTTCATGGTACATGCCGAGTTCACCGCGCCCCAGCACACATCGACGGTTGAAAGTTTGTTGGCCGGGAGCGTTTGCAGCAACTGGTCAACAGGTGCGTTGTTGACGTAGTAAACCCTGGCCTTCAATTTTCGTGTTTCTTTGGCATAAACCGTCAGCCATTCGGGTTGGTACTGTGTGGTTTCTTTGTCCTGGGCCTGCCAGCTCAAAATGTGGGAATCGACAAATACAATTGCCGTTTCCTGCAATTTGTCCACGCCGCCTTTGATTACACGAAAAACTATTGTGGTACCGTCAATGACTGCGGTAAAATTGCCAACGGCTGATACCTGGTCGGTGAGGCCGGAGGAAGGAAAAGTTGTGCTTAGGAGCCTTTCGACAACTTCCCTTACATCGATGGAGACGGCACCGCCTGTTGGCTGGTACTTTTCGTCAAGTACCAAACCTTGGGCGTTCGAAAGCCCGAAATTCACCACGGCCCCTGATGTGACCTCGAAGGTTTTCAGGTTGCCCGAGAAAGAGAATGGATCTGGTTGCTGAAGGATAATGCTCATCCGCTTAATTATTTTTGGCGAATGTAGGGTAGGGGCCGATCAGGGTAAAGGACAATTTTTTTTGGAAATGCAAAAATGGTGGACGGTCAACAGCACCTGCCGATTGACCGTCCACATTTAAAAGGAATGACAATTGGGGATCACACGGTATAAAGTTCTGCCTCCACAAGGCTGATCCCTTTTGTGGTAATGTCGAACTTGAGCGAGTTCACCAGGTAGTTCACGCTTTCAATGTTGTATGTGTCCTCCCAGGCAAAGGTTGCACATTCTGGTACCGACAGCGGGAACCGTTCCCTTTTTTGTTTCCTTACCAGCATCCAATCCTGCTCGTGCTTTACCATTTGTGTAAATATGCTTTCCTCCCCTTGTGTCCGCATCGAAACGGTCCCCATTTTCGATTCCCCCCTATCATAACAATCTCCAGAAATACAAGGGTATGAAACTGTTATCCTGCTGTCTTCGCTATTTGCATAGAACTTCAACCCCCAATTGAACAAAAATATCAACGGTGGGTCTTCATATTTCCTCCCTTTTGTCCATATCATGTTATAATCGTTCACTTTGTGGTTAAAGGCAGGCATCTCTATTTGGATGTCCCATGATTTGGTTATGGTTTCTTCGTCCCGTATCTGCACGGTCTTGGTCACGTTGATTGTTTCCCATCTTTGCCCAACCGCCACGGCCTCAAATTCCACCTCGTTTTCCCCCATGCCCGTGACCAATGGCCTGCACGTTCCAACGGCCTGCCAGCCATATACATTTGGGCCGTTGTCGTTATCTTTTGGCAAAACGAACGTGCTGTAATACAGCCCCGAAGCTGCCGAAAGGTACAAATACCCCTGGGAGAACTCGTTTGCTGTCTGCAAATCCCCAACATCTTCTATTGTATATATTGTTGCACCGCTTTCAATGGGTGCCGTAATAGGGTCGTTGTCGAATTCCGAATTCTTGAACTTGACCTTGTACCCGTCTTTCGGCATTGCCATCACAATTGTCGCGTTCGAAGCAAATTTATTGTCCAACAAACTGTTAATTGAAGGCGATGTAAAAATTGTGCTGGCCTTTTTTATCGAAACGGTTTTTTTCCTGTCGTCGACCACGAGCACGATCCCGAACTGCCTTATCGCCTTGAGGAAATCCCTCACCGTTATTGCATTGAAGCAATACTTATATTGTATGTTATAGTCCCTCCATACCCTGCTCATTGAAAGGAGGAACCATTTGTCAAAATCGCTGTTTGCCAGGTCGTCAACACCGGGGGCATATCCAAATATTTCAATGGTCCTTTTCAAAATATACCTGACATAAAAGCTGTAAACGATCATGTTCGTGTTGCCGTCCGTGTCCATATCGATCAGCACCCCTTTGACAGGGTCATATTTGTTGATATAATCTGCGATCAACCAGTCGGCTTTTGCATCGCTGATGGCATCCGTGTTGTATATCGGGGCGCAGACATAATCCCTTGACGGGTAATGTTCGTTCAGAGTGTTTGTCTGCAACCCCCTCACGTCCGCAATTGTCGGGCGGGAAGTGTTCGGTTCTGTCCCGAATTCCATCTCGTTCATTTTCACTATCTCCGACTGTTTGGCAAACGAAGTCTTGCCGCTTCTGAGCACAATTGGGAACGAACCCTCCCTGACCGCGAAATCCCCTTCAGCAACGGCCTCCCCGATAAGGAACTGTATCCCGTCAACTTCAAGTATGGCGTCCCAGATAAAATTCCTGGCCAAAATGGTGCTTTGTATCCTCGCTGCATGTAGCAAAACCGCCTCGTTCGGTTTATAGGGTATCGCAAATGGGTAACTGTAAGACCCAATCTCGTTAAAGTAGGGGTTCATCGCCGTTATCCCAATGTTCGTGTCCGTGTACAAACTCACCGCTTTCCCGTTCAAATACAATTTTATCATATCAATTGATCCTTTATTTTTTTTATGATTTCCCTATTATTCTCTTGCTACCCGGTCCGTGCGACAAGCCGAAGGGTAGCCACTGGAGGATAATGAAGGGTTACTTGATCGAAGCCGAAGGGTTATTTCGTCAACCTGTCAAATCTCCCAATATCCCCAATCGCTTCCTGTATCCCATTGTGGCCGTATTTGTTCACATACGCCGGTATCCCCTTGTCCATGTGTGCGTTGAGCTTTTCAATGGCCATCATCATGCGCTGTTCCTGTTCCCTTCCTTTCCCGCTATCGCTTTGTTGACTTGCCGTAACACTTAGTTCTGGATAACTTCCTTCGGCCCTTTGTACTGTCCCAGAGGTGTTCCTGTTTTCCATGTACCTTCCTTTTCCCGCATAGGCATAAATATCCCTTAAAAGCTGCGGGGCGTTGACCTGTATCCTTCGGAAAGTGTCACCGTCCACCACCAGTTCTGGCGCCCGTTCACCGACAAGGCTTTGCCCGTCGTTCATGTTCAGCAACGTTGGGCCGGTGTAAACACCTGTTACCGGCCTTCCTCCATAGGCGGCCTGGTACAGCCGTCCATCGTCCTTGCCGATCACGGGGTACCTCCCTTCGGCATTTTGAGGAGCGGTCGCAGTCTTTTCTTTTGATGTATTGATCTTACCGACCAGCCCCTCTGCCACGGCAAAGGCAGCTTCGATCAGCCCAATCTCGACCAGGGAGACGGCCACCCCAACTGGCCCCATCTGGGCAACGTTGCGGGCCATCAGCTTCACATATTGCAGCCTGACAAAAGCCCTGGTCTCTTCAATGGCAATCTTGAGCATCCCTTTGGCAAAAACGGCTGCCGCTTCCTGGCTTTTGTCGAACATGGAGACAAACATTTCGCCCAACGATTGCCCGACCTTCTGGGCTATGTCGATCTTTTTCTGGCCCTCTTCGAGAAGGATCAACTGCTCTTCGGTCATCGATTCCTTGATGTCGTTCAGCTCGTCGTCCAGGGTCTTTTTCAGGTTCTTTGCCCTGATCCGCCCATGCTTGACCTTTATGTTGTCGATCAGTTTTTCCTGTTCTTCTACGGTAAGGGCCTTGAACTACTCGCTTTTCTTCAGTTCGGTAATTTCAAGGGCGGCCAGTTGGTCGGCACTGTACAGCCCGGCCTGTTTTTTGTATTCCACCATCGCCTCGGCCTCCTGTTTCTCAAGGGCGGCCTTGGTCGTTTGGTACTGCACTTCCGAAATCCGTTCGTTGGCCCGGTATTGTTCGAGCAGGTTTTTCTTTTGGGCAAAATCTACTGCTTTGTCCGCCAATTGTTTGTCAAGGTATTTTAGGTTGATATCGGCCATGTTTTGCAGGTGAGCAGTCTCTTCGTATTCGATTGCCTCATCGTTTTGCCAGTATTTCCCGATCTCCTGTTGGTGGCGCAGGTTCTCTTCAGCGACCGCCTTTTCCCTCTCGTCCGCAATGGCCGAGATCCTGAGCTTCTCCACGTTGATCAGCTCTTCCCCAAACTCCTTGACGTCCTTGATCCGTCCCTTGGCATCTTTCTTTTCATCTTTGTCGCCTTCCTTGCGGCCCTCTTTTTGTTGTGCCAGCAGCTCGTCCGTAAGGGCCACCTGTGCGGACCGGTAATTGTCCTCAAATTCCCCTTCTGTACGGTACTTGTCCACCATATCCTGCAACTGTGCCCTGAGGTATTTTATTTTCGCGCTGCGCAGGTTTTCGTTCAGTTGTTCGTCCGTTGCTTTTGTCTTTAGGGCATGTTGCTTGATCAGCAGCTCCGTCTGTTCAAAATTCCGTTTGAGGGCTTCCTGGCTGTCTTTAAACGATTCCTCTGTTGGAAAGTCCACGATCTTGTTGTCGATCTCGATCGTTTGTTTTCGTGGCGCAACGGCGGTGAATTCGCTCTGGAGCCTTGTGTATTCCGAAGCATAATCTGCATAGCTTTTCTCAAGCTTCTTGATCTTTGCCCCCATCTGGTCCATTGCATACATTGCCGGGACGTTTGCTTCTGGGTTCATCATGGCCATTTGCGCGGCTTTGGTCAGCTTATAGGCTTCCATTTCCTCTTTTGCCAGTTTTATCTTTTCCCTTGTCCTGTCCATCTCGATCTTGATGTCGGCACCGGCCTTGCTTGTTTTTTCATAGGTTATTTTCCTGGCCAGCGCCTCCACAACCAAATCGTACGATTTGGCAAGGTCTTCGGCGGATGCCCCTTCGTCGATCAGCCTTGGCAGGTATTCCCCATACTCCGAATTTATTTTTTTGATCAGCATCAGCCTCTCTTCCTGTGAGATATTGGCATCCTTCAGCCTGTCCATCATCACTTCCAAGTTGGCTTTTTCTGTGAAGAAACCGTCCCGTACCTCTTTTTGCAGGTCCATGTGCCTTTTCTCCGCTTCGGTCAGGTCATTTTTTCGCAATACCAACATATAAAATGCCCCGGCCAATGCAGCTATTGTTGCAACTGCCGCAACTCCAGGAAGGGCGTACATGCTTACCGCCAGGGCACGGATTGCGGCTATTGCCGGCCCGATCCCCTGTGTCAGGGCGATATGGGCAATGGTCAGGAATTTTGATTGGTTCATCAACACGATCTGTGCCCCGGTCAGGTTGCGCGTCCACAATATCTCCGCTTGCATCCAGACGATCCTGGCCCGCATCAGCAACAGGTTGGCCTTTGTCCATACCGACTCCAGTACCAGGTTGCTGATCCGCCAGATGGCCGGTGTCTTTAAAAGGAGATAGGCGAAAGTCATGGTTTTTATTGCCGTCCAATGTTTTGCGATCCAATCTGTTGAATTTCGGATTCCCACCACGAAACTTGCCCATATTGTCACCAGGCGCAATACTGCGGGTTCTGCCTCGCGGTTCATATGGTCGGTCTGGGCACGGATCACCTTTTGTTGTTTCAGGACATTGGCCGTGAAGTTGTTGTTCATGATGTTGTACTCGTCCAGGACGGACTGTTGCTTGTCCCATGCCGTTGCCGCGACTTCCTGCTGTTGTGCCAGCACGTCAAGGTTTTGGGCCATCGTACCGACAACAGCGGTCATGTACATCCCTTTGGCCCCGAAATCCTTTAGCCCGCCGGTCAGCTCCACCAGGCCGTTCTTGGTCGTCACAAATTTGTGCAGCAGCCGGGTCATGGCCTGGTTTGGGTCTTTTTTCAACATATCGACATAACCCTCGGCAGTCAGGCCCAGGGCATCGGCAAATTCCTGGATCTTTTTGGGGTTGGCCAGGGCGAGCATGATCCTTTGCATGGCAGTCGCCCCACGTTCGGCAGGTACGTTCATCGCATCGAGGGTCGAGCCGATACCGCCGATCTGGGCAATGGTAAACCCGGCGAGTTCGCCTACTGCACTGAGGCGGGTCATGTAGTTCAGGATCGTCCCGGCAGAGGCCGCGCTGCTCTTGGCCAGTTCGTTCAGTACCGATCCGGTGGCCATCATGGCCTCGTCAAGGGTGAAGTCCTTCCCCGTCTTTTTGTTCTCCTTGGTAAGGACACGGTAAGCATTGGTCAGTTTCCCGATGCTGTTGACCGTATCTTCCACCGTGCCGTCAAGGTCGTCGCCGAGTGCGACCTGTATCATATTGGCCGCTTCGGTGAACTTCAAGATGTCGTCCTTCCCCTGGATACCGAGCTTGCCTGCCACGATTGCAAGTTTCAACAGGTCGTCCGTTTTGGTGCGTGTGTCCCACTGGTCAAAAGCCTCTTTCATCTCCCATACCTGGCCAACGGTCAGTTCGGTGTTTTTGCGTACAACGCCCATCAGGTCTTCAAGTTCCTTCATCCGGGTGATCACGTTGCCTACCAACCTTACCACCCCAAAAACCGCCATCGCGAACCATCCGACCACAGTCCCGGCCTTGTTGATAGTTTGCTCCATGCGGCTCCATGCCTGGCTCAAACGGCTGGCACCGGTCACCAGGGTGTTCAGCCTGATCTGGGTCTCCCTGAGCTCGCGCTGCAACGCCTGGAAAAGGGGCGTCCCCTGGCTGCCCGACATGTTGAAAAGCTTGATCTGCAACTCTTTTATATGGTTTCGCAGTTGTTGGACGGTCATCCCCAATAGCCCGACTTTTTGCCTTTGCTGTTCCAATGCCAGGGCGTGTGCCCTTATGGTCTGGGTCAACTGGGCATATTCGGCCCTTTCGGTGGCCAGTTTTGATGCGTTGGCAACGGCGTTTTTCTCAAGGTTCTTGATCGAGAGGGCGAGCTTTTTTGCCTTGTTTTCGAGCGCGATCATCTCATGTTCCATCTTTCCCAGTTCGGCCACCATCTTTGCGCTACCGCTAGCGAGCCCCTGGCCATTGAGGATCAGGTTCAGCCTCAAATCTTCGTCATAGATCTTGCGTCCCATAGTACACTTTTTAGTAGGTTAAAAGTTGATGTTGACCTGCCGTTTGGCAATTTTGCTGCTTTTCACAAACCGGATCACCTCGCCCCGAAGGTCGTTCATGCACCTGAAGGCAATGGTATTCATCCGGCCCCAGACCAGCCGGTTGTGGATCCCCTTGCCCCTTGTTTTTGTCGTTTTTGGGGTGTGCAGGGCCGATTTTGTCCTTTGGTGCTTGATCCGTTTGATGTCCTGGTACCTTTCGTAATCGGGGTGGAGCAAGCTGGCGATGATCTCGACCTTGTTGGTGGAGACCGAATACCTCCTTCCGGAACCACCGGCATGGAGCAGGCCGGTATCGCGGTTCAACCGCTTGTCAATTGCAATATCCTGGCTCTTTTTGAATTTTCGCCACTCCTCGTAAGCAATCCTGCGGCAAAGGGTGACGTCTATCGGGTTTGTGTTTGCCATATCAAATGATTGTTAGCGGTTTGTTTGTTTCATTTTCGATCCGGCTTTTGATGATGGGGATGTATTCCGGTTCATTTTCGATCCCTATAAAGCCGAACCCCGATTGTTGCGCTGCCAGCAGCGTGGTGCCGCTGCCTGCAAAAAGGTCAAGTGTTGTGCCATGGGGAGGGGTGACAAGGCCGATCAGGTATTTCATCAACGACAACGGTTTTACGGTGGGGTGGTGGTTCTTGCCATGTTTGCTGTTCATCCTGTTCTTTAAAACGGACAGGTCGCAATTCTCTCCGGCAAAAGGGCGCATGTTGAAATATTTGTCGTTTAGGCCGTTGCACCCTTTGTTGCGTTCGCTTTTGCTGGCTTTTGCACAGTAGAACAATGGGAACAGGTCGTTTTCCGACCAAGGGCAGACTTTGAAGAACCTTGCAGCCGTTCCGTTATCGGCATAGAAGGTGGCACCATCGTCCCCTTTGGTGGCGTAATCCCCATAGATCCCGTTGCTGCTGCCATCGTGCCCTTTTCTGACCGGTGAAGCTGCCCCAGCGTTTGTTGGGAACATGGCCACAACCTCTGCCGACCCGTCATGGATCATATTTGCGGGGAACCTCCCCAAAGTACCATGGTGGTACTCTTCGAGCAAAAGAAAATGACCATCTGACCCGGAAGGGTCAAAGTGATTGTTGGTCTGGTATGCTAAACAACCGTTCGGCGAAATCCGGCCCTTGTCGATATTGATCCCACCGGTCCTCCATTTGAGCAGGTTTTCGCAGACCGTTTTCCCGGTCAGGGGCTTACGGGCGACCACAATGGGTTCGTGTGCAGGTTTTAGGGCGGTGCCCCAACCGTTCCATTGGTGGGCATGGGCAGTAGCAGGACCAGTGATCTGGTTCCCCATATAACCCCTTGTGTTCCCATCGCTCGAAGCGTGCATCCTTCCACTACGGATGTCCTGGCGCGGCGAAGCGGCCCTTCCCTGGGTGACGATACCAACGACCTTCCTTTTTGCACCAGCCTGTTTATCAAATGCTTTGCCAATGTCCATGCTTTTGGGGAAACCGCTGCCATAGACCCATTCGATCATATCGCGTATCTCGAACCCTGCATCCTCAATGGCAACCACCATACGGTGATAGGTGCGTGTCGCACCGAAACTTAAAAGGTGGCCACCGGGCTTCAATACCCTCAATACATCCTTCCACAATTTGACATTATAGGCGATCCCGGTATTGTCCCATTTTTTGCCCATGAACCCAAGCTCGTAAGGTGGGTCCGTAACAACAGAGTCGATACTGTTGTCTGCCAGCTCCTTGATCCTGGTCCTTGAATCACCGACCATCAATACCGATGGCCCATTGTTTGTTCCGAAAATCGTTTTTTCATTTTTCATTTAGCAAGGTTAGCTTTGCTAAATGGGGTGATAAAGGACACAAAAAAAGGTCCATGCAAATGCACAAGGCTCAATCATTAATCAGGATATTCTTTCTTTATTTGTTGAATAAAAACAATTTGGATAGAATAATATATTTTCTATATTATTGAATATTAAATATATATGTGTATATTCCGCAAAGTAAACGGGATGCTCCGAAAAGACAACATCCCATTCAAAAATCCCATAAAGTTCTTTGATATGAGCAAAATTACTAAAATTAGCCCTGTTTAAAGTGGAATGGGTGAAAAAATAGTAATCATCACATTATAAATAACATAAAGAGCTATATTTACTGCTATGAGCGAAAGCTCCCTTTTTTTGATCGTGGAGGAAAAATAACATGATGATTAAATTGTAATTAAAAATTCTGTTTCAAAGTTAAACAATAATAAAACTTTATATTTGCATATTATTCATTTATTTGGAGATACACTTGAAAACCATATAATTGAAAAATGTTAAATTAGTAGTTTCAAGTGTGATTGACAATATGGAAGGAATAAGAAATACAATACAAAAAAATAAACCACGGTGGGTTACCGTGGTTAGCGTTTCAAATGAGTCACTCTTATGCGGATTTTCCGTTTGTATAAACGAGTTAGCCGTCAGTTTAGAACGCACCGCAACAGACAACAGAACCAAAAATAAAAATACGAGAAGAAATGACCGAAGAACAAAATAATTGGTTTGACAAACTATACCAAAAAAGACACAATACTGCGACCTCACTAATGGACGACTTTGCTATTAGTAATATGTGGAATAGTGTTATTGAAAAATATAGCGACCAAGCTCATTTTATTTACGAACTTTTGCAAAATGCAAATGACGCAAAAGCGACAAAATCTTCGTTTCAATTAACAAACAACGGACTTTATTTTAAGCATAACGGCACAAAAAACTTTTGGGTTTCAAATCCCGACAATGAAAAACAAGACCAACAAAACAATCAACTTGGCGACATAAACTCAATTTCAGCTGTTGCTCAATCCAACAAAAAAGACCAATCTACTATCGGAAAATTTGGAGTTGGTTTTAAAGCAGTTTTCCAATACACCCAAACGCCACACATTTACGACCCCAACTTTCAATTCAAAATTTGCAAATTCATTGTTCCCATAAAATTGGTCGAAGATTTAACAGACCGACATAAGAACGAAACCATTTTTTACTTTCCTTTTGACAAGCAAGAAACTGACGAAAACGGCAATTTAAAAATGTCAAAGGAACAGGCATATTCAGATATTTTGGAAAAATTTAAAAGATTAGTCTATCCGACATTGTTTCTATCTGACTTACAAGAAGTAAAATGGCAAGCAGAAAACAACGAAGTGGGCAAATACACTAAAAAAAGAATTAAACATGAACAAATAGACGACATTATTTGCGTAAGAATTGAACTCAATCAACAAGTTGGATTAAAACAATCAAAAGAAAATTTATACTTATTCTCACGTTTAACAGAAGAACATAATCTCAACTATTCTATTGGCTACTTTCTTGATGAGAAAGATAAATTAATACCAAAACAATTTTCTGCGTTTTGTTTTTTCCCGACAAAGGAAACAACAAATCTGAATTTTATTCTTCACGCACCATTTTTACTAACTGAAAGCCGAGAAGGAATACACCGTTCTAAAGAACACAATACCGAAATGGTTAAGTTACTTGCGCAACTTTCAGCCGACAGTTTGCTTATTTTAAAAGAGTTGAAACTGATTAGTGATGATATTATAGAAATACTTCCTTATAAGAATATTGATTATGGAAATGGAGGTTTTTTTGATGATTTCTATTTTAAAATAAAAGAGAAATTACAAACCAAAGAAATACTACCCGCAAAAGGCGAAACTTTTGCCAATAAGCGAAACGCTTATTGGGCTGATTCGCCTGATTTGGCAAACTTGTTTTCTAACGAGCAACTTGCCGAATTAGTCAAAAATCAAAATGCAAAATGGGTTTTTTCAACGATTGGCAGAACAAAAGACAAAGAAATTACAGATTATATTGATGGAGGTTCCGAAAGGTCTTGGGACAGAAAAGAACCTAATTTGATCAAATCAAATATGGACTTTGAAAATAAAATTGCTGATTTAATAACAAGCAATTTCATAAAATGCCAACCAAATGAATGGCTTCATAAGTTTTACGAATATTTGTCTGAAAGGAAATCATACCAAGACAAATTCAAAACAAAGCCCATTTTGAAAGATACACAAGGTAATGCAGTTGCCGCATTTGAAAAAAATGGTGGAGAATTACACGGTATTTTGTTTTTGCCATTAGACGAAGCGAGTTCAACTTACAAAACCATTGACCCCGAATTACTGAAAAACAAAAAGACAAAGGAATTTATTGAAAACTTCGGTATTAAAAAGCCCAGTTTGAAAGATGAAATCTACAATAATATTTTGCCTTTGTATGAAAAAGACGGAGAGATTGATACAGAATCACACTTCCAGAAGTTTTTCACTTATTGGAAGAATGCAGGACGACCAGAAGAATTTATTTCATTGTTAGAAGATAAAGAATTCGTTTCATATAAAACAAAAGAAGACGAAACAACCTATCGTGGAGTGGCAAGCGAAATCTATTATCCAACTTGTGATATAGAAAAGTATTTTGAATCAAAACCCGATACAAAATTTGTCGATTTATCTGATTACTACACTTTTATTACAGAAGAAAAAGAGCAACAAATTTTGAAAGAGTTTCTTTTAAAATTAGGCGTTAGTCTATTGCCAAGAATAGTCGAAATAGAAATAACAGATGCATCCATAAAAGAAAAATTGAAACTTCGTCCATCAACTTATGGTTATGGTGACAGAAATACAACAACTGATAGAATTATAGACGGTTGTAAAGAATTTACAAAAAATATAGATAATGAAACGTCATTTATATTATGGCGTTTCTTGAAAAAAATATCAAGCTATGAATATTCGCAAGGGAGTCATAGTTATTTTTATTATTCCCAACAATATCAATCTTTTGAATCTACTTCACTAACTCTATTAAAAAGAAGAAAATGGCTTTTGTCCAATAGTGGTGAGTTTGTAGCTCCATATGAAATTACCTCAAATGAATTAGCTGACGGCTACGAAAGTAATTTAGAATTAGAACGTTTACTAGGTTTTAAGCCAACTGTTATTTTAACTGAAACCGAAAGAATTGCCTCTAAATTTGAAAGCGAAGAAGAAGCGGAAGAAGCAAGAAAAGCATTAGAAGAAAAAAGAGAAAAAGAAAAACGAAAAGCAGAACGAAAAATATCAGGAGCAAATACAGAGGTTGATACAGACGATTTAGAGGGTGCGATTGAAAGTTTAGAAAATCTTTCAGAATCTGTATCAAAACCGAAAACGGAAAAGGAAAAAACAAATACATTACCTGACTTTGACGAAGATGAAGAACTTGCAAAAGGAATTGAAGATTTAAAAAAGCAACTTGAAATCAAAAAAAATCGAGTTGATTTAGCAGAAAACATCAATAACAGCGTAAAATACTCTTACGATTGGTTTAAGGCATATTTGCAGTTGCTTACTACTTACGGAGAAAAACAAGACGCACAGAAACAAAAATCAATTTCATTCCAAGATATTAAGCCATACAAAGCCGATAATAAATACTTTCTACTTTGCGGTGCAAGTATCTACATTTCGCCTGAAATTGAAAATGCAGACGATTTTAAAGTTTCACTTGTTTTTGGAAATGGCAGAAGAGAAAACATAACAGTTGAAGGCGTTTCTAAAAAAGGGCAAGATTTGTTGATTTATTGCCGTGAACCATTGTCAAGTAATACGCTTTCCCGACTTTCAAACATCTTTAAAGTTGAAATCAATTTTACACCTGTTATTGATTTGCTCGATAGGTTATTCAAAGCGTTCACGAATGAAAATTATATTGATGAATGGCAAGATATTCAAAAAGCGATGCCTTCTTTGGCTTTCATTTATGGACCACCAGGAACAGGTAAAACAACAACACTTTGCAATAGAATAAACGACATGGTAGCTGAAAATCCAAATGCGAAATTTTTGGTGCTTACGCCAACCAACAAAGCAGCGGACGTAGTTTGTAAAAAACTAAAGGACATAAATACTGATATTTACGCTGTTCGTTTAAGTCGCCCCACAGACCCTGAGTTAGAGGAAAGCGGTATTTATGTAGATTCATTAGACAATAAATACTTACACAATATAGACGTTGTAACTTCAACAATTCATCGTTTGCCTTATTTTGCAATCAATGGAGAAAAAGACGGAGAAAATTTTGAATACAGACTTTTTAAACACAGAAATTTTGATTATGTAATTTTTGATGAAGCATCAATGACGGGATTGCATTACATAACATTTGCAATAATGGCTTTATTCAAAACAAATCCGAACACAAATTTCATAGTTGCAGGCGACCCGAAACAAATTCCACCTATTATTGAAATTGACGAAAAAGAATTGGAAAATTTTGACTTTCAAGACGAAAACATTTACAAAATGATGAATCTTGAAAGTTTTAATCTCGATGAACAGATAATTAGAGAGATTGACACAATACAGAACCTTGATACGCAATATCGCAGTATTCCAAAAATCGGACAACTTTTTAGCGAACTTTCCTATTCAAGTCTGTTAATTCACGACAGAGCAACGAATAGAAAAGAAACCAAGAAATTGCCCGAAAAATTCAAAAAATTGATTTCGTCAAACGTAACGTTTATTGATATTCCGCTAAACCAAGACAATTCTATTTACAAAGTAAATAAGTTGTTTTACAGTTCATATCATACATATTGCGCCATTTTAGTTTCTGAAATTATCAAATATTTTGACACAATTAACGAAAGCGAGCAGTGGACAATCGGACTAATTTGCACCATACAAAGCACAAGCAATTTTGCTCAATAAATTGATAACATCCTACGGTATTTCTGAAAATGTAAAAGTGTTTTCCGACACGGTTCACGGTTTTCAAGGCGATGAGTGTGATATTGTCTTTTTTGTTTGCAACCCGAACAACTATTTTTATTCAGGACACGAAAAAGCGTTACTTTCAAAAGAATACATTTACAATGTTGCCATAAGCAGAGCAAAAGACTATTTGATTGTTTTGCATCCATATACAGCTATTCAAAACAACAACTTCATCAACAAAATTGGACTTTCATATAAAAACAACTTTGGCAACACAAAAATTTTAAACACAAAAGACATTGAAAAAGCACTATTCAATGACGAAAACTACATAGAAAACAACAGCTATGTTTCAGGACACGACAACATAAACGTTTTTGGTCTTTCTGATATGAAATATTTTATTAAAGCCAATGACAATGCAATAGACATTCAATTAAGAGATTTAAAAGAATACAAAACAAACGGCTTGACAGAGGAAAGCAATTTGGAACAAACAGAAATTGTGAGACAGAACGGAGGACTGAAAATAGTTGGGAAAATAGATGAGTAAACTTTTAAAGTATAAAAAATGAAAACCGAACGGCTAACAGGCGTTTGGCAGCAATGGCGGGTGAAGTGGTTAATTGAACATTCTACCTTGCATCAGCTTTTGTGGTATATTGACAGGGATGTGCTCCGAAATCCGCCACTGCGCCAAGCGCCAAAACGTTACCGCCAAGTGTAAAAGATTAGCACCGACTGACAAAATTGAAAAGTAAACCATTGTGACAGTAAGGAATGTGAACAAAATATTGGCACTATTAATAAGCGGACTCTCAAATGCACATATTTGAAATTGAAGTATGAACAAAAAAGATTTCATTGAAAATTTAAATAAGAAACGGTCAATTTATAATGATTCAGACCAAGCTGAAATGGCAGCAAGTTTGCTTGATACTGTTTCGAGCGACATTTATTCAGAAAGTCAACGCTTTGTTTTTGAATTAATACAAAATGCCGATGATGCGGCTAAGGACACGAATAATGAAGTTCATTTTGATTTTCTTCCTAACTGTTTAATTGTTTCTCACAATGGAAAACCATTTGATGAAAATGATATCATTTCTTTAACAGGTGCGGGAGCAAGCACAAAAAGAGCAGACTCGACAAAGACTGGTTATAAGGGAATTGGTTTTAAATCGGTTTTTGGAAAATCTGAGCGAGTTACGATTTTTTCAGATGGATATCAGTTTCGATTTGATAAGGCAGAACATAAATTAAAACTTCCTTGGCAGATTATTCCTTTATGGACTGAGCTAAGTGAATTAGCTACAGACGTTCAATCGAGTATTACAAAAAGGGCATTTGCAGTTTCAACCATTTTAGAGATTAAAAAAGCTGAGTTGCTTCAAAATGACTTGAACGATTTATTAAAAAATGGTCAAATTCTATTATTTCTCAGAAGGGTTTCAAAAATTTCAGTTTCCAAAAATGGAGATAGGTTTTACTGCATTGAAAAAAAAGTAACCAATCAACAAGCCGTTTTTAATGAAGTGACTTTATTGAAAGATGGGAAAGAAATAAGTTCGTGGATAACCAAAACATTTGATTCAATTCCAGTCCCAGAGAGAACCAAAATAGAATTGAAGCAAGATGACAATAAGACACCTGATAAGCTTAAAGAATCTGAAATTACTGAAATATCTTTTTCGGCAAAAATTGACGGCCAGAAAATCAAACCACTGAAGAAAGATGAGAGTTTAATTTTCACTTACCTTCCAACCAAAGTTTCAGATTTTGAGTTTCCGTTTTTAGTGAATGGAAGTTTTATAACGAATGCCGCAAGAGAAGGGCTGCACCAAGACAGAGTTTGGAATCAATGGCTATTTGAACTAATTGCAGAAAAAATACTTGATTGGTTAGTTTCTCTCTCAACCAGCAAATTCAAGTTTCAGTTACTTCATTTACTTCCACATAAATTCAATAACCCACAGAATGAACTTAAGAGATATTTTGATGGGAGTTTCTCCAAACATTGCTCAAATAAGGCATTTATCATTACAGAAGGCGAAAGTACTAAAAAACCTTCTGAAGTTGTTTTAGACAAGACAGGACTATCCATTCAAAAATTCATTGATCCAAAATCAATAACAGAATTTCTACAAACAGAAAAGAAACTCACTTATTTGGAGGACTGTTTTGTAAACTCAAAAGTAGAAGAATCCAATAAACTCAAATCAATCGGTGTGGAAACCTTTGAACTTGAAAACTTTGAAACATTCTTTATTTCAAAATCCTTCACCAGTAGACACAAAGTTTCTGAGAACTTTAATTTGATAAAGTATTTCAACTTTAAATCTGAGAATGACAAACAAGGTATTTGGTTTCAAACATTAAAATCACTCCCATTTATTTTTGACGAGAAAGAACTTCTCTACAATCCTTCAAATGGAATTTGCTTTCCTACTGGAGTTAGTTCCACTGAATTAGGTCATATTCCTATCATTCATCCTGATGTATTTGACAAAATCCAAAAAGATAAGCCTATTTATGAATGGTTAAAAACTCTTGGAGTAAAAGAACCATCGCAAGTTGCATATGTCACCAATGTTATTATTCCTAATCTTAAAACAACTGACTTCATTAATCAAACAAACTTTCTTCAAATTACACACTATTTATTTAGATTGTTCAAGGAAAATTCGCTAGATGAGGAAATTTTTGAGTCCTTAAGAGAGCTTAAATTGAAAACAAAGAAGCTTGATATGACATTTAAGGAAGCTCAGCATTGCTTTCTATCAAACAAATATCAACCACAGTTGAAAATTGAAGGATTAATTAATGAGGTTCCTTATGTTTCTGAAGAATACTTATTCTCTGGCAGTAGCGAATTGGAATGGAATCTTTTCTTTAAAGCTATTAAAGTCAAAGATAGAGTAGAAATTGAAGTAATCAATAAGAATAATTCTTTACCAACATTAAGAAATCTTACTGATAGAGCATGGGTTGAAAAGTGTGCCCAAAAAGCAAGAGAAACTCCAGGTGCATTTGGTTTTGGAGATCACAATATTATTAGTGATTTAAGGATTCCTTCTTTTCTTAATACAGTTTCCGTTAACTATGACTATTGTAAACTTTTCTGGGGGAATCTTATTCATGGAAATTCGATATCAGAAGTTATTTCTACTGCGAAATTTTTTTATGGTGTTGGATATGGTACAAATTCTTATAGCATAAAAGTCGAGAATTATTTCCCTTGGTTCATCAAAAATAAAAACTGTATACCTACAACAACAGAAGAGATACTAAAACCTGAATCTGTTTTCGTTAATGACAAGGAGATTAAGCAAATCGCAGGAAATTATTTACCTATTTTTGAATATGACGAACCGCTTCCTGATGACTGGAAGGAGTTTCTTCAATTAAAAAGCAAATTAGAATTAATTGATTATCTTTCTATTCTAACAATAATAGCAGATCAGTCAGAGAAAGATGATTCAAAAATTAAAATTCCGCTTCGAAGAATTGGTTTGATTTACAATAAACTTTCTGCTTTACTTCCTGACATGACAGAAACAAGCAAGCAAGTCATTTCTGAATGGGCTTCACAAAACAAGTTACTTAGTGTGAACGGTAAATATGAACCATCTGATGAGTTGAAATGGATTACAGTTGAAGGATTTTCATCGGAATCGGAAAAGCTAAAAGTCATTCAGCTTCCCGAAAACTCCAACAAGAGTTCAGAAACTTTTAAAGAGTTAATGTCTTTATTGCAAGTTCAGACAATAGATGAATTCATTCCAACATTTGATAAACCAAGCTCCGATGACTCTTTGAAAAATAAACTTGAGTTAATTCTCCCATACTTTGTGGCATTGATTGAGAAGAAAAAGTTAGAGGAAAGTTCTCAGGAGTTTGAGAGATTATACTCAATACTGAACACAACATTTTTTTTTACTGCAAATGAAATTAAACTTTCATTTAACTATCAATCTGAAACTTTTGACGGACCATCTTTGACGGTTTACAAGGGAGAAAATAAGTTCTATTATAAAGGAAAGTGGAGAAGCGAAAGAACCTTGCTGAGTTTAATAAAAGAACTTTCAACTTTGTTAGGGGTAGTTGGTCTTAATGAAGAGCTGCGGTTTCTTTTGTTGGAATCCGAAAAAAATGAAATTCAGGAATGGTTAATCGAACAAGGAATTAGCTTATCAGGCATTAAACCTGTACGAGCATTTTCAAGACGAGTTTTAGTTGTAACAGAGAGTGAACCCAAAGAAACTCCTTTAGAAGAAAATGGAGTTGAAGAAAGTGTTGAAAATTATGATTTAGAAATTCTTTTACCTGAGAGTTTTGAACCCGTGATAGATCCAAAAGGTTTTGATGTTACTAAAATCTCAGCGAGGACAAAGGTATTCACCAATGCAACAGAGAAAGCAGTGGCAAATTATTCTAAAATTCAAAGTCAAGAAGTCCGTGAAGATGTTGGAAGATGGTGTGAAGAATTTGTCAATGAATATATGACTAAGCAAAAAAACAATTTCACAGAAGTTATATGGGAAAATAAGGAAGGAGAAAGTGGAAAACCATATGACTTTAAAGTCCGAGAAAACGGGAAAGAAAAATTCATTGATGTTAAAGGAACTCCATCGGGTATTAAAGACCTCATTTATCTCTCACCAAACGAATGGGTTTTTATGTTTGATAAAGGTGAGGACTATTCTATTTACAGAGTTTATAATGCTGGTAATGATGCACGAATTGAGATAATTGAAAATCCAAGTGGTTTATTACAGCATGGCAAAATATTCCCGAATCCAATTACACTGCAAGTGTGAGCCAAAACAGGTAAACAAGAAAGCAAAATTGCATTGAAACAGAAACTCAATATTGACAATGGTTTACAAGGCTGGCAAAAAGAACACCAGGCGGTAATCGAGTAGACCGCCGATAGGCTACAAGCCTATCTAAGAGCCTCTCACACTACTGTACATACGGTCCTCGATACAGCTGTTCATTAAGATTGGTGCAATTTTCTCTAAGTAAAAAAAGTTTTTTAAAGCAAGTTTTTCAGATGTGTTCATGTTTATTAGGTTCTTAATATATGCTAAAATTACTTCGGATAAATCTGCCATTTTCCTTTTCAGATACACTTCAAAATTTTTGCCGACACCCTTAATTCGGTACTCCTGTTGAAGGATGCAGCCGATAATGAGTTCAAGACATCGAATTCGCCGGTGATTGCATCGGTGATCGACGAGATGAAACGGATCCTCGATTCAAAAGTCCGTGATATTGAAAACCAAATTTATGGAAAGGAAATGATTATGCGAAGCTTTCCATAACCAAATCAGTCTTTAAAGAAAAGGGGAAGGAAAGCATCCCCTTTTTTGATCGTGGGGGAGAAAAAATGTTATATAACATGTTACAATTCAAATTTGACTTCAAATAATCTAAGTTCCTTAGTTTATTTTTACACTATAGATCGAAAGTATGAAGTACTTTACTAAATATAAAAAATTATTGACTTTAATAAAGCAGAACAATGAAAACAAAATCTACTATTTACAGATTAATTCTGATAGGAGCATTTTTGGTATTTTTTATATGTGGCAAGATCGAAAACATAGAAAAATTTACCAAAAGTTCAATTATGGCAGAGTTTAATAGTATAGAAACTTCAGAATCGTCAAGTGGAACTGTTATTGATATCGATGGCAATATCTATCATACAGTTACCATTGGTAATCAAGTCTGGATGACTGAAAACCTGAAAACAACTCGATACCGCAATGGTGATGCCATTTTCAATGTTAAAGACAGTAAAGAATGGAGTGCATTGGCTGTGGGCGCCTATTGCTGGTACAACAATATTTCTCGAACTTATAAAACAGATTATGGTGCTTTGTACAACTGGTATGTAGTAAACGATATTCGTAATATAGCCCCCCTTGGTTGGCATGTGCCAACTGATACCGAGTGGAATACCTTAGCAGATTTTCTTGGGGGATGGGAAGAAGCTGGCTGCAAACTAAAAGAAACGGGTACCACTCATTGGCTTACACCAAATACCGGTGCCACCAATAGCACTGGTTTTACTTCCATACCTGGTGGCCTTCGTAACTTCGATGGAACGTTCTTCGACATTGGCAGCACCGGCGGCTACTGGTCCTCTACGGAGTACTCTTATACGTATGCCTGGAGCCGGGACATGTTCTTCGATGATGGTCGTGCATCTGGGGACTGCAATCTCAAGGTACTCGGTTTTTCTGTACGTTGTTTACGGGATTGATTGTTACAAAAAATAGAAGGTGTTTCATCATTCCTTTGAACGTAAGTATGAAAATCTGTGTGATAGAAAAATGAAAATAATAATTTCAATTTCGTTTAGTATTTTAAAAGGAATAAATCGTTTAATACAGAAAAAGACAACCGCTTTTACTGTACAATATGGCCATTATAAGTGAAAATTTGTGCAGTTCTACTATTCTGATAATCGATTTGGATTTATAAAAAAATGGTGTCAAGAATCAGTTGATACCAAAATTAATATAGAAAAAGTATTCTAAAACGAAACATTATGGTAAAATTAAGAATAATTGTGATAATTTTTTTATTTCTGTTTCAACATGGAATAGAAATAAAGGCTCAAACAGACACTAAAGCTGAAAAGTTAATTGGTTTGCTGAAAGCGCAAGATTGTACTAACGCCAAAATAACAGCACTATCAGTTAAATCTGTTGATTATTACAAAGATGGCTTAAGCCTGTTGATGATGAGCTCATTATATGGTTGCATAGATGTTGTAAAAATATTATTGGATAAAGGGGCAATGGTAGATTTCATGGGTAGTGATGGAGATACAGTTTTGTATTTGGCTTCAATATTGGGAAACACAGAATTGGTAAAACTTCTATTGGATAATGGGGCAAAGGTAGATCTACAGGGGCCTGATGGAATTACTGCCTTGTATTTGGCTGCAACAGTTGGACACACAGACGTAGTGAAGCTTCTATTGGAAAAAGGGGCAAAGGTAGATTTACAGGGAACAGACGGAGTTACCGCCTTAATGATAGCTTCACGAAATGGACATACAGAAGTGATAAAGCTTCTATTGGATTATGGGGCAAAGGTAGATTTATATGATACTATTGGACGTACTGCATTGATTCATGCTTCAATAGAGGGACATGTTGAAGCTGTAAAGCTTTTGTTGGATAAAGGCGCAAAGGTAGATGTACAAGAATCTGATGGAGTTTCAGCTTTGATGATGGCTTCACAAGAGGGACAATTGATAAAGCTTCCATTGGACAATGGTGCAAATACCGGTTTTTTGACATTGACTACTTATGGAAAACTTGCCTTAATTCCAGCCTCACAAGAGGGACATGTACAAGTGGTAAAGCTTCTGTTGGATAAGGGGGCTAATATTGATTTACAGAGACCTGATGGAGTTACTGCCTTATTTATGGCTTCTCAAGTTGGACATGAAGAAATAGTAAAGCTTTTATTGGAAAAAGGTGCAAAAGCAGATTTACAAAGATTTGATGGAGCTACAGCCTTGTTTATTGCTTCACAAGAAGGACATATAGAAGTGGTTAAGTTTTTATTGGAAAAAGGTGCAAAACCAAATTTAAAGACCAATAATGGCAAAACAGCTTTGGATTTTGCTGCGAATTCAGAAATAGAAAAATTGTTAAATACATTTATAAAAATTAATAATGCACGTAATGCGAATTGAGATCCAGCCTTTCAATACAAAGAAAATAGTTATTTATTTTCTTTGTACATTTGTTATTCAAGTCTTATTTGAAGTCATTAGCGATCCTTAGTGTATTCTAACCAATAGTTTTGAATGGGAAAAAGTACTGTGTAATTTAACTTCTTTAAAATTCAACTATGTGTGACAATGCAATTGAACATGTTTCTCTAGGACTTTCGATGAGATCTTTGATTTTAACGTCAAAAAAGTGATTTAGAATGGTAGAAATCCTTTTCATGTGTTCCAAACGAATCTTAAGGGTTGTAAAAAAATAATATTGATCCTGATTACGGATAACACCGTCAGCAAGTTCAAAACTTCCAATTCGGCAATGATTGTTGCGGTGATTGAAATAGAAGCCAAAAATCATATAGAATTTGTAATTAAAACAAAACAGAATGGAAAATTTAAAAATAATAGCAATGATTGTTTTTTTTCTGTTATTACTTAAAACAGAAATTAAGGCTCAAACAGACACTCAAGCTGAAAAGTTAATGATTTTACTTAAAGAACATGATTGTAGTAAAGCTAAAATAATTGTAACATCAGTTAAATCTGTTGACTACAAGGATGAATTTGGCAACAGCAATTTGATATTGGGTTCGTTTTTGAATTGTATAGATGTGGTGAAAATATTATTGGATAAAGGGGCAAAGCCAGATTTACAGGGACCTGATGGAGTTACTGCTTTGTATTTGGCTTCAACTGTCGGACATGCAGAAGTGGTAAAGCTTCTGTTAGAAAAAGAGGCTAAAGTTGATTTACAGGCAACTGATGGATTTACTGCGTTGATTAAATCTTCACTAAATGGACATACAGAAGTAGTAAAGCTTCTATTGGATAAAGGGGCAAAGATAGATTTACAGGGACATGACGGAAATACAGCCTTGTTAGTAGCATCACAAAAAGGATATACAGAAGTGGTAAAGCTTCTGTTGGATAAAGGGGCTAAGGTTGATTTACAGAGAAATGATGGAGTTACCGCGTTAATAATGGCTTCGCAGGAGGGACATACAGAAGTTGTAAAACTTTTATTGGGAAATGGGGCAAAAGTTGATTTAAGAAGAAAAGATGGAGCAACAGCCTTGATTATTGCTTCCCAAAATGGATTTACAGAAATGGTAAAGCTTCTATTAGACAGTGGGGCAAAGCCAGACTTACATGAAGGTATTGTGGCTAATGCCTTGTTTTTGGCTTCACAAAACGGTCATATTGAGGTGGTAAAGCTTCTATTGGATAATGGGGCAAAGGTTGATTTAGTTGGGCCTACTGGAGGTACTGCCTTGATGACAGCTTCGCAAAATGGACATACAGATGTGTTAAAGATTCTATTGGCTAAGGGAGCTAAGTTAGATTTACAGGCATCAAATGGAGTTACTGCTTTATATTTGGCTTCATTAGTCGGACATACAGAAAGTGTAAAGCTTTTATTGGATAAGGGGGCAAAAATAGATTTACAGGAATATGATGGATATACTGCCTTGATGACGGCTTCACGAGAGGGACATATATCAGTGGTAAAGCTTTTGTTGGATAAAGGAGCACTGATAGATTTACAGGAACCTAATGGAGCTAATGCTTTGTTCATGGCTTCAGAAAATGGACATACCGAAGTGATAAAGCTACTATTGGATAAAGGGGCAAAGATAGATTTACTTGGGCCTGACGGAGCTACGGCCTTGATAGTAGCTTCACAAAATGGACATACAGAAGTTTTAAAGCTTTTATTGGAAAAGGGAGCAAATGTAGATTCACCGGCATCTGATGGACGTACCTCCTTGATGATGGCTTCACTAAAAGGACAAATAGAAGCGGTAAAGCTTCTATTGGATAAAGGGGCAAAGGTAGACCTGCATGGGCCTGAGGGATCTACTGCCTTGATGATAGCTTCTCTAAACGGACAGACAGAAGTGATAAAGCTTCTATTGGATAAAGGGGCAAAGATAGATTTACGTGGGGGGTCTCAGGAAGATACTGCATTGATGATATCTTCACTGTCAGGCCAAAATGAAGTTGTCAAAATTCTAATGGAAAAAGGAGCAAAGGTTGATTTACAGGCTACTAATGGATTTACTGCTTTGATTAAATCTTCACTAAATGGACATACGGAAGTGGTAAAGCTTCTTTTGGATAATGGGGCAAAGGTAGATTTGCAGGGTAATAACGGAGTTACCGCTTTGTTTGTGGCTTCACAAAACGGACATAAAGAAGTAGTAAAGCTTCTATTGGATAAAGGGGCTAAGGTAGATTTACCACTATCAGATGGAGTTACCGCTTTGATTATAGCTTCACAGGCAGGACATACTGAAGTAGTCAATATTCTATTGGATAAAGGAGCAAAGGTAGATTTACAGTCAACTAATGGAGGTACAGCATTGATTGTGGCTTCAGAAATTGGTAATATAGAAGTGGTTAAGCTTTTATTGGAAAAGGGGGCAAAGGTAAATTTACCACTATCTGATGGATTTACCGCCTTGATGATTTCTTCACAGGTAGGAAATTCTGAAGTAGTTAATATTCTATTGGATAATGGGGCAAAGATTGATTTACAGGCAACTGATGGAGCAAATGCCTTGTTAATGGCCTCGGTAAACGGACATATTGAAGTAGTAAAACTTCTATTGGATAAGGGGGCAAATCCAGATTTAAAGACTATTAAGGGTGGAACAGCTATTGATTATGCTGAAAATTCAGAAATAAAGGTTCTCTTAAATACTTATAGGAAAAAGTATAAATGAATTAAGGGAGGTTCTAAAAATTAAATATCAGTAAATCAGTCGATAATGTTTGTAATATCAAATAATATTTATTATCTTTGTCATTAATTATAGCAAAAATGTTAGTCGATGGGCAAAAGATATCAGGCGCAAGGAAAAATAGGACTATTTGATAAGGAATTTGCTATCAAGCAATTGTCGGAAATGGGAAACCCATTGGAAGCCATAAGTAAAGTTATTGATTTTGAGTATTTTAGGTCTTTATTGGAATCTAAGATGCTCAACACGAACAAGAAAAACAATGCAGGTGCAAAAACTTTCGATGTTGTAGTCATGTTCAAGATCATGTTGCTCCAACGCTATTACAACCTTGGGGACCATCAAGTTGAATACCAAATTATTGACAGGAATAGCTTTAAGGATTTTTTGGGGCTTGAGACCGGTGATAAGGTGCCAGACGAAAAGACTATCTGGTTGTTCCGCGAGAAACTTACTCAGATGGCCGTTGTAGAAGACCTGTTCGACAAGTTCAAGGTTTACCTGAATGATAAAGGTTTGATATTCCACGAAGGAAAAATTGTTGATGCCAGTTTTACGGAAGTACCGCGCCAACGCAACACCAGGGAAGAAAACAAACAGATCAAGGAAGGCAACGGGGACGACCTTTGGAACGACAATCCCCACAAGAAGTACCATAAAGATATTGATGCCATGTGGATGAAGAAAAATGACGAAACTTTTTATGGATATAAGAACCATGTGAAGATCGATGACATAAGCAAGTTGATCGACACGTACATGGTTTCGGACGCATCTGTCCACGATTCAAAGGTCCTTGACCTTCTTATTTCTGAAAGCGATGAAAATCAACCACTTTACACCGACAGTGCTTACACTGGGTCAAATAATGAGCAGTCAATATCGGATTGTAATATGACCAACCAGGTATGCGAAAAAGGGAAAAAGAACCAGCCTTTAACAGCAGAACAGCAAGCCAGTAACAGGACAAAATCAAAAACAAGGGTACGGGTCGAACATATTTTCGGTTTTATGGAACAAAGCATGAGGGGGTTGTATATCTGGTCAATCGGAATGGCACGGGTGACTGGCATCATTGGGTTGATCAACCTCACCTACAATATCTTCCGCTATGAACAACTCGTAAGGAAAATAGCTTAATATCAGTATGTCAAACAGTTACAATTACACATAATGAACAAATAGGGAAATTACAGTAAAAAAAGCGCATAATTTGATGTTTTTAGTGCAGTTTTACGAATATTACGCTAAAAAAAATCAGGTTGTATTTTATCTGGTAAAAATATTTTTGAGGCAATTTTCAAAAAATGAATTTTTAGAACC
>CAIYPA010000191.1 GCA_903927965.1 uncultured Bacteroidia bacterium | reverse complement strand
GACGAACACTTTTTGAGCTTGCTGAGAAATACTGTACTTCGCGCAACTCACCGTGAGGAACATTCTTCAGGGCATAAAAATCCTGATCTTTGGCCGGAATTTCGATGCCACTTCCCCAGCGACTTGCTCCATAATAATATAAACTGGATGGATCGGGCACGGCTGCTCCATCGACCCAAAGCTGGTAATAATGAAACCCCTCGTCTTGCGGAGCAGATTCACCGGTCCATACGCCACTTGTGTCTTTGACCAGGTCGTATTTAACCGCACTAATATCCAGTTGAACTTTATGTGCATCGCGTGCTTTAATCTGTACACGCACCCGGCCTTCGGAATTCACCTTTGGGAATTCCTTCCCTGGCTGATTTACCGATGAAGATTTGAAGTCTTCTACAATTGTTGATGGGGTCTGTCCAAAACTATATCCTCCTGTAATAGAAATAATTAACAAAATGGCTGCGATTCGATTTCTCAATAAAACTCGTTTCATAATGGGAATTAATTTGACCAATATTTTCATGTTTATTAAATTTTAGTTTGTAATTACATCCACTTCGGCATATCCCGCGACATCATTATTCGAAGTGTTTTTGATTGCCTTCAGTTTAATATACCGGGCATTAACCTGCGAAAAATTCCTGATTTGCCACACTGGGTTGTTTTTGATATTGGAGAATTCACCTTCATTCACCAGCTTCCATTCCAAATTGTCCTCTGAAACATAAAACTCGTAGTTGGTTATCATGCCAGAACTCCATCTGTTCTGGTCAGGTAAGTATTTGAAACCATTTACCTTATAGGTTTTCCCAAAATCGATGACCAAATCAATCGGCATTTTTTTATTACCTCTTTGGTGCCAGACCGTTGAGGTATTTCCATCAATGATTTTGCTGGCCTTTTCATCATTTATACCGACCAGGACCCAATCCTTCTTTGAAATATCGAATTTTTCGTGACCAGCCTGACTGCTTTTACCAGTAGCCGGATCATAGGCAATTGCCTTTACCTCTACTTTCCCATCAGCAGGAAAAGGTATCGTGTAAATATTCGATTTTGTTGTTGGTTCGCTGCCATCCAGCGTATAGTAAAAAATCGGGCCAATATCATTGGTTGTTATCGTAACTTCACCTGATTGGTTCCGCGCGATTGAAGGAGCATTTAGGAGTACCGGTGCATTGTAAATTCCGATATTTGAAATGACAGGACAACTTTTTGAATCGGTTATACTGAAACGAACTTTCGTTGCTTTTGTGCTCGGAAAACGAAGGATACGCTTATAGCCAATTGTCGTGGCTGTTGCCAATTCTTTCCAGTTTCCATCAGTAAGTGCCTCAACTTTAAAGAATTTCACACGTTGTCCCAAACGGATGTATTCCTGTGCCATAAAACGGTTGAACAAGGTTGGTTTACCTAAATCTATTGTCAATGAGGCTTTTATGATACTGTCATCGGTAGCCCAATAAGTGTCTTTATCGTTATCAATTGCCATAGCTGACCCAAATTTCTTTGCATTTCCACGAATATTGGAAGCATCAGCTTTCTTTTTTTCTGCAAGGTTTGTTGCGAATGATTCTTTCACTGTTTTGGCAAATTCGAGCGCTGCTTTTTCGTCATTCGGATGGATCAGTCCGTTTGGCATAATTGGAAAATTGAGCAACAAAGAGCCGTTACGCCCGATCGAATTATAGTAGGTTTCCATCAAAAAAGGGACAGTTTTCACCTTGCTGTCTTCATTTGGATGGTAGAACCATTCCGGCCTGATTGAAGTATTGACCTCAGCCGGCACCCAGGCATTTCCATTTTCGACACCATAATGTAACATATTATAGGGTACATCCCCTGTGGCATTCAACAAGCTCCAGTTGGTTTCACCAACATAGCCTTCTTCGGTACCGACCCAACGAAGATCGCCACGATCGCCGCCATCGTTCCAAATCACAATATTTGGCTGTAATTTGCGGATCATTGCATAAGTATTCTTCCAGTCGTAATAGGTTGTCCGGTCAATTTTGCGGGTCTCATTGGCGCCCCCATAATATCCGTCACCTCCGTTGGCGCCATCGAACCAAACCTCGAAAATTTCGCCATAGTTGGTAAGAAGTTCGGTGAGCTGATTCCTGAAGTAGGTGATGTATTCCGGTTTTCCGTAGTCTTTGCTATTCCTGTCCCACGGAGATAAATAAACCCCCAATTTTAAACCATATTCCTTGCAGGCATCTGCCATTTCGCGGATCATATCGCCCTTCCCATTTTTCCAGGGTGCATTTTTTACCGAATATTCGGTGTATTTTGAAGGCCAGAGGCAAAATCCGCAATGGTGTTTGGCGGTGATGATGATTCCTTTCATCCCGGCTTCTTTGCAAATTCTCGCCCATTGCCTGCAATCTGCCTTCTCAGGATTAAACAGCTTAACATCTTCACTGCCAAATCCCCATGATTGGTTGGTATAGGTGTTCAGAGAGTAATGCAAAAAAGCGTAATATTCCATATCCTGCCACCTCAACTGGTTTTCAGTCGGAACTGGTCCGAATGGGGCAGGGGCTTTTGTTTGCGCGAAGCATGAGCCGATCGAACACACAAAAAGAATAATTCCATACAAAATAAATCTGTTCATACTATTTGGTTTATCGTTACTGAAATTAATTGAATTACTTCACTTTAAAAACAATTTCTTTAGCTGTTAGTGTTTCACCAGAAGCTTTTAACCGAATTTCACCTGCCATTTTATCCGATTGAACCAGAACTAAGCAATATCCATTAAATGCCAAACGCTGGCTCGCTTTATCGGGTTCTTGACTGGTTGGATTACCATTCCCTGTACCAATGATTCTGCCAGGCCCTTCAATTGAAAATTTCACCAGATTATTTGCAGTTGGGACAACCCGTCCTTTTTCATCATTTATTGCAACCTTTATCACTGCTACATCGCACCCATCGGCTTTCAGGGTATTTACATCGCTTGTCAAAGTGATCTGAGTTGGCGCAGAAGTTGTTTCAACGATATCTTTGATTATAAGTTTCCCATTTTTATAACCCCTGGCTTCGAGTTTTCCGGGCTTATAGGCAAGTCCCCATATCAATTTCTTATAGGGAATCGCTTTTTGCTTTCCTGCACTTTTGCCATTAAGGAACAGTTCAACTTCCTCACAATTGGTATAACAGTGTACTTTGATGCTATCCCCTTCTTTACCAGGCCAGTTCCAATGTGGGAAGATATGGACTACCGGTTCTTTAGTCCAGGCGGCTTTGTAAGCATAATAGCCGTCTTTAGGGAATCCGCAGATATCCATAAATCCGAAATGTGAAGTTACACAAGGCCACTGAAATGGGGTGGGTTCACCTCTGTAATCGAATCCAGTCCAGACAAACAAGCCACTGAGGTAGGGATATTTTACAATATCTGCCCAGTCCTCGCCCGGATACGGTCCCCAGTTGGGTTGCCATATCACAGAGTTGGATACATAGCCTTTCTCCCGACTACTCACATATTCTCCGCGTGTTGATACAAAGCTTGTTCCTTCAGTACAAAATTCTATCCTTTCCGGAAACTTCTCATGATCTTTAACATATGCCAATTGCTTGTCGCCATAATTGTATCCCACGACATCCAACACAGCGGCGTATCCGCCATCGTTGCGGGCGTGGTTCATTGCTGCGGTAACTTTACGTGAAGGATCTATCTGATGGGTAGTTGCAACGAGCGTTTCGAGTATCCTTGTTCCGGTAATTGTACCCTGAATCCTTTCCTCATTCTCCATGCTCCATACAAAAATGGAAGGATGGTTTCGGTCGCGATAGAGCATGGTCGTCAAATCCTTTATGCCTTCTTCACTGCTCGAAAGAAAACGGTTCTCATCGACCACTAACATGCCCAAACTATCGCATAGATCGAGCAATTCAGGTGTTGGTGGATGATGAGAACAACGATAGCCATTGCTTCCCAAGTCTTTAAGCAATTTCAGTTTATATGCATTTATTTTATCGGGAAGGGCAACACCAATCCCAGCAAAATCCTGATGGTTGCAGGTACCTTTCACCGGATATAGCTTTCCGTTGAGGAAGAACCCATTCCTGTTAAATTCTAATGTTCTTACACCAAAAGTAGTTTCATAAGTATCTGTAAGATTCCCATTTTCAGAAACTTCGGTCAGGACTTTGTAAAGGTTTGGCGTTTCGGGCGACCAAAGCAACGGTTTTTGAATGGCTCCGAATTGGGATATCTCGGTTTGACTGAAGGACTCAATCGATTGGAAAGAAGTTTTTGTATCCAGCACAACACCCTTATTGTCAACGATTTTTGAAACCAGTGTTACGCTTTTAGCCGTTTTGTATTCGTTCTTCAAAGTTGTTTTTATGCTGACAATTGCTTCTTTGTCTGAAACCGTTGGAGTTGTGATATAAGTCCCAAACCGATCAACATGTAGCCTGTCGGTTTTGGTGAGCCAGACATGCCTGTAAATTCCGGCACCTTCGTACCACCAACCTTCGTATTCACGGGCATCAACCTTTACGAGAATTGCGTTTTTGCCTTCATTACCGTAACGCAAAACATCTGTCAGATCGTAGTTTGAAGGAATATAGCCACTTAGGTGGTTTCCCAAAAGGTGGCCATTAACCCAAACCGTGCTGTTCCTGAAAATTCCATCGAATTCGATGGATACT
>CAIYPA010000190.1 GCA_903927965.1 uncultured Bacteroidia bacterium | reverse complement strand
TTTGCTGGTCTTGAAAGCTGGTAAACGGATGTTTATCGACAAACCGATGGCGGCATCTCTTGCCGATGCAATCGCGATCTTTAATGCAGCAAAAAAATACAACGTTCCGATCTTCTCTGCCTCTTCGCTCCGGTACATCACCGGGATGGATGAAGTGCTTGCGGGGAAATATGGGAAAGTCCTTGGGGCAGAAACATTTAGTCCTGCCAAGCTCGAGAAAACACATCCCGATCTTTTCTGGTATGGCATCCATGGGGTTGAGACCTTATTTACGGCGATGGGAACTGGTTGCAAAAGTGTGGTACGCGTTTCAAACGAGGATACCGATCTTGTGGTTGGTACATGGAACGATGGAAGGATCGGCACTTTCCGTGGGATCAGGAAGGGTGCGGCTGATTATGGGGGGATTATTTATGGCGAGAAAACGATAAAACCGTTGGGAGGTTACAACGGTTACAATCCCTTACTGGTCCAGATCATCAACTTCTTTAAGACCGGGATTGTTCCTGTGAAAGAGGAGGAAACCCTAGAAATCCTGGCCTTTATGGAAGCCGCCGATCTTAGTAAGGCTAAGAAAGGAGAATCGATTGATATAGAGCGTATTATGAAGTCAGCGATTTAAAAGGCATCGAAGCTGATTTGAAGAATTCTTAGCTTCTGGCCGAAAATTATAGATGTGTAAAAAAACATTGGATCATAATTTATGGATTTGTTTTTTGCCACAAAGACACTAAGTCACTAAGATTCACAAAGGTATAAATCTTTAATAATCAAATATAAGGCTGATTAATAATGGATCATTATAGAAATTTCATACCGCTCTCTTTAGAAGAAGAAACTATTGGTAAAGCTGTTGTAAATGCTGCTTATAAGGTACATAAGGCATTGGGACCAGGTTTATTGGAAAAAGTATATGAAGTATGTTTTGCGCATGTACTAACTAAAGAAGGCTTTTTTGTTCAAAGGCAATTAGATATACCGATTGTCTTTGATGACATAATCTTTGAAGAGGGATTACGATTGGATGTAATGGTGAATCAATTGGTTATCTGCGAATTAAAAGCATTGGAGACTGTAAATCCAGTTTGGGAGGCACAAGTCTTAAGTCATTTGACATTAACAGGCAAAAGACTGGGATACCTTATTAACTTTAATGTGCCCCTAATAAAGGACGGCATTAAACGTTTCGTTCTCTAAATCTTTGTGAAATCTTTGTGCCTTTGTGTCTTTGTGGCCTTTATCAATCATTCTATCAATCATTTCAACGTTTGTGTAACTCTTAAACTAATAACAAATAAAATGGAGCATTCAAGAAGGAATTTTATTAAAAACACGACCATAGGTACCACCGCATTGACAATTGGGGGAGTACTTCCGGGATTTAGTGCAAGAAGTTATTCCCGGATCGTCGGTGCCAATAACAAGATATTGGTTTCCATGATGGGGGTCAACTCACGAGGAAAGGCATTGGCATCCAATTTTGCCCGTCAGGAAAACTGCGACGTTGCCCATATTTGCGATGTTGACTCAAGGGCCATCACAAATTGCATGGAAGCCATCAAAGACAAGCAAACCCTTGTTTCCAAGGGATTTGGGGACTTCCGCAAATCGCTTGAAAGCAAAGACATTGATGCAATGGTGATTGCGGCACCTGACCATTGGCATGCCCCGGCATCGTTGATTGCACTTCAGGCCGGGAAACATGTTTATGTTGAAAAACCATGCAGCCACAATCCACATGAGGGTGAAATGCTTGTTGAAGCAGCAAAACGGTATGGGAAAATAGTGCAGATGGGAAACCAGCGCCGCTCCTGGCCAAAAGTTGTAGAGGGGATTCAGGCAATCAAAGATGGCGCCATCGGACGTGTCTATTTTGGAAAAGGATGGTACACAAACAACCGTGAATCGATCGGAATCGGAAAAAATGTAGCCGTTCCCGAGTGGCTCAATTGGGACTTGTGGCAGGGACCCGCACCACGAAAAGATTTCAAAGACAATTTGATCCACTACAACTGGCATTGGCACTGGCATTGGGGAACCGGTGAAGCGCTTAACAACG
>CAIYPA010000189.1 GCA_903927965.1 uncultured Bacteroidia bacterium | reverse complement strand
TTCACCTCAAAACGAATTGGATTCCCGTCCCAGTTGGTTCCTCCCTGATTGAAACAGGTAACCGAATCTTTGCTGATCCAGTCGCTTCCCGATGTAAAATCGCTGAAGACGACCTGAACCTTTCTGACATCTGCCTTAACAGCCCATAAGCCGATTTGCCATGTGTAATATTCATTTTTGGAAGCCATCCCTTCAAATGACAAAGAGGGCACTTTTTTTGCCCAATGTGCAGGGATTGTATTGGACAACCGAATGGGGAATGCCCTGTCTTCGGTATAAATCAAGAAATCATCCACATACTTTTCTGTGATGGCCTGGATCTCCTTTCCGGAAGCGATAACCCCCATCGGGGTAAAAGCATCAAATTTGGTCCGGCTTTCAATACGTATCACTTTTGCCTCGGGAAGGGTCGATTTGTTTTTTTCAACCGAAGAAGCCCAAAGAGGATCAGCCTGATAAACAGGTGGAAGATAGTCGTTCCAAGGTTTGCCATATCGGGCATCGTCCCATTTTCGGCGGAACTGATAAGGCAAATAATAGATATAATATTCTGTTTCATCGGCTTGTGGTTCAAATGCGATCCTTCCCTTTTCGGACGAGAATTCCAGAATGCTCACGTTTGTAATTTCTTTCCCTGTTTTTACGCCATACACAACCACTTTCTTTGTCTCGGGGCGCAGGTCGGGGCGGCGCCAGGGAATTGTCACAACAACAGCATTTTGGTCCGTTTTATCTATTTCAACAACTGCACGGTGATTGCCTTTCATGTCGGGCAAAAAAGCGGAATCGGCCACGACAAACGGAATTCCATCAGGGGAAAAAGCTTTATATTGGGTTTCCCCGTCAGGTTTGGGTTCGATCGCCGAACCGGTCAATGAAGCAAGCAGGCCTATTAGTAGAAAATATCTTCTCATGTCGTTACTGAATTAATTTTAGCTCTAATCGAGGAGGTTTATTGTTGCTTTAAACCCAAAACAAAGGTTGAAAAATATTTCCTATTTTTAGAGTAATTTCTTCACCTGTTCGTCTTCCTGATTATATGGACGAATTAATAGCAATACCGATGGCAAATCGACAGCAGAGTATCCAAATGGCTGTACAGGATTATGGGAAGCGTTTGTTCCGTTTTATACGCAGCCGCGTGAAGACGGAGGAAGACGCTGAGGATATCTTGCAGGATGTTTGGTACCAGCTAAGTTCCATCATCGACACCGAACCCATTGAACTGCTGAGTTCGTGGCTTTATCGGGTGAGCAAAAACAAGATCGTGGATAAAAAGAGAAAACGAAAACCACTTTCCTTGGATGATCTCGCCTACATAGACAAAGAGGGTGAACTGGTATTTCCAGAAGCTTTACAAACAGATCACAGGAATCCGGAGACTGAACTTGAAAGGGTGCATTTCAGGGAACTGTTTTACGAAGCTTTGAATGAATTGCCTGAAAAACAGAGGAATGTGTTTGTATGGAACGAACTTGAAGATTTGACACTTCAGGAGATAGCCGATAAGACCGGTGAGAGCATTAAGACGATCATATCGAGAAAACGCTACGCAGTCGCACACCTGCGGAAACGTCTTCGGCATATGTATGAAGATTAATAACAATTTAAGAATTAAAATTATGAGATGTTGTGGAAAAGAACGGGGAAGGAATTTCTGGATTAAAAGGGCCATTTTCATTCCATTGGCAATAGTAGCTGGGATTTTTGTATTTGGAAGCGTAGTGATGCTTCTCTGGAACAGCATTCTGCCTGTAGTCCTGGGAGTTAAGACGATAACCTTCTGGCAGGCAATCGGTCTGTTGGTTTTGTCAAAAATTTTGTTTGGCGGGTTCAGAGGTGGACATTGTCACAAAGGTGGACATCACCATGGGCACGATTTCCATGAAAAATGGATGCACTTGACCCCGGAACAAAAAGAAACCATGAAAGCCGAATGGAAAGGAAAATGTGAGGGTCCCAGAGGAAATGATTAAAAATTGGTATTCAACTGATTAACAGTGTCATTCGGATAAATTTATCAGTGATCAAAATGGATTAAGCTGTATTCTAGAACCGGCAAATAAAGGTTTTTAGGATACAGCTTTAATTTTTGTCCTTTATTCCGTTACTTTTGTCCGATCATTTTAAGATTGATCCATGAGATTATTGTTACTATTATTGCCCTTGTTTTTCCTGTTTTCGGGAATGAATCCATTTACATCCAAAGAAAAATTGATGAAACTGACAAGGGTAAGTGAAGCCTATGCTACTAAGGAGAAAATCGTTTATAAAACTCTTTCAGGCCATTCAATTTCACATGATAGCCTGAGAATATATTTCCGTGTATTTAAAACCGAAAAGATCATTGAGTTGTGGGCAAAAAACGCATCCGACTCTGTTTTTATACCCATGAAGGAATTCCAAATCTGCGAATTGTCAGGCGATGTGGGACCCAAAAGGCGATCACACGACTTGCAGGTCCCGGAAGGATTTTATCACATCTCCGATCTGAACCCTTTCAGCAAATACTATTTGTCGATGCAGATCAACTATCCGAACGCATCCGATAGCATCAGGGGTGTCCGGGGGCATCTTGGAAACCTGATTTTTATTCACGGTTCGTGTATGTCATCGGGATGCCTTGCCATGACAGACGACCGGATCAAGGAATTGTTTGTCTATTGCATAGAGGCATATAATAGTGGCCAGAAAGAGATCAATATGGATATTTTCCCGGCAAAACTGACCGATGTGAAATATTCAGGGTTAAAATCAGGTTATAGTAAGAACAAGGACAAGATCAGTTTATGGGCCGATCTCAAAAAAAGTTATGACCTCTTTAACTTAACAAAGGTGCTGCCTACCGTGAAGTTCCTCCCAAACGGAACCCACGAAATAAACTGATCCTTCTCAGGCAAAAAAGCCGCTAGGATGCTGAATTTCCTGGCATTCTCGCTTTACATCACTATTCGAAGGATGCCCGGGTTATGCGATTTCCAATCGCATTGGATTGAACATTCTTAGAATCAAATTCTATAGGGATAAAGAAATATCAATCAATACGTAGTCCCATTGGGGTCTTCTACCCTGATTTTCCAATCTTCAAAGGTTACGGTATATTGTTTCTGATCCGGCGCACCCGCTGCAAGGCCCAGGTCAATCGCTTTTTCGATACCCGGAATATCATTTGTCTGCCGTTTGATGATCCATTTTTTCCCATCCAGACTAATGTATCCGGTAAATTTGGTCCCATGGCGTTCCAACCTGATATAGATCGGTGTGGGCGAGTTTTCAGGCAGGTTTTCGCTGGAAGCCTTGTGCATGCAACCGTTCCCAAATTCATCGTATTCGATACCTGCACGTCCAGGAGTGCTGAACATCAGCACGGAACCCTTGCTTCCCCGGTCCACATCAAAACTTTTGCTAATGTCGTTGCGGACAAAAAGTCCCGACCGGTACCATTCGCTTGTCCTGTTCCCAAATGAGGCAATTTTAACGGTTGCCACAAAATCGCCGGCCAACTGTTTTAGATAAACCGTAGCATAGGCATCCTCAGCGTGATAAAAATCCCATCCACAGGCCTTTACAGTATAGCTGTTTTTCGATTGATCGAATTCAATGATGGCTGGCTTTGCTTTTGGCGAAATATAGGTAAACAATTTTTGATTCTTTAGATCCATCTCTTTACATTTCAATACTTTAAGAATCAATTCATCGCTATTTTCTATCCTGATGGGATGGTCTCCGGCAACTGGTGAAACAAAAAAAGAGACGACCCTTGATTCCCTTGGATTCAACGAAACAGGTTGGGTTTTTACCTCTTTACCGGCTACCATCAATCTGACATTTGCCTGAACAGCGGAAGGTTGATGGTTGATGGCCAGGGCTGTAACTTTGACGCTGTCCCCCTCAAGGATCCGCTCCTCGGACAGTTTGATGTCATCGAAAGACAAACCCGGTTTCTCTCCGGTAACGACCACAATGGCAGGAACGGTTTCCCCTATTGCGATTTCCTGTTTTCCAGGATTGTTGAGCCGCAGGTCGAACTCAATTGTGCTTGTGTTGTTTTTTATGACCGGAAAAAGCTTGCTCATCGAAACTTTCCTGTCATTGAACAATGATACGGTTGCAACACCCGAACTTCCTGAGTTGGTTATATCCGCCCAAACTTTAACAAACGATCCTGCGGGGATATTTCCTGTTATGGGTTTCCCGTTTAGTGTAATCCGTAGGTTGGAACATGTAAATTCAGGTTCCCCGTCGATGATCTGTTCAGGTGCATTCCGCGGGGGCTGGATCAGGAAATTGTTGGAATAGTTGTTGTCGATAAGATAGGTGCCGCAAGTTTTCATCTCACCTTGCTCAATGTTGTAATAAATGTTGTTGGTAACAGTCCAGTTGCTCGACATATTGTCGAACCAAAAGGCGACATTGTCGCTGAAAAAACCCTGATGGACCGTGTGGATGATGTTGTTACGGATAAAAGAATGATAGGTCATTCCAGTGACAACGATCACACCGGCATCATCGGCATCGTTTTGGACATCATAGAAATGGTTGTATTCGACAATGCAATCGCTGTTGATATTCCCTTCGAGGCCACCCCCGCCACAATCAATTGTATAAGGCCTGCCAGATTTTGTGAAGTAGTTCCGCGAGATCGTTGTATGAAGCGTACCACCGACTCCCAATGTGATCCCTCCCCCATTTCCACATTCGGAAAAGATATTTCGGGTAATCGTTGTTTCCCTGTTGATTTGGATCAAACGTCCATTTTTCAGGTCTCCTGTACCACTCACACCCATAGCCCCTTGTTCCAGTCCATCGAAGGTGTTTTCAAAAATACGGGTATTGACGCATCCCAAACCAATACTCATCCCTACACCGCCACAAGCCCTCAATTCCGATCGGGCAAATTCACAATCGGTGGCAAATTCATAAGTCACTGCAATACAGCCAGGTGTAGGATCATAATAATGTGGATAGTTCCTGAAATTCTCCTTTGCCCCTTCAAAGATAAGGCCGTAAAACCTCAGGTTCCTTACCGGCTTGTCCTCGTTGCCAATAACTTTGACCAGATTTGTGATCCGTGGTACAGCCAATGACATGCTGTTCGGATCTGTGAACCCTTGCATCGGAATGTAACTGATCTTTTTTGTGTTTTTATCGAAAAACCACTCTCCTGGAAAATCGAGTAGCTCCTTGATATTTTCGATATAATAACGGGGAGGCACGACCAGAAGTCCGTTGTTGGTACCATCGGGTCCGTTTTCGGGAACCCTGAGATAGGCAATCTTCTTTTTCTCGTCTATCCTATCTATTGAGTTATACGCAGTTCTCCATCGGAGCAGGATCGCGATCCGGTTGTCCTGCATATCCTTCCATTTTTTGATGTTGTCCGATTGATAAGGTATTTCAGAGGTTGAACCGGGCGTATTCTTTAGCGTGTAATATCCCTGATTGGGAATCCTTGCGAGGGTCTGCTTTTTTCCGTTCGCCAGAAGTGTCTGGACACTGTCCCCCGACCATGGTGCAACCCAGAAATTGCCTTCTTTTACCCAATTTTTCACAGAGACAGCTCCCGAAATGACAGGTTTTTCGCCGGGATATGCGGAATAGGTAACGTAATTGTCACGCAAATGGTGCCACTCAAAAGCACCCGATGGCAAATTGGTCTCAACGCGTTCACCGCCATCTTCGGGGTTGAAAATCAATGGCTCATCCAGTGAATAATAGCCTGCCCTGATAAAAACAACAATGTCTTTTCCCTTCCCAAACTCATGATAAGTCCCGACGTACCGGGCATCGATTGCTTTTCCCTTTGGAAGGTAAACTTTCGATTTCAATTCACGGACAGCATTTTTGGCACGTGCTATTGTGGCAAACGGACCATCTGTTTTTGAGGCATTTGGCTCAGCCAAGGTGCCAGACCAAGTGTCGCTCCCTTTTGGTGAAACAAAGAAATCCCCTTTCGCAGTTTTGGCGTCGAATGGTTGCCACAATTCACTTCTCAAAAGCTTTCCATCCCTCTGATTATCAATAGTCTGAGCTGGGGCCATAAATGATCCCATCATCAGGAGTATTCCACAAAGAAAACACCTTGAAAAAAAAGGTCGGACAATTGCCAGATACCGTGAATGCATAGGTTTGAAAATTAATTGAATGGATAAAATATGCCGATCGAAACATTCCAAAGATAAATTATTTTTCATAACAAGCTTCACCCTCAGTACCTGTCATTGCGCGGAGTGCGAAACAGAATAAAATTTGTAATGGATTCATATGCACGACAAAGCAATCCCATCATAAGAAGCACTGTCCCAAAACACTGTTCTGACGTGACACCAACTTTCAAACGGCTTTTCATCCCCGTCCGAAGGAAACCTTGAACATTTCTGGACATTAGAGCGCCGACGGTTTGGCTGCTGATCCTTTACCCTGGGTGACGCGGTCCAAGCCACATTTTCGCTTTTACGGAGTTTTGGTTCGGGACCGCTTACCCAGGGCTATTGATATTTATCCCTTACAGGAACACATTAAAGTGTAACAAAAACCCAAATCCTTTATAAATCATCTTGTTATATAGTGCTTTAAAATTTAAAATTAACACAAATAACGATTGTTTATAAGTTTTAGTTCCCTGTATCGTTCCCTTTATTACCTTTGTAAAAAAAATGTTTTTCCTCAAAGACAAGAACAAAGATAACACAACGATTGAAGCAATCGTGCGTTACAAAGGGCAACGGTATAAATTTTCTACTGGGGAGAAAGTATGTTCGGTACATTGGAACCCGCTCAAGTCGCGGTGCAAGGAAGTGCGCCAATACCCCGATGGCGCACTGGTCAACCAACGCCTGGAAGTATGGGAAAAGCACAGCAAGGCCGTACTATCCGACTTTGCCCTTAAATTCAAAGTCCCTACCCAGGCGGAGTTCAAGGACGCCTTGAAAATTGCCGCATACGGCGGACCAGGGGAGAAAGAAACCCTGGGACTTGTCGACTTTGCCAAAAAACACTGCGAAACCTGCAACAAATCACAGGGGACAAAAGATTGCTACCTGTCGGCGATCAGGTGGCTCAAAGCGTTCGAGGACAAAACGGGCAAAAAATTGTACTTCGCCGACATGAACAATGAATTTTACAAACAGTTCTACACTTTTGTTTTTGCTTCAGGGACCGTAAACTCCCCAAATTCTTTTGGAACTTTGATCAAGAACATCAAAGTCTTTATGAACGTGGCGGAAGAAGATGGGCTCCACAATGTCACCAGCCACAAAAAATCCTCGTTCAAAAAGGTAGACCTCGACGTGGACAACATTTACCTGACCGTAGAGGAACTGATAAAGGTGCACGAACTGAAGATCGACAGGGAGTTCCTTAAAAATAATTGCCCCGAAATGTTGTCAAAGCACGAAGCGGACAACATTAGGTTCCTCCAGCTTGCACAGGGCCGGTTCCTGATCGGGGCATTTACCGCACTCCGGGTATCGGACTTTACCAGGATAGAAGAACTCAACATCAAGGACAACTTCATCCGCATAAGGACGGACAAAAATGACTATCCGGTGGTGATCCCCGTACACTGGGTGGTACGGGAGATCCTCGACCGGGGCTTCGACCTCTATGAAAAAATAGGGGACCAGACAATAAACAGGTACATCAAGGTGCTGTGCCGCTGTGCCGGCATAACGGAACCCGTTGTTCTGGCCAAATTCGACAATGCCGTAAGGAAAGACACCATAAGGGACAAATGCGACTGGGTGACCTCCCATACGGCAAGGAGGTCGGGGGCAACGAACATGTACAAGGCCGGGATACCTTCGATATCGATCATGAAAATAACCGGGCACCATACCGAAAAATCGTTCCTGAAGTACATAAAGATCACCCAGGAGGAAAACGCACAGTTGCTCTCGCAACACCCTTATTTCAAAAGGCCGGAAGCTTAGAGCATCTCCGTTTTTGATATGACGGCTTTGATGATGAAGATTTTTTGGATCTTCGAAAGGTTGAACTCGCGGGGCTCATACTGCGGGTTTTCGCTGGCCAGTTGCCAATGGTGCGCATCTTTTCCCTTGCGGATGTATTTTAGGTACGCATCGCCATTGCCCATCTGTACCACGTATGCATGTCCATACATGACATATTCTTTGGGCACTTCCTTGATCCCGATAATCTCGCCGCTGCGGTATTTGGGGTCCATCGAGTCCCCGAAAACATTGATAAAGGCCTGCGCATCGGTGTAGGGGATGCTGATCGGGATACTGTAGGCATGGCCGTTGTCCGTCAAAAAATCCAGCCCTGCACTTGCATTGATATCCGGGTAATATGGGATGGTCACCATATGGCCGGAATTCTTCCCATAACCGTATTTATTCTTTTTGGGTTCCCCGCGCCCGGTGACAAACCACTCCTCCGATACGTCCGGGAAGCCATTCAACAGCCCCTGGACAACAACCATCCCAGCACCCTTCTTGTTGTTTAGAAGCTCATTTACAGTGGCTATAGAAACGCCGATCTTATCGGCGAAATCCCTTTGGAGCAGCCCGCTTTGTTCAAAAACCTCCTTTAACCTCTTGTTCAATTCCAGATCCGCCATCTTATTTGTATTGATTATAAATTATGAAAACTACCATTTTTGTGGTATTCGTATCTATTGTTTTTGTCATTAACTATGGTTTATATTTGCAAATACAAAAATACAAAATAAAATGATGATCACAAATTCAATAAATGCCAACAATAAACAGGAAAACCATTCATATTTTATTTATTTTCTGTATATCAATGGTTTGAAATTTTCAAAATTGCCAAAAATTGCCAAAAATTCAATCCATTTTTTTGGACTATACTACAGATTCCGCCATAAAAGCGAAATTATAATGCTGATTGTTACAGGGTTCACATAATAGCTTTTTCGAATCCCAGGCCTAAAAAGCTTGTTTCAAGAGTAAACAGGGAACGCCCCCTAAAACAACACAAAAAAGAGAGGAAAAATGACCGAAAAAGAAAACGAAAAAATGGACGGACCGGCCAATTTCAAAAGGGCCTATTTAAGGTTAAAGTTGCTTGAGGCGCCAATTGTAAAGGAGGCTATCATGAAGCGCTGCTGGTGGTCCAGCCAGACCTTCAGCCATAAAAAGGACGGCAAAAGGGGCTTAACTCTTAAAGAAACCGAAATCGTGGAAATTACCTTCAGGGCCTTTGGCCTTGACGCCTGGACCGGGGAGGATGTCCTGTAATGCCAAAGTCCTTAAACATGAAAGGGCCAATGCTTACAAATACGGAAGAACGGGTCGTACGCCTCAGGCTGCAGGGGATGACCCACGGCCAGATAGCCCAACGCACGGGACGTTCGTTACAGACAATCAGGAAACACCAGTACAACGTGTACCATAAACTTAAGGTCAAAAACGAACCGGAGCTTTTCAACTGGTATGTGGAAAACATACTTGGGATAAATATCCGGGAGATCCTGGAATCCCTCGAAGATTGAAAACAGGAGGGCAGGTAAAAAAATTAAACGTATTAAAACAAAATTGACAATGGAACAGGAAGTAACATACAAAACCACGGCCACCGAATTGCGCACCTTGCTTTTGGAGCCGCTGCGCAACGAGGCAAGGGCGGAACTGAAGGCAAAATACAACGACAAATTGATCGACGTCGACACGGTGGCCAAAATCCATGGGGTGCACCCCCATACAGTGAGGACTTATGCCAAATCGGGCGACCTTCCCCACCTTGACAGGATCGAAAGGGAAGAATACAAGTTCAAGCTTGGGGACGTGCTGGAGTTCGACTTCAAGGAACTCAGGAAGCACCTTAAATTACCGTTCAAGAACAAAAAACAGGACAAAGAACAACATTGAAACCCGATGAAAAAGAACTACACATTGAACAATTTTTACTCGCAGGTGAAAGCCCTGATCGAAAAGCACAATTGCACCGATCCAGAATGTAACATACGGGTACAGTTTGAGATCGCCGGTGACCGCAAGAAAAATGGCCTGCCGCGACTTGATTGCACCGTCTCATACGAGAGAAACCATGAATTCGTGTTTTTTTCATCTGCCAGTACCCCTGAAACGGCACTATGCAAATTCGAAGAAGAACTGACCGAAGCATGTGGCCTTCTGCCACAGACCGTTTCGGTCGATCTGGACGCCGGACCTGCCCTGCAGGAAATTTTGGCCGTCCGGGAAAACTGATTGCCCCACGGCGGGGGAAAGCCGTCGTTCTTTAAACTCAGATCCCATGGCGGGGAACAAGAGGGCCATCAGGGCGGGAGCTTTCGGGCTCCTGCCCATGGCTAAAAGACCGGGACGAGCAACGATTTAAAATACGGTAGCCGGAAACAATACTAATTAAAAATGAAAAAGGACATGGACACACAAATTTCGCAGATTTTCGATAAGACAATCATAAAGGAGGAAGAGTATATTTTTATTAAACCATTGTGCGATTTCTTTAAAATTGACACGGAATATCAGGTAATAAAAATCAAAAATGACCCTGTTTTGGCAAATTGTTACGGAAAAAACAGTAACAAAATGATGTTTGGAGACAACTACCCGAGATTTTCCCTGGATAAAAAAGGCTTTGTCCGGTGGATACAAATAATAAACCCCAATATTGTTGCAGCGGATTTACGTGCAAGTTTCGTTATTTACCAGGAGTTTATCTTCGATTACCTGTACGGAAATGCAGAAGAACAAATGATGATCGCAAAACTCAACTCAAGATTGCAGGAAATGAAATCCCAGTACTCCATTTTGGGCAACGAAATACGGATTACACAACGAAACCTGTTCGATGCCCTGAACAAACGATTTCAGTATTCCCTTCCCTTCGGCCAGCCGGACAAAACAGCTATCGGCCCTACTTTATAACGCAAAAACTTTTAAAAAAATACCATGAGAAGCAAAATCCACAAATTCATAAAAGAGGCCATCAACCCACGGTTGACGACCACGGACATGGAAACAAGCGGGACACGTTGCGGCTGCGACCACCGGATCAGCGCAATGGATTTCGGGGACCAGAAGCCACATTTCCCGACATCGGCAACCGGGGCGGTCAACACCGGACAGGGCTGGAACATAGTGGCGACCTGGGACCGGTACGGGGAATGTTCGGTCAACAACCGGCGGATCCGCTCGTTCGACATCATCACCCCCGCACAGAAAGAGATCAACGACACAAAACCTGTGTTCCTTTTCCTGTTCATATTTATCTTGTTTATAATCATCACAATAGTAGAAAAATGAAAATAGCGGTCATCGGCGGTTACCAATCGCCACAGTACAAAGAGTTGTTGCAGCGGGTCGCGATACTGAAGAGCGACGAGGAGGTCATCGACCTGTCCAGGCACCAGAAGGGCAGTTGGAACAAGATGCTCGAAGCCAGGTTCGAGGACATCAAAAACGCCCACCAGGTGGTGATCGGCGACGATTGGGAAGACCACTTCGACGCAAAAAGGGACATCACCCATGCCCAGTCCCTGGATAAACAGTGCTTCATCGAACATGGGGGGCAGTTCCTGCCGTTCCCACAATATGCCAGGAAGATATGAGGCAGTACCTTGTCATTTTTGCGACAGGGTTCGCACAGGTGCTGCTCGTTTCGGCGAACACCTACTTTATCAGCCGCACCGCCTGGATAGGGATCGCCACCTGCGGTTTTGGGATCTCCTACCTTTGGACGTTCAACGTAAGAAAGGTAGCCATCGGCACCAGGACAGGACAGTTCGTCTATTCCACCGGCGCAATGCTCGGGGGGCTGACAGGGGTCATGCTCGCAAAAACGCTCAAGCATTAGCCACATAAAATTAAAAGCTTAAAATACAGGGAACTATGGGCTATCAGCGAAGGTACTACCTCCACCGCAGGGTAAGGAAGGCAGGGTTCTCCCTGCGAAGCGGCAGGGGGGACAAAACCATCAACGTGCTGCCGGGCCAGGCCACGGCAGCACAAAACAACAGGCACCTGACCGAACTCAGGGAAAAATACAGTTACGCAGTACAATACATAAACCCAATAATGACATTATGATCAAGCACTGGAACGAATTATGCAAACAAATTGAAATTACGGAAAAGAGTATCTCCGAGTTTGGCGAAAATACGAACCTTTCCCCCATACAGCACAAAAAGCTGCAGAAATACATTGCCGATTGGAACAAAATAAAGAAAATGGTCGAAAACTTTGAACAATATATTGAACCTTTTGAGCCTGTAACCATCAAGTCGCCTTTCAACAATGACGATTTCCTCCCCAAATGGAAAACATGGAAAGAGTATTTACGGGAGCAGCACCTTCGCGTGATAAAAAGCCGCATGGAACAGGAATCGCTCGATTACCTTGCAGAAATTTCGGAAGGGAACGCCGTCCTTGCCGCCAGCTACCTGCGGTATGCGATGGCCAATGGATACCGGTCCTTTTTCAAGGTGGAAACAAAGGACAAGGCCAATCCGGCCAAACCCGACAGGAATGGAAGCGATTTCTAAGATAATCGACAGAAACCCCAGCTTTGCCGCCCACGCGGCAAAGCTCCAGGGGCAAATCTGGGAAAACGAACAGAAGATGCGTTTGTTCAAGTCTTGTGTGCCAATGTCCTATGAAGAATTCAAACAACTGCTCTCCGATAATGCCCATGAGATCATGCTCCGAAGGTCGGTCAATCGACAATTTGAAATCGACCACTTGAACGGGCCCTTGGTCCGGCAGCTCTACCTATATTTTACCAATTCGCCGGAATGCTCGTGGAACCTGAACGCGGGGCTCATCTTTGGGGGAAAACTTGGATGCGGCAAATCGCTCCTTATGATGGCCTTTTTAAAGATATCGGACGGGTACAGCCGCAAGCTCACAACGACGGTCCATTCAAAGGGGCTTTCCGCCCTGGTCAAGCAAAACGGCATCGAGTATTATGCCCGAAGGCCGCTTTTTATCGATGAGCTCGGAAGGGAGGAAGCAGAAGTCAAAGACTACGGCAACCTGGTAAAGCCGGTCATCGACCTTTTTGGTCTCCGGTACGAAGAAGGGGCAAGGACATATGCCACCACAAATTTCAATTATGCCAGCCTCCAGAACTTCTATTCGGAGTATATCCGGACACGGATGGAAGAGATGATGACATACGTCAAATTCCCCGGGGAAAGCCGCAGGTTGCGCAACGAAGTTAAAACCTGAGAAACGAGCATATAAATAAACCCGTTTAGATAGATTAATATCAGGCAATTAGTTCAACAAAACACCGGCCCTTTGTGCCGGTAAAATTTTTTAAAGCCCGCCATGACTATAAAATTCAAAGAAACAGTACTTCAGGAAAGGATATACAACCGCGTTTTGCAGGTCAAAGAATTCCTTGACCTGCACTATGACATCAAATTGAATGTCTTCGACCACTCCAGGGTATTGATCGGATCGAGGACAAAAAAATATACCGAAGAGATAAAATTCGAGGACATTGCCATACACATACAGGAAGAGGGGATCACAGGGTGCGATTCCCTCTTGAAAAAAATCCTCTCCTCCCCCAACCAGACCAGGCATTACAACCCGATCAAAGAGTACTTCGATGCCCTGAAAGGCAAATATGCAGGAGAATCGCACATCGCGAAGCTCTGTGGATACCTCAAGGCACACGACTATGGGGACCAACCTGAAGGCCACTATCAAACCCGGCTCAATTATACCTTGCGAAAATGGATCGTGGCCACTGCCGCATGTGCGATGGGCACCAAAGAAAACGATGCCATGTTCGTTGTTGTCAACAGCCAGGAAGGGATCGGAAAATCGACACTCCTGGAGTTCCTGGTACCGGGCAACCTTAAATCATTTTTTATGAAATCCTCAAAGGAGATGAACATGGCACAAATGTTCACGTCAAACCTGATCATCAATTTCGACGAAATGGTCGGCTTGACAAAATACTCTGCCGAAACCTTCAAGAATATTCTCTCTTCAAAGCAAATATGCACGTCTGGCAGGTTCTCTGCCCCTAGGCAACGTTATGCTTCGGCGTGCGGCACTACAAACAGGGACGCGGACAACGGTGGTTTCCTCCTCCATGATATGGGGCTGCGCAGGTTTGCCGTCAACCACATCGACCATATCGACTGGGAGTACCACAAAGAGGTATCGCCAGATCAGATATGGGCCGAAGCCGTCATGCTCCTGGGCCAGGATTTTGAGTTCGCATGGAACCAAAACGACTATGCACAGTTTGCGGAGTTCAATAAAAGGTTTATTGTCCAGACCAATTCCTATAAGCTGATCAATGAGTTTTACCGCATCCCGGAACCCGGTGAGGAGGACCTGGCAGTGTTCAAGCTGCCCATGCAAATCCTGCAGGATCTTCGCAAGGCAAGGAAAGTGAATTCTACAATGAACACCGTCAACGAGGTCAATATCGGTATTGCCATGAAACAAATTGGTTACCACCGTTTCATGAAAAAAATAAATGGCTTTCCCCGATATGGTTATAACGTGGTCCAACTTTTTTAGCAGTCGAAAACATTTTTTTTGTTTTTTCGAGGAAAAGCCAAAATTTCAAATTTATGCCCCGTCCACTATTGGCGGGGTTCTTTTTTTTATGTGCATATATCTTTATATCAATATTATAACCCTATATTTATATAAAAGAAAGAAACAAAGCGCGCGCGAATTCAATTCCGTTTTCACTTACTACCATACTACCTGTAAAATATGCAATGCAAATAGTTGATCCATTGAATGGTTCAGGTAGTAACCTGCCAAAAAAAATGGCTTACCACCAATTTGCCCCACTTACTACCTTTTACCGGCACCTTGCTTTTAAGTTCAGATATTCAATAGCTTATAACAACCACTAAAGTAGTCAGTATATAAGGTAATATTTTTTTTTCAAACTGCATTTTAGGGAAATTGGCAAGGTTTAAACCACCAAAAAAAGCTATTTTTGACATGCCCCGCCATGGGTTTCATTGTCCACGAAACCCCCAATCCAAAATATGAATTTTACTGTTACCATTCCGGTCAAGCCCTACGTGAAGCGCTTCATCGAAAACAATTATGGCTGCCCCGTCGATTTCCGCAACCATCCCAGGGAGAACGAAATGTTCCGCAGGATGCTGAAAAAGCCGTGCAGGGACGGCGAGAACAAATTTGTTCACGGGCCATGCCCCAATGCCGCATCGGTCGAGGTCCTGATCCCCGGCCGCAGCTTCGACCGCTACGGTTGGGAACTCTCCAAGGCCGACACGGTACGGTTCGGGAAGCATTTCGAGGCCAGGGCAAAGCTTTTGATGCGCACCGCCGTTGGCACCTACGTGAGCTTTGGCGCCCCCACCAATATCGCAATCGCAAAGTTCCAGGAACGCTTCAACATGGAGGAGGAGTACTGGCCCTGGGAGAGCATACTTAAAGATTTTATGAGGTTCCGCAAGAACAACGGGATCGATTTCAACCATTATGCGTTCCGGCACCTTGAGCGCCTGATACTGGTCAACATGGAAGTTGCAGGGAACGTTACGGACATGGTGGTGAAAAAACACCACAAAATGACAATGGGACAGCAGTAATACCGCATAATTTGTGCGGAAACTGTCCATCGCAAAGGACAAATAATTTTAAATGACAAAATATGAAACAGATCACAAAACAGGCGGAAAACATGGGGGGCATCCTCCGCATTTGGGCAATACCACCAGGGGACATCTCCGTATCGGGGAACATTGCGACAATTATAAACAGTGCGAACATTGTCAACCTTTGCCCCACGGAAGGTTCGGGGTCGCTCACGGAAGAAAGCATTGCCGGTGGTGCATATAAGATAGGGGTGGAAGCGACAGTCACCGGCGATGGAGCGGACAGTATGGCAATTATCGGGGAGCTGAACCGCAAGGTTAAATTCCTTGTTGTTTTGCTCGACGGCAACGGGAGGTACAGGCTAGCAGGCACCGACACCGTGCCGCTGAGGTTTTCCTCGAAGCGCCTCACGGGCAGCAGCGCGGCATCGCTGTGCCATTTTGCCGTTTCCTTCGTTGCCAAAGCGAGCAAACAACAGTCCATTTTTATCAATTGCCCATTTGCTTAGCGCAACATGGGCCTATTTTCTGCATATACCGGCGGTGCATGTCCTTTGCACCGCTTTTTTTGCGCCCTAACATTGCCAAAAATAGGCACGCAAAACTATGGATTACTCGTTTGTAAAAGGACTTGTCGGATCGCCCTGGATGATCGAACCCGCAACGCTGAACAGTTTGTACCCTGTTTATCGCGGGCTCTTGAACGGGCTGCAGGCCGAAAAGGGGGACGAGCCAACAAGCCACAAACCATATTTTCTTTCTGCTGCCACAGGTGAAATTTGTTCCTATGGCACACCGGGAGCGGAAGCGGACGGTGAAGAACCCAATGGAACGCCCTCGCGGGAAAAGGTGGTCAACGTGGTGCCGGTCCGCGGCATCCTTCTGAAGCACGACCAGGAGTGCGGCCCAAAGGGCACCCGCACCCTTGCAAACAGGCTGCTGGGGGCCGACGGCGAAGAAACCGTAATCGGCCATATCCTTGTGGTAGAATCCGCAGGGGGGCTGGCGATGGCAGTTGCGGAAATGACCGAAGCGGCCCAAAAATGCAAAAAACCTATTGTTGCATGGGTGGACGGGATGGCGGCATCCGCGGCCTATTATATTGCCTGCTATTGTAGGGAGATCGTCGCGAGCCGGGAGTTTGACAGCGTGGGCTGCATCGGCACGATGGTAAAATTCGAGGGCAGGAAAGCCAAATCCGCCGAAAACGGCGAGGGGGAAGTCTCGGTGACGATCTACGCCGATGGCAGCGAAGAAAAGAACGAAGAGTTCGAGTCGGCCATCAACGGGTTCAATTTCACCCTGATGAAAGAACGCCTTCTCAACCCGCTCAACGAAAAATTCAGGGCGGACGTTAAGGCCCAAAGGCCACAGGTCCTGGAGGGACAGTTGAAGGGCAGGACTTTCTTTGCAAAGGACGTTGTAGGCACCCTGGTCGATTCCATCGGGGGGTTCCCGGTTGCTGTCGAAAGGGTATTGGCACTTGCCAATTTCGGCAACCAACAGGCCCAAGGCCAAAACACAAGCGGCACAAACAGTACAAATCACATAAATACAAAAATCGACATGAAACAATTTCCGCACCTTAACAATGCACTTGGCGTTGATGAGCTGGCTTCGACCGATGAAGGGGCCTTTTTGAACGAAGGGCAGCTCGCCTTTGTGGAAGAAAGGCTCGAAGCGATCCCACAATTGGTTGCCGAACGCGAAGCGGCAACCCTGGAGCGCGACGGCGCAACCGCAGCGCTCGAAACGGCAAGGGCAACCATTGCCTCCGCTTATGCCCCTTTCGATACGATCGACCCGGCCATCGCGGCGGCAAAGACACCAGAAGAGAAAGCCGCTGCCATGCGTTTGCTGCTTTCCAAAAGGCCGGTGGTTGCACCGGTACAGAACCTTGGCACACAGGACGGCGGTGCAATTGATACCGAAGTCGATTGGGAGGCGATAAACAACCTTCCCCACAACAAATTGGTCGATTTAAACTCTTAATACCTTTATATTATGTCACTTACCACAACCGCCATTGTCGCAGAGTATGGCGCTTATTACCAGGATGCGGGGCAGAACAAAAAACGCATCCTTAACCTTCTTTCCCAGGGCAGGGAACTCACGACCTTCGCCACCCCCATCAAGACGGACGACACCATCTTCCGCCTTGCAAACGCCACGTTCCAAAGCCTGGTACAGCCGTTCCAGAAAACGTTCACGCCAAAGGGCGGGCTGGAAGTCGTGCCAAACGAGATACGGCAATACCGTTTTAAAATGGACATCGAGTTCATGCCGGACGAACTGGTGGCCACATGGATGGGGTTCCTCACCCAGAAATCCACCGACCGTGCCCAATGGCCGTTCATAAAATGGCTGCTCGAAATCTATTTCCCGAAGCAGATCGACAAGGACATGGAGCTGAACGAATATTACAAGGGCGTTTATGCTGCACCTGTTTCTGGCACCGCAGGCGCCAACGGCACCGCAATGGACGGACTGAAAAAGCTTCTGCAAACAGGCGTCGATGCCGGGACGATAAATTCCGTTAACATCGGCACCCTTGACAAGACGACCATTTTTGACCAGGTGGAACTGTTCACCGATTCCATAGCCGAGGTTTACCAGGGGATCGAGATGAACGTTTTCATGAGCAAGTATTGGTACAAAAAATACATGCAGGACAAAAGGGCGCAAGGCCATTATATCAAAACCTCCGACCAGCAGATAGATTCGGGGATCGACTTTACCCCGTTGAACGTGAAACCTTTGGCATGTATGGTGGGCACAACCGACATTTTCTGCACCCCCGCCGAAAACTTCCTGCACATCAGCCCATCCACAGCGACAAAAAACATGTACAAGGTGGAAGAGGCCAAACGTTCCGTGGCAGTAATGGCAGATTGGAGCGAGGGCCTAGGGTTTGGGATAGACCAAGCGGTGTGGACAAACATCCAGCACACCGTTTAACTTACGGGATTATTGATCTTTTAACTTTTAAATCCAGATCAAATGATAGATTTTACAGATATTGACAAGAACCTCCCAGGAGGTGACAACATGGGGGGATTGATCCAGAAGGTTTACTTCGGCAGGCACGAAGATGTTGCCAATTGGCCGACAAAGCCTGTGGCCCCTACAACCCTCGCGCTTGCCGCCGTGTTCACCGGCGACCTGGTGATGAAAAGCGGGAAAAAGATGAGCGAGATGTACCTCACGGACGACACCGGGGAGTTCAAGATCGACCCTGTCGGGGAGATCGACGGCAAATCGTTTGTCGAGAACCTGAGCTTTTTCCACCCTGGACTGAACGAGGACGCTATCGGTTTTATGAACCTCTCGAAAAACGAAAGCCTTGTTTTCATTGTCGTTGACAGTTCGGGACAGAAATACCTGATGGGGGACGAACTCCGCCCGGCCATAAACGTTGGCGGAAAGGACGGCGCAACGACAGGGAAAGAGACATCTTCGCGCAGGGGGATGACGTTTGCCTTCAGCTATAAATGTGCAAACGTGCTACTGTACAAAGGCAACATACCGTTGACGCCTGCCATATAGGCCATGGGCCATAATGCAACAAACAAAAAAAACCCCCGGAAACGGGGGTTTTTTTTGTTTTCTTCTCTTGTCTTTACTTTTCTCCTGCCATTTATAATATTCCTATAATATAATTTGTCATGCTAAAAGTTTCTATGTTTTGTGTAGAAATAATATTCTATAGCAATGCAGTCGTTATTGTGGGTAATAATCTTGAGGGCTTGTATAAAAATTAGTCCCATCATTTGAACTATTTGTTTTATAATCACCTTTTAAAATTAATTTTGAAGATTTCTCTATTAATATTTGAGGTATATTAATCCCATTTCCAATATTAAAGCAATATTCTAATTTTATATCATATGGCTTATCAATTTTAGCTTCATAGATATAATAATCACCATCTAATAGCATTGGGCTGTTTTTTGAATAATTGGTAACACCTGCCACTAGACAAGGTGTATTGCCATTAGCTTGCTCGATTAACGATTTATGGATATAAAATACTCCTGTTTTGGTAAAACCATATAATAAATTGACTTTACTGCTATTAATATTATTTTGAATTGCTTTTACTACTGTAATATGTGCTAATATATTGGCACCATCAGGAATTGGACGCTCTGGAAAGTTATCTTTATTTTGATTAATAATATATTCGACAAAGTTTTTGTTGGCATCTGAATTTGCACAAACTAAAAGAATATCCAATAATTTACCATCCCCCCCACCAATTTCAACTTTCCCATTCCAAGCCCCAGTACCTTTATTTGGTAGTATTTCTCTGTATTGAGGCCAACAAGCTATAGATTCTCTTGGACTAACAACTAACCATAAGTGATTATTTGCAGGAATATTTTTGGCAATTCCATTGACTTCAAACTTGTCTTTAAATGAACTTCCATCCTGAGGATTATTTATAATTGCATATATTTCACTTTTTTGACTATTCTGTCCTGTGGTTCTCGGAGGTATCGGTGGTAGTGGAACTTGAATCAGAGGTACCGAACCCTGGGAAAAGATCAATAAAGGAAAAAAAACAAATAAAATTAAGACTTTTAAAAAATGTGTTTTCATAAATCATTTCATTTTAAGTTTAAAACTATTTTTCATATCTTCTATTGCTTTTTTTTCGAAATAAAGAGCTTTAAATTCATTTACCGTATCAATAGATAGATATAAATTATATCCGGTAAAAGTTTTTATTCCATCTCGAATGGATTCTTCAATTAAATTATTATCAGCCATTTCGCTTTTGTATATTACAGCCACAATATAGTATTGGTTCAATACGATATTAAAAGCATTTCTAGTTTCTTCATCAATTAATGAACTATTCTTATGAAGTTTAGCAAAGCTGTTTAAGAATTCATTATTGAATATTCTATTTATAGCCTCTATGGCATTTTTCGTGCATTCACTATTTGTTGCAATATCAATTTGCTTTTTATTGGAATCTTTAGAATCCAAATATGAACAAAATGCAATACCAACTAATATAATTTGCAAACAAATAAAAATATTGGCCGCTATTTGTGTTCTTTTAAACCATTTCTCTAATTTCGAATCTTCGTTATTCATAATTTCCAAATTGAGTTACTTTTATTTTACTTATTTATTTATTCTGTTTCAAACAGAGTAAATAAACTTCAATGATAATCAGTATTTTAATATTTTCCTATTTTATTTTCATGTTCTTTAACACCTATTTTTCATTTCCCATTTGCAATATATAATACTATAAATCCCATGAAACCCTTATATTCCTTGCTTTCTTTCCTATTTTCACCCTTTCTTTTTTCTGTCCTTTCTGCCCATTTTTCTGCCAATTACTTTGGCACAAAAAATAGGGACATGGAAGGGACGGCAATGGTCGAACAATGGATAAGGTCAGGGATGGGCTATGACGAAGGCACCGACCTCTTGGTCAGGATAACCGGAAAACAATATTATTCGGGCCAGTTCATGGGAAAGGAACGGGCAATGGCAGAAAAGCTTGCCTACCTGCTGTGCACCGCATCTGGTGTGGCCAGTTTGTTGACATGGAAGGACTTCATCGCAGGGGTGCAGGGCAAGGTTTTGGCGCCATTGCCAAACTACCAGGCAAAACCCGAAATTGCCAAGGAGGTTGCCCAGGCCGGGCAACCGGCTATGGAATTGGAAGAAAACCTCGGAACTAAACCATTGGCCGAGTACCCGACAGTTATCCGCCGGATCATCCATGAATATGCCTCCCTTTTTCAGGAACGCGGCAAGCTGCACTCCGTGATGGCAGGTTTGCCTGAATCGAACGCAGAAACCGTTTGTGCCAAACGAAAAGAACTCTTTGACCTTGTCAAATCCATTTCTGCAAGGCTGGAAATACTTTATATCGCCAAGAATAATTTTGATGAAAAGGGAATAATCCCAGAGGACAACGAGGTTTTTCCGCCTATTGAAAATGAAGTGGCAGCACCCAACTTTTCCACAATGGATGAAGCAACGCTCAAAAAGCAGAAAAAAAACCTGCAGAGCAGCAACTCCAAGGACCAGACCATGCTCGACTACCAGGCAACAGAAAAAGCGGAAACAAAAAACCCCATGCCCAAAGGCCCCAAAAGGGCAAAGATCGAAAACAGGGTAGGGCAGCGCAACCAAAAGATAGAAGAAATCGATAATTTGCTTTTACAACATGTTGGTAAGGAGTAAAAACATAACCCCACCGGTGGCTCCGGTTTCGGAAAACAAAGCGGATGACATTGGCCTGAAGAAAAGCCAATGCAACCCCGTGTTTGTTTCCGATGAAGAAAAATCGCTCACCCTTGCCATTGGCCAGCTCGAAAATGGAAAGGAGCACCATTATTATAGTTGGGGCAATTTCAACCTGGTCAGGCTGATCGGGTACCTGATCAAACAGACCGGGCCGGTCCATGTTTTTATGACCTCCTATTCCTTCAGCCAGAAAAGCATCGAGCAGTTGCAGAACAAGATCTCCAAAAAGGAGATCCTTTCCTTTAAGGTCATCCTTGACAACCGCGTCAGGGTGATGAGCCCCAAGCCCTTCCAGATGATCGCCGGGAGCTTCGACTACCGCTGCATATCGGTACACGCCAAGGTCGCGCTCCTTTGGAACGATGCCTGGAAGATCAGCATCGTCACCAGCCAGAACGCAACGGACAACCCCAAACTGGAAAGGGGAACGATTTTCACCGACCCGCATGTATTCAACTTTGATTTAAAAGTACTTACAAATGAATTTGAACGAGGATCAGCTTAACGAAATCGAAGAAATGGCAGGACTGTTTTTCTCCCCACAGGACGTGGCTGCCAACCTGGAGCTGGACGATGACGATATGGAACTTTTTGTTGCCGCAGTTGCAGAGCGCAACACGCGCAACTACCAGGCAGGCGCCTACCTACGCGGTTGGCTTTCTGCCGAGATCACCCTGAGAAAGGCAATCCAGCAATCTGCCCTTAACGGCAGCAGCCCTTCGCAACAGATGATGTTGAACTACCAAAGAGAAGCAAGGTCATGAGCCGCCCCGCCCTCGAAGAATCAAAATACGAGATGATCAAGGCACACGTGCTCGATCCCGACAATTCGCCCCTTCCCATCGAAAAGCGCGAATTGTTGGAACGTGTCATTTCCGCTTCCAAGGTACTGGACAAAAACCCTGTCCAAAAACAGGCCGTTGCCATCCACCAGCAGAAATACCCCGATATCGGGCGGTCGCAAGCCTACGAAGACCTACGGCTTGCCGCCAGGCTGTTCAACACGCTCCATACTTTTGACTATGACTTTTGGCGCACGTGGCTGATCAACGACATCGTGCGCAACATCGTCACCTGCCGCAACACCCGGACGGAAAAGGACCGCCGCATCATTGCCATCGAGCACGCCAACCTCTTGAAGGTGATCGGCGAAAAACCAGAAGAACTGCCAGATCCCAAACGGACAGAAAAGCACCAGTTCTATATCCTGGTACAGAACAACAACCAACAGGTCAAGGTGGACATCAACAACCTCAAGGACCTGCCAACGGCAGCGCTTCAGGAACTCAGCCGGGCCATTTACAGCGGATCAGAGATAACAGAAACGGATGCCGAAGAAATCATGAAATCATGATCACCGAACTCATTGGCCTGAACGGCCCGCAACAGCTTTCTGTAATCAACGGTGCCCAAAGCGAAGTCGATATACACGGGCGCGGCACCGGAAAATCGTACATCATCGGATGGGAGATGAACCAGCTCGTGCGGACGATGCCCCGCTCTGTCACCTCAATAACGGGGCGCACCTTCGGGCAGATCTACACACGGACGCTCCCTTCGACCCTCAAGTTCCTGGAGAGATTGGGGAGCGAAAAGGACAAAGATTTCGTGATCGGCCACAAACCGCCCAAAAAATTGGGCTTCAAGGAACCCTACGAAAAAATCACCAAGTACGAGAACTTCATCACATTTTCCAACGGCACCGGTTTTCTGATGCTTTCCCAGGAGAGGCAGGGTTCGGCACGTGGCCCGAACCTTGACAGGGAGATCGTGGACGAGGCTTTGACCCTTAACAAACAGCGCTATGATGAGGAGGTTTCCCCCGCCAACAGGGGGAACGAAGAATATTTTGGCTTTAAGTCGCCAAAAAGGATAAAACAGCACCACGGATTCCGCTATGTATCTTCGATGCCGTACACCAGGGAACAGTCGTGGCTCTTACGCTATGGCGATTATTACATGAAGGAAGCCGGCATACCGCTTTTCGATACCTGGAACCGGATCGTAAAGCTGCAGCTCCAACTGATCGAAGCGCACAAGGCAGGCGATAAAAGGCTTTTCAAGGACATCTGGAACGAAACCGTCCGCCTGAAAAAGAAAATCGCGCCGTTTGTCTCAAAGGACGGCACCCTTTTCACGCTGGCGAACGCTTTCGACAACATCCAGAATTTGGGGATGTCGTACATTGCCCGCGAATACGACAAGCAGAACCTTTTGACCTTTATGGTCGAAATCCTTAACTGGGTAGTTGACCAGATCGAAGACTGTTATTACCATCTCGACAGCCAAACGCACATCTATTATGATGCCTACAACGACGGCTATATCCGTGGCGTGGCAGAAAACAGCAATTGGGACGTTGCCCAATTGGAGAACGAAAACTGTTTGTTCGACCTCGACTGTGACCCCAACAGGCCACTGGAGATCGTCCCGGATTGGGGATCCAAAATTGCGCTCTTTTCCGTCGCGCAGGAAAGGAACTTCAATTTTGTGACAAAAATTGTCGAACCTGTCGATTGCACGATAAACGAAGTATTTGTGAAAACGGACACCCCTGGGGTGATGATAGACGACCTGGTTGACAAGGTTTGCAAATATTACGCGCCACATCCCACAAAACGGATCGTTTATTTCCGCGACCGTTACGGCGATTCAAAGCAGCCCAATGCAAAGAACTCCAAGACCTACAACGAACAGGCCATCGACCGGTTCGCGAAACATGGATGGGTCGTAGAGACCAGGGTACACAAAGGTCAGGAACCGCCACAACACGACAAGTATTTGCTGTGGATGAACATCTTAAAAGGGAAAGATCCGCGCTATCCAAAGTTCATCGTCAACGGGCGCAAGTGCAAGTACACCCTTATCTCGATGAACAACACCAAGGTCATCGACAAGGACGGTAAATTCGAGAAGGACAAAAGCTCCGAGCGGAAAAACTCCATCCTTCCGGAAGAAGCGACACACTTTGGCGACGCGGTTGACAAAAGGATCTGGACCAAGTACGGTCACCTGATCAACCTGAACAGTAGCACGTTTATTTCACCAAGGTTATAGCATCAAAAAAGGATTGCCACAGAAGGTTGTGGCAACCTTTTCACCCAAATTGATACGGAAAAAACAGTATCAAAATTGCCTTTTGGGCAAATTGATACTGAAAAAACAGTATCAAAATGGTGCTTTAGGCAATATGCCCGGATGTTTTGCCAGTCATCCTTTACTGATTATCCCAACAAATTTAAATGTCGGTCCTGTACATTGCCCCACAAGAACAGGACTGCCCACAGCGGTATCGGCACATTCCACCCAAAAGTGGAAAGAGCCGATTTTGTAGGACTGACATGTGCTGCCAAACGGCAGGCACATAGGGAAGCGGTATCAATTGCCACAATGGAAACATGCAGAAAAATAGGCAGAAACCATCGTGGCAATTGATGTTTGTAGGACTGATCCAATGCCAAAAATCCAAGTTTTTGCACCTTTTGAAACCTTTGAACATATGCAAAAACCTGCATATTTCCTGAAAAATCGCGGTTTTTTCTGCATTATTGGATAGGGCAAGTTCGGGTGCGTTCACCCAAACAATGAAAATTTTATCATTTTCATTGTTTGAGGTGTTGATATTTAACGCTTTAGCCAAGAATAAACTGGACAGGTTTTTCGAAGCCACCTCCGCTTTTTCTTTGGAAGAAAAAGCGGGCAAAAAGAACATTGCGCCCCGCTGCCGCTTTTGTTTTTCAGGTACCCCTGACGGCCTCAAAAACAGGCGCGTCCTTTTTTCTTGGAAGAATGTGGGACAAGAAAAAAGGACCAAAAAAGAATCCCCTCCAGAAAATAAACTGGAAGAAAACTGGAAGAAAATAGTACAGAAAAATAAACAGAAAACGGTTTTGGCGGAACTGTTGGCAGGGAAAGATGCGCTGGTTACCCTTTTTATTGTGCAAAGTTATTGATCGCCGGATCGGAACGGTAAAGGGCCTGCGGGTGCTGCCGCTTTAAACCCTATGCAGCACCCTCCGGCACTTCGTGTTTGGTCACTTTTAGCCCCGTTCACTGAGCGGAGCCGAAGTGAAAAGGGGCGAAAAGTGACATTCACCCTTGACCTGATCCGCCCGGCTCAACCTGGTATGCCCAATAAAAATTAACCGGCGTGCCAGAAGCCAAAACAAGCCCGCAAGGCAGCGGCAGTAAAACATGAACAAGTTTGATTTGTACGAAGTTGTTACCCAAAAGATCATCGAACGCCTCGAAGAAGGGGTTGTCCCGTGGCAGAAACCATGGCGGACGGCAGGTGGGATGCCCCGGAACCTGGTGTCGAAAAGGCCCTACAACGGCATCAATTTCTGGCTCCTGATCTCCATGAAGTTCACCTCACCCTTTTACCTCACGTTTGAACAGGTGAAGGCTATGAACGGGAACGTAAAGGCCGGCGAAAAATCGACGATGGTGGTATTCTGGAAGATCCTCGAATCGGAAGAAAAACCTGGTGTCGTGAAGAAAACACCGTACCTGAGGTATTACAGGGTGTTCAACCTTTCCCAAACTGAAGGGATCGACCCCGAGAAGGTTCCCGTGACCGAGGCTTTCGACCATGATTTCAATTCCATCGGTGCCGCCGACAAGATCATCGACCAGTGGAACGATTGCCCAAAGATCGAATGGGGTACCGATTCTGCCTATTACTCGCCAATGCAAGACCTTGTCTGTATGCCCGACCAACGGACTTTTTTCAAGGACGAACAGTGCTACTCGACACTTTTTCATGAATTGATCCACAGCACGGGCCACAGGAAAAGGCTCAGCCGCCACGAACACATCAAGGACCACCAGTTTGGCTCGAAGGATTACAGCCAGGAGGAACTGGTTGCCGAAATGGGGGCGGCTTACCTGTGCGGGATCACCAACATCGAGCAGGAGACGTTTGAAAACAATGCGGCGTACATCAAGAGCTGGGTCAGAACATTCAAGAACGACCCCAAGGTGTTGGTCCTGGCCGCTGCACAGGCACAAAAGGCAGTTGACTATATGCTCACAAACGTGAAGGCTGTTGATCCTGAGTGACACAACTATCAGAAAGGGCCCCGAAAGGGGCCTTTTTCATTTAATTACAAATCCATTGAATATTAATTAATTAATTAAAACTTGATACGATGCAAACATTTACAGAAATTCTCCTCCGTTTGTCCGACCGCCACGGTGTGGGGCATGTTTTTCCCGATTTCCTCGAAATGGCAGTGTGTGCCTTGTCCCTTGGTGCCAAAGAGGAACACTACCAAAAAATCATCGCAAAGTACGGGCCCAACGAGGTGCAGATGATGGCCGGTGCTTTCGCTTCGCTGGTAGAGGAGATGGACAACGACGGCAGCGGCCTCCGCGATTGCCTGGGCGATTTCTTCATGGAGCACCTCTCCTTTGGCAGGAACGGGCAGTTCTTTACCCCACAGAACATTTGCGACATGATGGCAATTATCACCGGAACGGCAGGCGAAGGTCAAAGGGTTGCAGATTGTGCCTGCGGCTCTGGAAGGACGTTGATGGCAGCGGCGAAGATCAGCAGGATGAACAGTTTCTATGGTGCAGATATAGACCGCACATGTTGCCTGATGGCAGTAATCAACCTATGCCTGAATGGGATGGTTGGCGAAGTGGCCTGGATGGATTCGCTCTGCAACAGGTTTTACGGCGGCTGGAAGATCGGTATCCACCCCGTGAAACCGGTCACTTTTGTGAGGGAAATAACCGAAGCCGAAAGTTACATGTACCTCAAGGTTACGGAACCGGAACCCGAAGTAGAAAAACTGCACCTTCCGGAACTTGCAAAAGTTGAAACCGTCCAGACATCCCTTTGGGACGAATGGACGTTTTAAAGAAAGGGGCGAAAGTCCCTTTTTTTTGGTCGTTGCCTAATGGAAATGAACAAAATCAGAAAGGATACCTACAACTTGCTGATGCCACGGGAAAGCTCTGCTAATGTTTTTTTTGCTAAAAACAATCACTTTCAAGTTCAGATCAATTTTTTCTTTAAAAGTCATCTACACTTTATTTCCAATCCAATAACATATATTTGCACAGTTAAATCCAATATTCACCAAGTTACATATCCAATTCCATAATGAACGTCATCAACCTTCTTAATCCACGTTTGGCTTTGAACAAGGCGTTCCTGAAGGTAAAAGCCAACAGGAACGAAATCGAATTGTTCAAAGCCAACCTTATCAGCCTGTTGGACAGGATCAACGAGGCAGAAACAGAGGAGTTCCATAAAAATATCGTAGCTGAATTTCTTAGAAGCACCTACTACGGTGCAAACAATTACATCAATACCAAAGGCCGTAACGACCTTGTGGTGCACAACACCAACAATGCCTCCGGGACCGTGGGAATCATTATCGAAGCCAAGAAACCGACCAACAAGGTAGAGATGCTCAAGACTGACAATATCAACGTGAAAGCATTTCAAGAACTCGTTTTATATTATCTGCGCGAACGGATAACCCATAAAAACCTTGAGATAAAGCACCTTGTCGCGACCAATATTTACGAATGGTTCATCTTCGATGCCAGCCTGTTCGAAAAAGA